>CAKNIZ010000005.1 GCA_930980855.1 uncultured Clostridium sp.
GTATCTCTTATTCAATTTATTTCTTAATTTTTCCCTACTAAAAGTTTATACTAACCTTAGTTTCCAGTTTTGCTTACGGCTCATAGGCTTTCATTTTTAAGTTACATAATATTTTTGTTTTAGTTACTGAAAACAAGCCATATTATATTTTTCAATTTTTTACTTGTTAATTTTTTCATATTATGATATATTAATAATATATAATATGAAAAAGGAGGATATTATGGGCTGGATTATTTTAGCAATTGTAGTTGTAATTGCTATTATACTTGTTGTCATATACAATAATTTAGTTACATTAAGACAACGTGTACAAAACGCATGGAGTCAAATAGATGTTCAACTACAAAGAAGATTTGATTTAATTCCTAATTTAGTTGAGACTGTAAAAGGATATATGAAACATGAAGAGTCAACTCTTACTAAAGTAACTGATTTACGTTCTTCATGGGCAAAAGCATCAACTGTAGAAGAAAAGGCTAATCTAGATAATGCTCTTTCTGATACTTTAAAAACTATTATGGCTGTTGCTGAGAATTATCCTGATTTAAAAGCTGATCAATCATTTAATGCTATGCAAGCAGAACTTTCTGAAACAGAGAATAAAATTGCTTATTCAAGACAGTTTTATAATGATACAGTTACAATGTATAATACTAAATTAGAGACATTTCCTTCTAATTTAGTAGCAAATATGTTTGGATTCAAAGCATCTACATTATTTAATGTAGATAATGAAGAAGCTAAAAAAGCTGTAAAAGTAGATTTTGGAAATAACTAATTTAAAAATTCACCAATTTTTTTCTATTTCAAGTGAGCTGTGCGCCATGTCCTCGTGGCGTGAAATAAGAAAAAAATATTGGTGAATTTTATTATTTAGCTATTTGAAAAACTCTTTCTGCATTTTCATATGTTAATCTTGCAATTTCTTCTTCACTCATTTCTTTGACTGAAGCTATTTTTTTCACAATATATTTTAAATTTATTGAATTATTTGTTGTACCTCTAACAGGTTCAGGTGCTAAATATGGACTATCTGTTTCTATAAGCATTCTATCTGTTGGTACCATTTGTATTATTTCATCAGCATTTTTTGAATTTTTAAATGTAACTGGCCCTGCCATAGAAATATAATACCCAAGTTTAAGTGCTTCTTTTACTAATTCTCTATTTAATGGACAACAGTGAAAAATTCCTTTATTTTTTACTGTTTTTTCTTTGAGCATTGTAATTGTATCCATCACTGCATCTCTAGTATGAATTACAATCGGTAATTCATATTTATTTGCTATGTCTATTTGCTTCGAGAAAGCCTCATATTGGATTTTTTTATCTGTATCATAATGATAGTCAAATCCTATCTCACCAACTGCTAAAATCTTTCCTGAGCTCAAATTCTCCATAATAATTTTATCTATCTCTTCTATGTCTTGTTCCCAGTTTTCGCCTAAATCATTCGGAGATATCCCTGCTGTTGTATATATAAACGGATATTTTTTTGATAATTCTAGGTTTATTTTTGTTCCTTCCAGACTATATCCTGCACTAACAATTTTTGTAACACCTTCATTATATACTTTATTTATGATATCGTCTCTTTCTTCATCAAAACGATAACTATCATAGTGTGCATGTGAATCAAAATATTCCATTTTTCCTCCTCATTCTATTACTGCTATTGCTGTAGCCACTGCATAGTCTTTTATATGGGATATACTTAAATCCACTTTTACATTAATATTTGTTTTTACATAAGGTCTTCCTGTTTTATCATTCAATATTTCTACATCTTTCCAACCGTATGCTAAATTTATCATCTAATTTTTTTGATATTGCCTTAAATACCGCTTCTTTTGCTGCAAATCTAGCAGCATAATGTTGGTATTTCATAACATTTTTTTCTTCACAATATTTAATTTCTTTTTCTGTAAATACTCTATTAATAAATTTATCTCCTAAATTTTCTATACTTTCTTGTATTCTATTTACTTCAATTATATCATTTCCTACATATATATCCATATTACGCAATCCAATTTCCTAGATTTATTGTTCCTATTATTATTAATACGATTAATAATATTATAGTGATTCTAAACATACTATCATGGCTATCTAATCTAGTATTTTTATAAAATAAGTCAAATTTGTTTTCGACAGATATATATAATTTTTCTATTCCTAGTTTTTCTTCCCATTCGTCTATTTTCTTATTTTCTACTGCATTATCAGTTATTCTTTTTGTATAAATATCTTGAACAAAATCTACAAACAATTTTCTGTTCCTATTAAACATTTCTTTGTTTTCCATTATTTTATCTAATTTACTTAGGAACACAAATTTATATAAAACCAGAATATAGCTATATATCTCTTCCTCCTCAGCAGATATTTTAAATATTTTGCTTTTATCTATATTAATTTCTTCAATGTCTTGTAAATAATTACTTTCTATTATATCCTTTTCTACTTCATCCCCTATTACAAATCCAATTCCAGTTGAAAAGCATATAATTAGAGTACCATCTTTTTCAAATGCCGTACATTTATAATTATTACATATAGCAGCTCTAGTTTCGACATCCATTTTTTCAAATTCTTTGCTATCTTTTATATTGAATGTCCAAAACATATATTCACGAACTACTGGAAGATAATACTTAAATATTTTACTATCTGTCTTCTTATTCCAAATTTTAATTTTATAACCTGTAATTAAAAGTTTCTGATAAAATTCATGATAATATTTTGTATTAATCAAAATAGGTTTTATCTTATATTTATTTTCACTTTCCATCATTCGTTTTCCTTTCCGTTTTATTCATTTTCATCTGTGTAATAATTTGCATTCAAATCTGGTGCCAAATGCCATTTTCCAATAAAACTAATTACAGTATTTTGATTTAAATCATATGATGGAGAAACTACAACTTTTCCTGTTTGATCAATTGCTCCCCATTTTCCATTTGATTTTACTGCTGCATATCCATAATAATTTTGTTCAGTTGCATCATCATAAATGTAATCAACAATTACTACTCCATTTTTATCTACAAATCCATATTTTCCATTTTGTTCTGATAAGAATAATGTGTTTGTTGTAAATACTTCTGTTGCTGTTTTCTCTTCTAACCTAAAGTTATAATATTTATAATCATCATCTACTCTTACCTTTACATAACCGTTTGTTCCATTTATTTCTGACACAATTCCAGTTACTTTTACTTCAAAATTATTATTTAGTAAATCTGTTTTTCCATCTTCTCTATATGCTTCTATGAAATTCTCATCTTTCATATAAATCATATTTGTATAATTGAATTCAACTAGAGTTTCATTAGCTAAGTTGATAATTCCATATTTTCCATCTTTTTTAGCAATATAATTTTCTCCAGAAATATATGATAAATCTTCATATGTAGACTCTACTTTTGTATCGCCTTCTGTTCCCATTATTCCATATTTGCCATCATTGACTATTATCATATTGTTTCCATCAATACTTTTTACATCACTAAATTTATTTTCTACTTTAGTTTGTCCATTTGTATCAACTACCTTTAGGCTACCATTTTCCCTAACTACATATAATTCGTTTCCGCATGCTGACAATATTTCTGAATATTTGCACTCTAAAACTTGTTTTTTATTATAGTTAATTAGCCCATAATTCCCGTTTTCATTTTTTACTACATATCCATCTTCATATCTATTAGTTAAAGGTTTTATTTCTGTATATAAGTTTTCTATTATTACATTTCCACTATTATCTACTAATCCGTATTTTCCATCTTTACTTATTAATAAGCTATTTTTTACTCCTTTAAGAGGAGATATTGAATCATATGTACAAGCTAATAATTCTTTTCCTGCAAAGTTTATAAGTCCATATTTTCCTTCTTTTAATACCTTTAATGCATTTGTATCATAACTAATAATATTACTACTATCTATATTTTGCAAAGCCTCTACTTTATCATATCCAGAAAATAATTCTTTTGATTTATCATCTATAGCTTTTGAATCATATGTATTATTCTCTAAATCTACATTTGATTGATATATAAATACGGCTTTTGATGGGTCTGGTATTATAATCATGTCATCATATGTTGGTTCAATTATGGTTTCTCCACTTGAATTTATTACTCCCCATTTTCCACCCGAATATACTGTTATATAAGAATTTGCTACTACTTTTATATCCACATCTGATTCTGGCGTAGCAAACTTAAATATAAGCACTATACACATTATTATAACAATTAATAGTATTAAAACTGCTAATACCTTTTTAAAATTTAATTTAGGTTCTCCATCGTATCTTCTACCGCGGCTTGCCATCTTTACCTCCATATACTTTTATTCATATATAATATATCAGTTTTATGCGTTTTTTTCAATAGGTTTAGAAAATTTGACTTGAAGTTAATAAGATAAATAATATATGGTTTTAAATTCCCGAAGCAGGAACGCTTCGGTCGGCTCACTCATGCTTGCGCAATTCGCTCCCCTGAATTTAAAACCATATATTATTTATCATTGCAATTCACAGCCAGTTATTAATTTAACAACATTGGGGATGTTTCTTAGAACTCAAACATATAGCATAAAAATAAATATATGATTTTGAATTCAAGGGGAGCGACTAGCGAGCCGTACGGAGCGTCCCTGCTCCGGGAATTCCAAATCATATATTTATTTTTAAATTTAAGTTGAGCTTCAAGGAACAAGAAGTTCAAATATACAATTTCTAATCATTATATAACTGCTGTAATTACTACTTTTTCTTATTTACTTTAAAAGCAATTACACTCATATCATCTCTAGCTTTTCCAAAATCATTATCAATAGCTTCATGAAGTATGATATCTGCTATTCTTTCTGGACTATCAGTTTGTATTTCTTCTAGCAAATATTTTACCCACAATTCTTTATTTGCATATTCACGGTTTGATTCTATTATACCATCACTACAAATAACTACAATATCGTCATCTTCTAAATCTTTATCATATGTATCAATATTTATTTCACTTACTATTCCTGTTGGTAATGATTCTGATTTTATAAGTGTTACATTTTTGTTTCTTTTAATATATGTTGGGCAAGCTCCGTTTTTCAGAATTTCTATTTTTCCATCATATAAATCTAATATTTCTATATCAAGTGTTGCATACATTTCTTCTTTATTTGCATTCATAATTGCGGCATTAATTAAATTTATAGATGTTTCTTTATCAAATCCAGAGCTTAATAGTCTTTCTAACATACATATTGCAATTTTACTATTTCTTCTTGCTTCTGCTCCAGAACCCATTCCATCACTTATTGCTAACAAATATTTACCATCTGCTAGTCTTAGCTGAGACATATTATCTCCTGAAACAATAGAATCATCCTTTTTAGCTTTTGCCACACCTGTTTGCAATATATATCTATCATCTGATATATAAGTATAAGCACAAACATTTTTATTAAGTCTTATTCCACATTTTTGTTCTTGAAGCATAAATTTATCATCTAGTACATTTGATATAGCTTTTTCTATTGGTTTAATTGGACATTTTTTTCCATTTTCATTATCACAAATATCTGAATATATATTTACTATATATCTTCCATTTTTCTCTTGTTTTATATTTAAATCTTTTATATCTATATTCTTTTCTTCTAATAAAAGTTTTATTTTCTGTTTTTCTTCATCATAGCTTTCTACTTTTTCTTCCATACCATTTGCTATATCTTTTATAGCATTAGATACAGTTTTTAATTGCATAGATAAGTTTTTATTATTTTCTTCAAGTTTCTTTTGCCAAATAAAATTATTTTTACTTATTCTATATGCAATATTTATTGCTTTTATCATATCTCTAATTTCTTGCAATTCGCTATCCTTTGCACTAGGATTTTCCGAATTCATTAAATATGTGTTATGCTTTGCAAATATACTAATAATTCCGTTTTCAGTCATAACGCCGTTTTCTAGTAAATTATTTAATATATCTTCTATGATATTTCCTTCATTGTTATAAATATCGTCATATAAGGCATTTCCTTCTAAACCATCTAAACTATTTAATAGCTCGTCCTCAAATACTTCTAAATTTTTTTCATAGGTCTCATTTGCTTTAAAATTATTTGCCATTTCAGAAATTGTTTTTGATATACTAGTTAATTTTGTTAGCGCTTCTTGACTTTCTTCTAGATTTCTTCCAGCCTCAGGTAATAATTTTGTATCTGGAATGATATCTTCTATATTTATTTTTGCTCTTTTTGGAACAAATAATAGTCCTACAGCAGCAATTAAAATTTCTTGGAATAGAATTATATTATTTACTCCACCACTTGCAGCATATGCAACAGCTATATTTCCAAGAATAAATCCAACAATAACTCCTATTTTTCCAAATCTATTAAGAAGACCTGCTATCATTCCTGAAATTGCGAATGCAGCAATTAATACTTCTTCTCCTCCACCAATTATACTAAGTACAACTCCTACAGTTATTCCACTTGTAGCTCCAACTAAAATTCCATTTCTCCAGCCTAGATATAATACTATGAAAATACATATTATATTTTTTAAAGAAAATGAAAATATGCTAAGGTCTCCTAGTGCTGAAACTGCTATAGAAACAAGCAAGCTTGCTCCTATTACTTCTTGTGCAGAAAATACTTTCTTAATTCCGTATTCACTAATTACTGATAACGAATTTACAAAGATTTTATAAAATATATATGTAGTAATACTTATCATTATCGCTGTTAATAAGTCATAGAAATAAAATCCTGTGAATAATATGTATATTAGTTGAACTAGAAAAACTGATATTGCTAAATTCCCACCAATTTTTACTCTTTCATTTGCATCAATATCATTTCTTTTGGGCTTAGTAATTATAACTGTCAAAAGAACTAATAATGAGCTAACTATATATATTAAAAGTCCATTTATTCCAAAGCCTATGCCTGTACCAATTAAACTTGCAATATATACCATAAACAATGGCAGCCCTCTGCTTATGCTAGCTGCAACTAATGCTATACCAAATGGAGCAATTATTGCTCCTTCTCCAAATCCCACCACCGATATTAGTAAACTTAAAATGTATACAGCTATATTCTGCACGGTAAATATTTTTTTAGCCGCTTCTGAATAATTTTTTCTGCTTTTTCCTTGTATTCCTTCATCATATCCTAATTCTTTTGAAATATTTTGTAACATCCTTCACACCTCTTACTTTTTTAATTTACCACTATTTTAATATCTGTAATTTAAATTTATTGTCAAATTTAGTACTGAAATTAAAAAAAGTATCTTACACATTGTGATATTTTTTTACTTATTTTACCCTAAAATCCCTAAAAAAACAATATATTTACAAAAAAACGAGACTAGAATTCTAGTCCCGTTATTTTTTATTTATTTTTTAGTACTTTCTTTCTTATTAAGAATATACTTCCTCCAATCAATACAGCTATGACAAGTCCTATTACAATCCACATTACATAGTTTCTATTAGCACCTGTTGGTGGTAATATTAATACCTGTTGTGAACTGTCTGCGTCTGGTTCTTCTGGTGTTACTAAATCTGACTTTGTGTAAATACCTTCATCAGGGTTTGCTGGGTCTCCGACGCCTAAGCTTTGATCGGCCATTGCTTGGTTACCAACAATAGAGAATTTCATTCTTCTACCTTGATCATTAGATACTTGAACCATTTCAGCCAAGTTATTGTATACCATACTGTCATCTCCACTATCTGGAGTTAATGTTGAAGATAACATCATTTGAGTCGATACATTTGCTGTACCTGAACCAAATGTTTCTGGATATAGGTTTGTATCGCCTAAAGCCTTTGTTGTTGTAAGAGCATTGTATGTTCTCAATGTGTCTGTAAATTTAGTATTAATTAAGTTTGTATTATCTCCTATATTTGTTCCAGCATTAGTATTTCTAACTAAGTCATCTACTGTTCTAATTGACCATGTAGAGTTATTACTATTTGTAGGTAAGAATTGAAGGTTATTTGATACATAATCTACTACAGTATCTGCTCTTGAAGTTGAAACATTATTTAAGTCGTTTGGAGCATTTGATACACCTGTATAATAGAACTGATTGTCCATATAATCTACTTCACCTATATTAGTTACAGTAAATGTATATATTAATTCTATTCTAGCACCATACATTAATTCTTCATCCATATATGTTGTAATTAATTCTGGAGTACTTTCTGAGTTTGCTCCCATTGTTACACCTAATAATCTATATGCAGGTCCATTATTTTCATCTGGAACACCTAAGTAATCTGCTATATGTCCTGTATGTTCTGCATATGATACGTTAGTTACTGAATGGCCTGTATCAAATAAAATTGTACCATCTGCTAAAGTAATTCTCATATTAGTTACTTCTTTATCCATATTTAATTGTGCAACTGGTCTTTCTGCAAGTCCAAGGTCTATATCATCTATAACATATGACATTCCATTGTTATCTCCCTGGTCTCCTGTTTCTGTTCTGTTATATTCTATTTCTGTATTTATAACACCAGTTTGAGATGTCATTGCAGTATTATCCATTAATTCTTTTATCATAGAAACTTGGTCATTAGCATTGTTATTAGAATTTACTTTTAATCCTGCTGCTAACACTTCTGCTCTTGCATTTACTAGTGTTTGATGTGTTTCTCCATCTATATCGGTTTTACCACTAGAGTAATTATTTGAACTATCTCTAATATTTCCTACATCTTTAGCATCTGAAACACCACTTTGTGTTGCGCTTTCGCCAATATTGTAATAATACATTACATTCTTCTTAGTACCGTCTACATTTGTAGCTTCTCTATCAATATATTTACTAATTTGATATTTTGAGCTGCTACCATTTACTGGAGATTGGTTTTCATTAATAGTGATATTGTAATTTTGCTCATCATATCTTGTATATGCATCAACTCCATTATATGACCCTGTTTGACTTACTCCTGCTTGATATGTTGTACTCTTATAATCTTGACCATTATAAGATTTAGCATTTAATCCTTCAGTTGAGATAAATCCTTGTTCACCATTAACATCTGTTGTTATTCCATTTGATGTTAATAATCCTACAACTTCTGAACCTTCTCCTGCACTTGTTGTTAATGTAGTTTGTGTCGTATCTCCATATATAAATCTTATAAAGAAGTCTCCGGCTGGTATAGCTTTAAATGCGTATTGTCCTTCTTCTGTTATATCATATCCACCAACTGCTGTTGCACCTGGTCCTGTGATAATTGGAGCAACTGTTCCAATTTGTCCACTATAGTATCTTCTACTTCCTGAAGTACTTGAACTATCTACATCAACCCAGTTACCATTTTCATATCTCTTAGCATACCATACATATTCTCCTAAGTAGTTTCCTGTTGGACTACCTGCATCACTTGCATCAACTTCTTGTACTAATTCTACTAATTGAACTGTTACACCATTAATTTTTGCTTCTCCCGAATCGTATCTACCATTTCCTATTGCTGCTTTTCCTGAAGCTTCAGTTCTATTATCTTCGAATACATATCCTGTAAATGTTCTTTCATCTGCATCACTTTGTGGGAATACTAATTTAATGTTTGGAGCCTTATCTGTATCATCTTCTGTTCTATTTGAAACTGGATCATCATCAATTATTAAGTCACCATCACTATCTATATCGTCATCACTTAAACTACCAACACTTGAATCTAAATCAATTACACCAGCAACATCTCCTCCTACATCTTCATCTATAGTAGAATCTCCAGAATCTAACTCATCCGGAATTGTTGCTCCATCTTTATAGTATGTTGAGTATCCATTTATTTCTGCAATATTACGTTTTCCAACGCCTTTTTCTGCACCGCTGCTTACGTTTACATCCATCTGAACACGTCCATCCATACCATTTTCGTCAGTATGTGTTTTAACTTTTAATGTTAGATATACGAATGCCATTCCTCCATTTGTAGGAAGTGCTTCATTTCCATTTTCATCAGTTATTCCACTTAGGTATAATGGTTCATAGTAATTTGTAAGTGTTGTATCTCCTCTACCATTTGATAATGTAGTGCTTGTAGATACATCTAAATCACCTATTCTATCTCCTGCCCTATCTCCTACATAAGTATTTTCACTAATTATTGGATTGTTTTCATCAAATTCATATTCGTTTGAGTCATAGTAATCTACTATTTCATTTACTATAGTATCATATGATGCTGATTGATTTCTAACGACTATTCTATATGTTACATATACTTGTAGGTCTTTAGCATCTGTTCCACCATTTGCTCCATAAATACTTCCATCATATAGATATTCTGATTTACGTATTTCTCTAGTATAACGATAATCTCCATTATATAGATAATCTGCTGCTCTTACCGAAATTCTCCATGAGCCATCATCATCTATATCTGCATCTTTCTTATTATATTCGTATTCATGTGTTTTACCATTTACTCTGACAATTGCCTTGTAAACATCTTTTTGAAGTCCTAAATCTGCTGTATCTCTTAAATATAATCCGAAATCTACATTTCTACTTTGGTCTCTATCTTTAGTATATAGGTTATCATATCCTAGTAGTGAACCATCTTGAGGATTGTCTATGTCTTCTAGTAAGAAAACATTTTCTTCTGGATAGTTTATTGTATATGCACTAATTAGACAATCTTGAATATATTCCCAAATATTATCTTGTTCTTGACTATCAACTCCTATACTGCTAAGCTCACTCTTGAAATCTCCCTCTATGTTATTATATTCCATAGCTTGCGTATATTTATCTATATACGTATTTTCCATAGAGTCCTTATTTGTCATGTCATAGTCATTTCCATATGTAGCTAATTCCTTAAATATATCCCATGCATCACAGAATCTAAATGCACCTTCATTTATGTCTGCATTTGTTCCAGATGAGCCACTATATGATATATAGTCACCTCGTGAGTTCTTTATTTTTTCGTAAAAACTATATACTTTCTTCCAGCCACCGTCTTGATAGTTATCTGGTGATGAATCTATGGTTTCAAATTTTAGATTTAAATCTTCCCTATCACTATCTCTTTCTCTAGCTGTTGAATATCCTCCACTTAAATCATTTTTATAATAAGTGTCTTGATATACCATTCCGTTATATATGAATCTTACATAGTATTTATGCATTGGGTTAATATTTTTGAATCCATATGCTCCATATTGGTCTGTAGTTGTACTACTTACAAAAGTATCTGTATTTGCATCATATAATTCTACTTGAATTCCTGCAAATTTTGATTCAGCTCCATTGTTGAATCTTCCGTCCATGTCACTTTCTTTTGTTAAGTCACTTAATTCTTGCCATACATATCCACCAATGTACATATCTACATCAAATCCTTGACCAGGACTTTTTAATACAGACCAGTTTGGTGAACAGTTATATATTCTAATCATTGGTTGAATGTAATCAGTTATACCTGATGCATTTGAGTCATTTGCGTTATAATGCCCACTTGATCCTAAAACCTCTTCCGTTACTTCGCTATCGCTAAGTCTACTATCTGATTGGCTATAATGTCTAATATCTCCTGGATAAAATGGTATTGACCAAACTCCTCCACCTTTAGTAGATCTAATTATAAGTTCAGCTTCTATATTAGAGAATTCCCAGTAATCAAATACTGTTCTATATCCTTCAATAATTGCATTACCATCATCATCTTGCCCCCAAATTGGTTCTTCATGTGTTTCTTTGCTTCTTGAATAATTCACAACATTTAATTCAATATCATAAAAGTCTAGACTTATTGGTGTATATTCAGTAGCAGAGCCACTCATGCTAGCAATGTAATCTACGTCTATAGTAAAATCACCTGTGTAATCTATCTCTCCATCATTATTAGGCTGAAATTGTATATAAAACTCTTCTCCACTTACAAAGTTTGGAAAATCAATTTGATTTCTTGAAGAATTTAAGAATATTGGATTTGTTCCATCTAACCCAGATATAGCATTAAATTTAGCAAATCTAGTAGCATCTGAGTATCCTTGATTTCCTTTTCCTATAATTTCATTGTATAATATTTGTTTAGCTTCATCATCTCCTGCATTAACAGTTAAAGTATATGGTCCTACTGTGTATGTCTTATTATTCTGGTCTACCATCAATTTTAAATCAGTATGATTTATTGTAAATAATGGGTTATTTCCAAGTTGTGAAAAAATTTTATAATATACAGTTCCATATTGGTAAGATCTAATTTCTACAGTATTGGAACTTGTAGATGTATAATGAGGTGGATTTCCTATTTCTACAACATTAGATGAATTTCCCCATTGTACTGATGCCCATACCACCTTTTGTATTGCGACTGGATCTGAACTTCCAATCCAAGCTGCGTATGCAGAAGATTGCTCAGGCGTTCCAACAGAGCGTTCTGAAAACTCCATATATGTTTCTTCTTTATCATTTGCAAAGAACAATAATGCTTTACCTTGATTCATACAGAATAAATCTGGACTAATTTCATATGCTTGTGAATGATATGGAAAAGTTGCACCATTTACCACTCCTTGTAATACAAATATTGCTATTATACTAATTAAAAATATTATTAATCGTTTTAAAGTTTTACTCATATTCTCCCTCCTTTCTATATTTTATTTAGGACTCTTTTTTTAATTATCCATACTGCTACTCCTATAATAGCAAGTACTCCTATAGTAATTCCGATGAAAGAAGCTACCTCTCTACCAGTTCCAAGTGTAATTAGTAAGTCTGCATAAGAAATATCATCTTCGCCATCTTGCTTATTTCCCGCTGTAGAATCTTTATCTTCTAATCCATATTCATTATAAGATTTATTTATTTCTACTAAATTATGTACTGTTCCTGTATTTTCTCCGGTCATCTTTCTTGTTAATACTAAAGTTACTGTTTTGCTTTCTCCCGGATTTATAATTGTATTAGCTAAGCTTGTTGTATAAAGATTTCCATCACTAGCCATATACCAATTATTATTTAATTCAGAACTAAATGCCATTCCTTCTGGTAAATAATCAACTATTTCTTCTGCATATCCTGGAATTTCACCTTCATTTGTAACTGTTATATTGTATTCTACAAGTACTGTTGTATCTTCAATTTTTGTGTTATATAAATCAATTTTTCCAAAAGAACTATTAACTTCTTGTTCAATTGTTTCTATATAAGGATTTGTTGCTGTTACTTTTGAAATTGTTTTGTCAATGCTTAAGTCAAAGTTTCTTATTCTTGATAGTCCTAAGTCTAAATTATAGAAATTGCTATTAGTAATTGTAAAGTTGTCTGTTGCAGCAACTTCTCTTCCATCTAGAGTTGCATTTACAAAATCTGAATTTTCAGATTCTGAAATTCCTTCTGCATGATAAACTGTTACTCTATATATACTCGTATCAAATTCTGCTACAACATTATATTGTCCAGGTTTCACATTATTAAATGTGTATCTTCCATCTTCTCCGGTTGTCATTACTAAATCATTTCCTGAAACATCTTTTGCTATTGCTCCAGTAGTAGAATCATATAACATAACTCTTATATTAGCGAATCTAGTTTCTTCTGAACTTCTTCTTCCATCATTATTTTCATCGATCCAAATGTTACCTGTAACTCTATATGTACCATCTATTGAAGGTTCATCTGCCCCGCCTTGTTCATAGTCGCCAGTTCCTTGAATTCTTACACTTGCAGAATTAATTGAAACTGCATCTCCATCTATTATTTGTAATGTTGGTTTATTTTCTACTGTAGTTTCTTGTCCTTGTGCAATAGTATTCGCTCTCGCTCTAATTGTAGCTCTAGCATTTTCTCCTGCTTTTAATGTAAAGTTAGTTTTTATAAATCCACCTGTTGAACTTGCAACTTCTTGTCCGTTAACAACTAATCTATAATTTGTAAGTCTTAATTCACTTGGAAGAGTATTTGCAAATGTTAATCTAACGTCAGTATCTCCTCTATTCTCAATATCTACGTAAAACTCAAGTTGGTCTGTGTCTATCATTGTTCCATCAGGAAGATTCGTTGACTGTTCTGCAAAAATGTCCACTCTTGAAGAATAATATGAAATGGAATTTGAAAATTCCTCTTGTCCACCATCAGAAGTTGCGCTTGCAACTACAATAGCATCGTTTGAAAGTTCTCCTGTAACTCTACCATAGAATTGCATATATACAGTTTTTCTAGAGCTCATTTGTCCTATTGGATAACTTAATGTATTTGTTTCTTTATTATAATATTGTGTATAATCTGTTCCTGCATATTCCATTCCTTGTGGGAATTTTAAGTTAAGCACTACATTATTCTTTTCATCTCTATTAACATTTTCAAGTTCTACATCAAATGATATTAATTGGCCATTTAAAGCTTTTCCTTCTACATCTGCAACCAAACTTAATCTTACTGTTCCTTTTGTATTATGGAATGAATATTCTAATACTTGTTCAGGTGTTTGATCTGATATCACTTTAAAAGTAGTTAATGTTTGATATGGATCTTCTTGAATATCTGGGTCTTCTTCATCTCCTGTATTATCATCAATTATTTCAATATTTCCTACATTAAATTCAAGTTCTTTCTCTTCTCCTGCTCCTAAACTTTCTATTGTTTGAACCTGTTCTGTAAGTTCATAGTTTAATCCATAGCTTCCTGGTCCTCCAGTAGAACCTTCCCTATAAACTAATGCTGCTAATTCGTCCGGCATTGTTTGAGTTACTTTTACATTTGTTGCTGGAACATCAGCATTATTTTTTACTTTTACTCTAAATTTGATATATTGCCCTTCTTTAATATCTGCTCCATTTGCTATTTGAGCTCCTGTATTAAAATCATAAGCTGTAATTTCTGCTGTAACATCTGGTTCTAATCCTGTTGTAATTCCAACTGGTGTTGCTGAAACAACATTTTGGGTTGTTCCTTCTTCTGCATCATTATCATAATATATTCCAAAATTTGATTTTACTGTATTGTTATATTGTAAGTTTGCTGGAACGGTTACATTATAATTAAAATTGAATCTTGTTGCATTTGTCATAGCTCCATCTAATACTATTAAATAAGATTTTGCATCTGCTGTATAATCTTTTGTCCATCCATTACTTGAATTTTGTAAATCAGCATCTGCATTTTCATTAGTAGAATAATATATAGTTCCTGTTATTCCGTCTAATGTAATTCCACTTGCAAATTTTGTATCAAAATTACTTCCTAAGTTTTCATTAGTTCCTACTTTTGTATTTCCTGAGAAAGGAATTCTTCCTAATACCTTAACTCCAGTTGCATCACTTCCTAAGTTATTAACTATTGTTCCTGTTACTTGCATTGTTTTTTCTGAAGAATTTGCTGCTATTCTTCCAATTTCTTCATTTCCTTCTTGTGATGTAGCTTTTTCATCTCCATTATATCCAGTTAAAGAATTTATTGTAACAAATCCTGTAGGTGCTACAACGTTTACAGGGGCTTGTACAGAGTTTGTAACAGCCTCTCTTTGAACTGAATAATTATTTTGATTTGTATAGTCTAATGTAATATTTGTTTCCTTACTTGGTGCTAAATTATCTAAAGTTAAATCAACTACTAAACGAATTACAGTTCCTTTTGATATAGCTTGTTCTTCATATTTTGTTTGTGTTCCAGTTAAAGATAAATAGATAGTATTTCCTTCTACTCTAAATTCATTTTGTGTTAATTCTTCTTCATATAATAATTTTGCATCTTTTAATTCAATATTTGTTACCTCTTCAGGTAATCTAATCATTATTTCTGGATTTTGATATAAAGCATCTGTTATATCATCTCTTTCTAGTGTTGCTGTGATAATAACATCTTCATTTTCTACTACTGTTGAAAGGTTATTGTTGCTAATTTCAATACTTGCTTTTGAAGTAGGTTCTTCTAATGTAATTGTTTTAGTAGATTCTTGATTTATTAATATTCTTGAAGTCATATTTGTAAAACTTTGTATTTCTTCTTTTGAAAGATTTAGTTCACTAGAAATAGCTTTATCTGCATGAATTGTTATATCTCCTTCAGATACTGGTTTGCTAAATTCGAAAGTAATTTTTGAAGAATTTACATCTAATTCTAATTTGTCTTTATTTAGAGTTCCTATTAATGTTCCATCTTCTTTTGAAACATTAATGCTACCTGATTCTCCAAGTACTTTTATAATTTCTTCTTGTGAAACACTAATTTTTTTAGTGTATACAGAATTGCTTATATCTTGTTCATTAAATAATTCTCCTAAATCTTTTACAGTTACCTTATCTAATGCTTCAGCGAGTCCTATATTTATTTTGTAGTCTTCTGAAAATTCTGTTTCTTTCTTTCCGTCACTAGTATTTATATTATTATACATATATCCCTTATTTAAAGTTTCCACATTACTTGTAATTTCTGCTGTTACAATATCTCCAATTTTTCCATCTATTGTATAATCATTTTCTTGTGTTTCATTCGTAAAGCTCATACCATTTATTAATGTAGTATTCGTCGTCACTTTTGATGTTACTTTTGTAGCTTCTTCATTCATGTTTACATTATATAAATATGTAATAACAAATCTATCTGCTAGTTCTTTATTCCAAGAAACTTTTCCTTCTTCATTTTCTGGATTGTTTACTTTAATTGTAATTGTTCCTGTATTTTCATCATAGGTCCAATTTTCATTTGAAAAAGCTGTACCGTCTAATACGCCATTTGTATTAGCTGTATCTATTGCATTTATAATTATTTTAGAAGGTTTATTTCCAGACAACTCTGGAACAGTAACCAATAATTCCTTAGAATTAATTGGCATTTTTGCATCTTTTAATTTATCGCTTAGAATAACACTTAACATCGTTTGATTATTATATGTTAAATAACGAATAACACTTTGAGATGTTTCACTAGATAAAGAATTTTCATCTATTGTCCAAGATAAGTTTTGTACTAATTCTTTTTCTACTTTTCTTTCTTTATTATCCTTGTTAACATATGTTGCTTCTAATATAACCTTACTTTCTCTACCTAAAGTATCTTTAGATATTTGTTCTTGCTTATCTAAAGTAATTGGGATTGCTAAGTCAACAGTCTGTCCTGCACTAATCATGTTTAGTTCTACTCTATCTTGAGTAATATTTTTTATTCTTTCATCTTCTATGCCGTCAGTTTTTAAAATATAATTATTATTTTCTAGTCTAATAACTATATCTTTTAAATATCCTGTATTCTCAACGCTTGTAGAAAGATAAAGCTTATTTGTATCTGAGTCCATATTTGCTGTATATGAATGTTGATTGTGAGAACTATCATCTCCTATTGTTGCATTAAATTTTACATTTGCTTGATTTGTGTCGCTATTTTGTTCTAAAAGATCTGCTGCATAAACTCCAGTGGTAATAAACTGAGCTCCCAATAGCACCGTAACAAGCAAAATAGCAAAGATTTTGTTAGTTATTCTTTTCATTTTAACCTCCTAATTGTCCCTAAATTAACATAACTTAATTATATATTATTTTAAGCTAAAATTCAAGGCTTTTATTGCTTTTTTTGACATTTTGCCATATCAAATAAAGACAATTCGAGCTAATGTTTTTTATATATTAAACCTATAATTAAATAAGTGCAATATCTGGTCTGTTATTTTAATATTTTTCATAACTTTTTAATATACGGAAATAGAAATATCCGTTCTTTTATTAAATTTTCTTTACAAAAGTGTAACAAAATCAAAGTAAGTGAATATAATATTATAGTCAGATAATAAGTTTGCGTAAGCAATTCTTAATGTAATATTTTGTGGAGGATATGGTTATGAATAATGATGATATGAATAATATGATAAAAAAAGCACAGGAGATGATTCAAAATAATCAAATACCTGATGAATTAAAAAATATGGTGGCAAATATGCAAAAAAGCAGCACAAATACTAATAATAATTATGCTCAAAATTCTAATTATAATAGAAATAATAGTTCAAATTATTCTAATAAGCAGGATTATAATAAATATTCAAATACCTATTCTCAGAGAAACAATTATAAACCAAATAATACTACTAACAATCAATCAAACAATTCTACAAACAATATTGATTTAAACAATATTAGTGAATTACTAAAAAATTTTCAAATGAATTCTAATAATAGTTCTAATGACAATAATAGTCAAGACTTTCCCAATATAGATGTTGAAACTATGATGAGAATTCAAAATATCATGAGTAAAATGAAGTCCGCAGATAGTAATGATGACGTGTCTAAATTATTAATTTCACTTAAGCCTTATCTTCGTGATGAAAAAAAAGGAAAAATTGATGAATATATAAAATTAATTAGAATGGGAAAAATGACCCAAATGTTTGAATCCTTTGGTGGTGATAAAAAGTGAACTTATTTCCAGTAGAAGAGGATGGAATTATTGATATTTTTGGTTTTAAACTTCATACAGACGATTTAATAATTATTCTTGTCCTCTTCATATTATATAAGGAAGATGTAAAAGATAAGTTTCTTTTTATCGCTCTTATTTTATTACTTTTAAGCTAACTTTTGTATCTTTTTTATAATGAATAAAATATGGTTTTAGCTTCAAGGGGAGCGAATGGCATAGCCTGAGTGAGCCGGAAGGCGCGTTCTTACGTTAAGAAGTTAATTATCTTTTCACCTTTTTTATAATGAATAAAATATGGTTTTAGCTTCAAGGGGAGCGAATGGCGCAGCCTGAGTGAGCCGGAAGGCGCGTCCCTGCGCCGAGAAGTTAAAACCATATTTTATTCATTTAATTCAAATACAAAAAAATAATAAGTACTTAAAATAAAGCACTCATTATTCCATTTCTATTACTCCCTCATCACTTATATACGCATATGAATATCTCTCCATATCTATCTCATCCCTTGTTCTCTCTTTTATCATACTAGATATTCTAATTTGTGGAGATTCTATCGCATGAGCTGCAATCAAAGCTTTTTCATTTCCTTTTGCTCCTGCATGTGCCATTCCCCTAAGCGTTCCTAATACTACAATATTATCCTCTGCAATGACCTCTGCTCCGTCATTAACATCTCCTAAAATAGCTACACTACCTTCAAATTCAATTCTTTGTCCTGATCTTAATGAACCTTTGTAATATTTAGTTTCTGATGTTTCAATTTCTTTTTTAAAAGTTTTCTTTATTCCGTGTAGCCCCAAGGTTCTAGGGCTTTCAAAATCAACTTTAACTTTCATTTCTCTTTGTATTAAATCTTGTATGTCATCTATTTCTGCTTTTTTTAATATTTTTCCAGTTACTAATATAGGAGTTTTATCTTCTTTATAAAATCTTTTTAACTCTGGTAACTTTTCATTTAATTCTGCCATTATATCTCTTTTAGTAGCATCTTCTTTTATTCTTAATATGATATTATCTTGTCTTAAAAAAATATTAATATTTCTTGTCATTGTCTTTTCCTTAAAATATATTTAGGTTTTGGCTTCCCTATAACCGCTTCATCCTTCGTATATTTAACGTTTTTATTATATCATGAAGAAAATAAATTGTAAAGAAAAGATGGTAAGTTTTTCTTACCACCTAAATACTCTACCTTACTGTTTGCATATATGAAGTTGCAGTCATGTCTTCTGTAACAGTTCCTGCATTCATTCCTAAGTATTGCTCAAATATTTCTCTTGCAGTAGGCGCTGTATAATTACCATGTTGCCCATTTTTTACATATACTGCAACTGCAATTTCTGGATCATCAAATGGTGCAAAACCAACAAACCACGCATCGGCATTATGATTTGTGTCAGTAGTTGCTGAACCTGTCTTACCTCCTACTTCAATATCAAAATCTCTAAAGTATGAATAAGCTGTTCCAGAGCCATCACTTGTAACACCTCTCATTCCTTCTTTTATTGCTTGATAATTTGTTTCGCTAATACTTATGTCTGACCCACTATTTCCACTTACTTCAAGTTTTTCATTAACATATGAGTTGATTTCATCTCTTGAAACTTCTGTTCCGTCTGCTTTATTTATTGATTTTACAATAGTAACATCAATATTTTTTCCTCCATTTGCTACCATCGCTGTATATTTTGCCATTTGAAGTGGAGTAAATGCATTATTAAGCTGTCCTATAGCTGCCTGAATTGTGTAACCATCAACCCATGGATTCATTGTATCTCTTGAAGCTAAGACACCTGGTTCTTCAGATGGTAATTCTATTCCTGTTTTTTGTCCTAAACCAAATGCTGTAGCAACTTGTGCTAATCTATCAATTCCAGTCCTTCTTCCAGTTTCATAGAAAAAATAGTTACATGATGATTCTATTGCCCTTGTTACATCAAGCCATCCATGTCCTCCTCTTTTCCAACATACCGGTTGATAATCTCTATAATAAGTGTATTTTCCTGTGTCATTTATTTTCGTACTTGTATCTATTGCTCCACTTTCTAAACCTGCTATAGCTGTTACCATTTTAAATGTAGAACCTGGTGGAGCAATTGAAGATATTGCCTTATTTATAAGTGGATGACTTGAATCATTTAAGTAATTATTCCAATTTTCTGTACTAATTCCATCTACAAATAATGATGGATCATAGTTTGGATAGCTTGCCATTGCAAGAATTTCTCCCGTTTTTACATTTATTACTACTGCTGCACCTTCTGATGCTGTTGCTGCACCACTTAGTTCACCTGTTTTCATCATTTCTATATTATTTGCTAATGCATCCTCTGTTATTTTTTGAAGGTCTGCATCTATTGTAAGCATAATATCATTTCCTACAATTGCTTCTTCCGCTACATATTCATCTGTAACTATACCATCCACAGACATATCTATTTGTTTCACTCCGTCTATTCCTCTTAAGTATTTTTCGAAAACCTGCTCTATACCAGTTTTGCCCGTCACATCATTTTGGTCATATATTTCTTCATTGCCTTTTAATTCATCTTCACTTATTGGACCTACATATCCTAATATATGAGATGCAAGAGTTCCATATGGATAGTAAATAGTTGGCTCCGATGTAGTACTTATACCTGGAAAGCTTGTGCTCATTTCATTTATCTTTGCAAGACTTGCATTACTTATATTAGAAGCTAGTTCAACTGATTTTGTATTACTATATCCATCTTTTTCTATTTCATATCTTAGAATCATAATTTTCAAGGCTTCATCTACATTTTCATTACTTATTTTATATTTTTCCTTAAAATAGTTAAAACATGCTTCTGCATCATACCCTTCATCTAATTTATTAGATTTTTTAAAGGTTTTGGCAGTTTCTTCATTTTCAAAAGCGTATGGATTAACAGTAATTGGGAAGTTATCTACGTATTTGTCTCCATTACCTTCTAGTGTAGTGGCAAGTAGTAATAATGAATTATTTAATGTCTCGTTATCTATTTTTGTTTTATAGATTTCCACATTATATACAAGTTTTGTGGATACAAGTTTTTCTCCACTACTATCTAATATATTTCCTCTTGCTGCTTTTATAGTTGTCTCCCTGGTTAATCTTGTATTTGATTCTTCTCTATATTCTTTACCATTTACTATTTGCAAATTAAATAGCTGAAGCAAAAGGATGATTCCTATTATGTATACAATAGCCATTAAAATATTGTATCTTAATTTATTTTCACTCTTTTTTCCCATTCTTCCTCCAAATTAAAAATATCTAGTAAGAATTTTTTTGCCCTTAAAAGAATCTTCCATATAATAACCTAATTTTCTAATTAATGGATAAAAAATGATTATTAATAATGTATTAAATATAATTTCTACAAATAAAGTAAGTATAAATGTTAGAACTTCAGGTTCTGCACCAGAGACAAATATTTTAACTAGATATGTTGCTACTTCATAAAGTATAGTGCTACCAACTAGCATCAAAATAATCGTTACTCTACTATCTTTTGAAAAATTCTTATCAAAATATTCTCCAAGTAGTCCTATTACTCCTAGGAATACTGATGTAAATCCAATACTGTTTCCTGTTGTAAAATCTAAAATAAGGCCAAATATAATTCCAAATATTCCTCCCATTTTATTTCCCACAAATAAACCTATAAACAAACTTAAAAATATAAATAGGTTTGGCATTATTCCGCCAATATTAAACCAAGAAAAGAAATTAGATTGTAAAAAGTAAATTAAAAAAAACATTAGTAATATAATTATAATAACTTTAAATTTCCTCAATTTTCTCTCCTTTATTGTTCAGTAATAACCAATACTGTTTCTAAATTAGAAAAATCGGTAGATACTTCTATTTCAGCATATCTATCTGCTTCATTTTGTGTATTTACAACTGTTTTTACATTACCCACCAAAATTCCTTTAGGATATATTCCTCCAAGTCCTGAAGTTACCACCTCATCACCTTGGAGTATTGTACTATCTGCCGGAATATATGTTGCTTTTAATATTTCAGTACTATTTAGTGTTCCTTTTAATACAACACTATCCTGAACATTTGAAATATTAGCACTTACATTACTTGCTGTATCTATAATCGTCTGAATTTTTGCTGTATCATTAGTTACTGAAATTACATGTCCTACTAAGCCTGATTCAGAAATGACCGGCATATTTACATTTATTCCATCATCTGTTCCTGCATTTATTACAATTAGTTTATCATAATTACTAAGGCTTCTTTGAATTACATAAGCTGGAACAGTAGTATATGAAGAATATTTATCTTTTAGGTTCACATATTCTTTTAATGTGTTATTTTCTGACTTTAGTATTTCCAGTTCTCTTAATTGTTCCTGCAATTGACTATTTTCATCTTTAAGTTTTTGATTTTCTTCTTTTAGAGTTTGTATATCACTTAATTCTTGTTCGTTTCCAGTAATTTTATTTTTTAAATATATTATTCCATTTTGTATTGGCATAAATAGTTTTCCTACAGCACTTTCCATAGCCCACAAATTTCCAGTACTAATGTTTGAAACAATTACTACTACTATTAAGATAATAATAGTTATAATAATACCTATCATACCAGCTTTATTTTTCATTATAAACCTCTTTTTTCTGTGTTAAGTAAAACACCTTTTAAATTATCTATATTTTCTAAAACTTTTCCTGCACCTATAGCTACGCATTCTAAAGGCGTATCAGCCACATAAGTTTGAACTCCTGTTTTTTGTGAAATTAAGATATCTAAATTTCTAATTTGTGCACCACCACCTGCTAAATATATACCATTTTGAATAATATCTGATGCAAGTTCAGGTGGTGTAACAGATAAAGTACTTATTATTGCTTCCATTATTTCATTTATTGGTTTTTTCATAGCTTCTTCAATATCTTTTGATGAAACTAAAACATTTTTAGGAAGTCCTGTTTCTAAATCTCTTCCTCTAATTTCCTTGGTCATTTCTGATACAAGAGGAAGAGCACATCCTAATTCAATTTTTAATCCTTCTGCTGCCGATAATCCTATTGCAATTCCTTTTTTCTTTTTTAAATATTCAACAATACTTTCATCGATTTCGTTTCCTGCTACTCTAATTGATGTACTTGCTACAACTCCTCCTAAAGATATAACGGCGACTTCTGTAGTTCCTCCACCTATATCTATTATCATATTTCCTACGGGTTCTTTAACATTAAGTCCTGCGCCTATTGCTGCTGCCATTGGTTCTTGTATTAAATAAACTTCTTTTGCATTAGCTTGTAAAAAAGCCTCTTCTATAGCTCTTTTTTCTACTTCTGTTATACCAGATGGAACTCCTACAACAACTCTTGGTTTTCCAGCATTATACTTTTGGCATACTTTTTTTAACATATTTTTTAGCATTAATCCTGTTGCTGTAAAATCAGCAATAACTCCATCTTGCATAGGCCTTACGGCTTTTATATTTTCAGGGGTTCTGCCTAGCATATCCCTTGCTTCTTTTCCAGTTGCCACTATTTCTCCTGTAACTCTATCTAGGGCTACTACTGAAGGCTCCCTTAATACTATTCCTTTTCCTTTTAAAGCAATTAGAATATTGGCTGTTCCCAAATCCATTCCTATATCTTTTGAATTAAAATCAAGTAAATTAAATTTCATTGTTATCTTTCCTCTCTAAAACTATACTATTATACTTCCCATCTCCAATTATGATATGGTCAAGCATTACAACTCCAAGCAATTTTGCACATACCATAACTCTATCTGTAAAATCTTTGTCTTTTTTACTTGCACTAGTATCTCCGCTTGGATGATTATGGATAAGAATAAACTTAGGAACTTGTTCTCTAACAATATCGCTCAAAATTTGAGCAGGTGTAATGGCTATTTCTCTACTATTTCCTACTTTTAAATCATTGATTTTAATTAGTTCATTTTTTGAATTTAACATTAGGACTTTTAAAATTTCCTGTTTTTCGTATCTAAGTTCATCCATAAATAAATCAGCAACATCTTTTGTTGACTTAATTATTTTATTCATCTTTTGAACTGGCACCCTCATTCTTTTAGCAAGTTCAGAAACTGCTTTTATTTGAATAGCTTTTACCCTTCCTATTCCTTTTATTGCTTCTAGTGAATCAATTGATATATATTCTAAATCCCTTAATTCATTTGTCAAAAGTAATACTCTACTTGCTAATTCTAATGAAGTTGCATCTTTGGTTCCTGTTTTTATAATTATTGCCAATAACTCTGCATTTGATAACTTTTTTGCACCATACATTTGCATTTTTTCATATGGTCTTTCTGATTCTGGCAATTCATTCATTTTTAATGGCATTAAGTTTCCTTTCTGCCCCCACTTATTTAAAATTTTCTATATATAAATATAGCTATTATTATTCCTATAATACTTGAAATATTGATATTAAACATTATTCCAAAAGTTAATTTTACGACTCCTAAGTCCAATGATACTGGGTCTGCTATTCCAAAGGTTTGTCCATATGAAAGCCAACTTAAGAAGCTTACTCCTTGTGTTAATTGACCAATTAGCCCTCCAATAACTAAACCACATAAAATAAATATAATTAGCACTAATGTACTTTTGTCTTTTGCTACCATACTTCCCTCCATTTTTTCTTACGGATATTTCTTTTTTAACATTTGTATTATATATTTTTTTCCATATTTTTTCAAGGTGTTTTTTGTAAAATTTATGTTGTTTTTTATTTATTTTCTTAAAGCTCTTTCCTTTTCAATTTTTTTGTGTTATATTATTATATACTAAAAATGGAGGATTGTATGAAATTTGAAAAATTAAGTGACTATAAATTAAAAATTACATTGTCAAATGAAGAACTTCCTAACAATAATACTGATTTAGATAGCTTTATGTCTGACCCTTCTAGTGCTAGAAAATCGTTTCTCGATATATTAGATAAAGCTAAGGATGAAGTTGGTTTTAATGTTGGTAATAATAAAGTTAGAATAGATGCTAAATACCAAAGTAACGGGAATTTCATATTTACAGTAACTAAGTTAGTTCCTAAAAAGAAATCAGTAAAAAAAGTTAAACCACAAAAAGTTAGTACTAATAGAAAAAACAATTGCTTAATATATAGTTTTGAGGATATTGAACACTTTTTTAATTTTTGTTTCTTTTTAAAAAATCAAAAAATTAATTGTTTAAAAAGCTTTTGCAAGATTACGGAGTTATATAAATTAGATAATAAATATTACTTAGCGTTCAATGAAATTAATAATGAATACAAATATATTGGAAAATTATATTCTGGCATGACAGAATTCGGTACCTATTTTTCAGCACAAGAAGTTATGTTTTTTATGCTAAAAGAACGTGGAGAATTAATTATTGCTAATAATGCGATACAGACTTGTCAAAAGAATTTTAAGTAATTTTCAATTAGGGACGGTCCTTTTTCAGAAATTTTTGCATAATTTCTGAAAAAGGACCGTCCCTAATTGAAAATATTTTATTCCAATATTTCTAATCCTGCAAATTTTGCCATTAATCTCTTATGTCCAGCTTTATCAAATTGAATATCTACTTTCAAGTCGTCCGATTCTTGTTCCAAATTGGTAATAACACCCTCACCAAATTTCTTATGGAAAATTCTTTGTCCAACTTTGTATTTAGACAAATCCACTTCCTTGCTTGATTTTTTCTGGTTAAGATTATTTAGAAAGCTTTCTGCTGTTCTAAATTGGAAATTGCTTTGTATTTTTTCTGGTATATTATTATCAACTTTATATGTTATAACTTTAGAATTACTATAATTATTATATCCCCATTCATATTTAGAATCTTCAAATCTATCATCATCACTTTGTGTATTCATAGCTTCTTCATATCCGTCTAATAAATCTGCTGGAATTTCTTTTACAAATCTTGAAGGTGGATTATAACTTGTTGAACCGAAAATTGTCCTCTTTTTAGCAAATGTCATATATAGATAGTTTCTTGCTCTTGTAATTCCAACATAGAATAGTCTTCTTTCTTCTTCTATGTCTTCCGGATTATCTATTGATTTATGTCCTGGGAATATGCCATCTTCCATACCCACTAAAAATACAACAGGATACTCTAACCCCTTAGCACTATGTAATGTCATAAGTGTTACCATATTATCTGTTTCTTCAATATTATCTGTATCACTAGATAATGAAATACTATTTAAAAATTCATTTAAAGAATTATCTGCTGATTCTTTTTCGAATTCCATTGCTACTGTTAGGAATTCCTCTAAGTTTTCAATTCTACTTTCCGCTTCAATTGTATTCTCATTTTTCAATGCTTGTGTATAACCAGTTTTGTTTAGTGTTTGCTTTATAAGTTCTGATATAGGCACATCTAGTCCTCTAAGCTCTTCTATAACATTTATAAATTCTCTTGTATTATTATATATTCTAGGTATATATTTATCTGCCTCTTTTATTACTTGATACATTGATATTCCATTTTCGGCAGCTATATTTTCTATGTTTTCAATGCTGGTTTTTCCAACACCTCTTTTAGGTTCATTAATAATTCTTTCTAATGAAAGATTGTCTGAAGGGTTAGCAATTAACCTTAAATATGCAATAGTATCCTTTATTTCCTTTCTTTCATAGAACTTTAATCCTCCAACTATTTTATATGGAATATCCTCTCTTCTTAAAATATCTTCGATTGCTCTTGATTGTGAGTTCATTCTATATAAAACAACGAAATCTGAATATTTGTAATATTCTTCTCTTCTTAATTTATTTATTTCTTGAACTATGAAAGATGCTTCTTCATATTCGTCCTCTCCGCAGAAAACATAAGGTAATGCACCTTCATCATTTTCAGTCCATAATTTTTTCTCATATTTATTTTCATTATGCTTTATAACTTCGTTTGCAGCTTTTAAAATATTTCCTGTGCACCTATAATTTTGCTCTAATTTAACTATTTTTGAACCGGGAAAATCTTTTTCAAAATTCAAAATATTTGTAATATCTGCACCTCTAAATCTATAAATAGATTGGTCATTATCTCCTACAACTGTTATGTTTCCGTATCTTGATGCTAAAATTGAAACAAGCATAAATTGTGATTTATTTGTATCTTGATACTCGTCCACTAGAATATACTTAAACTTTTCTGAATAATATTCTAATACATCTGCATTATCTGTTAAAATATTGATAGTAAAGTTTATGATATCGTCAAAATCTATTGCATTATTTTCTCTTAGTTTTTTCTGATATAAATGATATACTTTAGCGGTTATTTCTCTTCTATAATCTCCATTTGCTCTTTCTTCATATTTTTCAGGAGTTAGCATATCATTTTTTGCATTACTAATTTCGGATAATATAGACCTTTCCGTAAACAATTTTGGATCAATATTTAGTTCCTTCATGCAATTCTTTATTAGAGTTTTTTGATCAGTTGTATCGAAAATCGCAAATGAATTATCAAACCCTATTCTATCTATGAATTTTCTAAGTATTCTTACGCAGATTGAGTGAAAT
Organism: uncultured Clostridium sp.; assembly: GCA_930980855.1. GTDB lineage: Bacteria > Bacillota > Clostridia > TANB77 > CAG-508 > CAG-793. The sequence goes on from CAKNIZ010000005.1 coordinate 27,966, forward strand.
GTTCCAAGCCATATATCATTAATAGCATCTCCTACTAGCGCTTGCACTCTTTCCTTCATTTCATTTGCAGCTTTATTAGTAAAAGTTATGGCTAAAATATTCCATGGCTTAACATTTTTTTCTTTCATTAAATAGCTAATTTTATATGTTAATACTTTTGTTTTTCCTGAACCTGCTCCTGCTATTACTAGACAAGGTCCTTCTGTTTCCATTACTGCATCTTTTTGTTTAGGGTTTAACTCATTTAATAATTCTTCCATTATGTAGTCCTTTCTTCTAAAACTTTTGTTCGCAAAGAAATTGTACTATATTTTAGTCATCAAGTCAATAAGTTTTTATTAATTTATTTTTAACTAATAAACATTGCAAATAAACCTATAATAAATCCAAGCATATTCCCTATTGCAGTCATTCTTCCATTGTATAATGAATTTGACTCTGGAATTAATTCTCCAGATACTATATAAAGCATTGCTCCTGCTGCAAAGGCAAGGCATATTGCTATTACCTGACTAGAAATATTTCCTACTATCGCTCCTATTAATGCTCCTACTCCAGTAGCAATGCCAGATAGAATTACGCATGTTATAACCTTCCATCTACCCATTCCTCCATTTTTCATAGGAATTGCCATTGAGATTCCTTCTGGTATATCATGCAAGCATATAGCTATTGCTAGAGAAAATCCTAATTCCGTAGATGAATCAAAACCAGAGCCGATTGCTAATCCTTCCGGTATGTTATGTAAAGCAAGTCCAATTCCAACTATAATTCCAGTCTTAAGTAGATTTGCTTGCTTAGATGCAATTTTTTTTGCGTTAAATTTATTTTGCACGGTGCTATCACATATCATCATAATCACAATTCCGAGGATAATTCCTAAAACTGTACTATATATTGAAGAAATCTCTATTGCTTCTGGTATTAAATCAAAGCAAATTACTGCTAACATTAATCCTGATGCAAATGATAAAATAAAGCTCAAAAATTTATTTGAGTTTTTCTTTAAGAATATTCCTATAATTCCGCCTATTGTTGTTCCTATTGTTCCAAAAAATAAACCTAATAAAGATATTTCAAGCATAATAAAAACTCCTTTTTAGATATTTTATTACCTAAAAAGAAGTTTTATTCTTATTCTTCGTTACCTTTTAATTTTTCTGCTGTGTCGGCTGCTGCTAAGTTATCAATCATTTCATCTAAGTCTCCATTTAAGAAATTATCCATTTGATAAATGCTCATTCCTATTCTATGGTCTGTTATTCTTCCTTGAGGATAATTGTATGTTCTTATTTTTTCGCTTCTTTCAGCACTTCCTATTTGGCTTCTTCTTTCATTTTCTACTTCACTATCTCTTTTTAATTTTTCTTGTTCGTATAATCTTGAACGAAGTAGTTTCATAGCATATTCCCTATTTTGAACTTGAGATCTTTCTGTTTGACATTCTGCTACCATTCCTGTTGGAATATGTATTAATCTTACGGCAGAAGATGTTTTGTTAACATGCTGTCCACCAGCTCCTGAAGCTCTAAAAACTTCCATTTTGATATCTGCTGGATTTATTTCAATTTCTACATCCTCAACTTCTGGCAATACTGCAACGGTTGCTGTTGAAGTATGAATTCTTCCACTTGCTTCAGTCTCTGGAACTCTTTGAACTCTATGAACTCCACTTTCAAATTTTAATCTACTGTAAGCTCCTGCTCCTTTTATCATAAAAGATATTTCTTTATATCCGCCAAGTCCAGTCTCATTTTCATTTAAAATTTCTAATTTCCAATGTTTTCTATCCGCATACATTGAATACATTCTAAATAATGTCCCTGCAAATAATGCTGCTTCCTCTCCACCAGCACCTGCTCTAATTTCACAAATAACGTTTTTATCATCATCTGGGTCTTTTGGAATTAATAATATTTTTAATTCTTCCTCTAATTTAGGTAGAGCTTCTTTTGCATTTAACATTTCTTCTTCTGCTAAATCCTTAAGCTCTTTATCATTCATCATTTCTTTGGCTTCTTCTAAAGTTTTAAGAACCTCTTTATACTCTCTATATTTCATTACAACAGGCTCTAAGTCTGAATGTTCTTTCATATTTTTGCGCCATTCATTTTGATTAGCAATTACATCTGGATCACTAATTCTTACAGTTAACTCTTCATATCTCTTTTCAACTGCATCTAAATTTTCAAACATAAATAAACTCTCCTTTTCTTCGACCTAATCATTATACTACAAATTTATGCATCTTTCAAGCATTTCATTTGCTACTAAATATGTGACTAAAAAATTGTATTTTTTATATACTCTCAATTTCTTTTATTATTATCTTATTATTAATAAAGCTTCCGTTAGCAATCACTAATTTATTATTATTTACATACATTTTATCTGCAATTTCGTCAATTGCAATTATTGGAATAATTTGTTTCTCATCTTCTATGTAACCTTTTGCTAAACTTGTATGTTTTCCTTTATATATAAATAAATATTCTACATTAACTAATTTGCCCATTATATATATTTCATTCATTTTCCACCTATTATCTTTTATTTAAGACTCATTAATTACAAGTTTTCAGCTTTCTTACTCATCCGTAATTAATTAATATATTTACCTTAATTAGGAAGGAACAAGTCTCTTTAATATCTAATATATTACTGTATGAATTCGCTTAAAATACATAATCCGAATTAATATTAGAGTGGGCCTGCATGCAATGTTGTTGTTGCTGTTTCTCGTATTGTTGTTATTGCGATTACTCGTGTAATTGTTGCTATTATTGTAGTTGCCTCCCCTGTTAACACAAGGATTGTTAGTGTTAGAGTTAGTCTCGGTTATAACTTGTCCCTAATCTTAATTTACTAGTTATTCATTATAAAATAAATTGTTAATTAATCCTCTTACATTTGCTATTTGTATATATCCTATATGTCCACACAAATATTTTTTTGCATCTTTATATGTTATTTTTTCATTTCTTATATTATATTTTAATACTTTTATTTTATTTTTCAATTTGCGCTTACCTTTGTCTCTAATTTTCAAATTATATTCTTTTATTTTATATCCACAAAAGTTAACTCCTTGCTTTCCTTTGAAAATTTGTGTTTTGTTATTTAGTTCTAATTGTAAATTCTCTTTTAGGAATTTTTTTATATTTTTTACTGCTTTTATTGCTTCTTCTTTAGTTGGTACTAATAAAATTTCATCGTCCATGTACCTATAATACCACTTATACTTCAACTTTTCTTTGACATACCAGTCTAGCTCATTTAAATATATATTAGCAAACATTTGTGACGTATAATTGCCTATTGGTAAACTTTTTGCTCCTGTTTCCAAATAATTCGAATAAATTATTTCTTTTATTAGCCACAACACTTTTTTATCTAATACTCTTCTTTTTAGTATATTTAATAATATATCTTTATCTATGCTTTGAAAAAACTTTGCTATATCCATTTTTAGTATATAATAATTCTTGTATTTATTTTTCATATGTCTCATTGCTTTTTGTACATCTAAGCATGCTTTATGCATCCCTCTTTTTTCTATACAAGCATAGCTTGTTTCTATAAATCTTGGTATATAATATGGTTTTAAAATATTGTCTACAAGCCATCTATGTACAATTCTGTCTATATATTTTGATTTCTCTATTTTTCGTTTTTTGGGTTCATATACATAAAATGAGGTATATCCTCCATGTTTATATGTTCCAGCTTTTAAATTTTCATATATGTATTTTATATATTCTTCTTGCTTTAAATTAAATAATATTGTTTCTTTTCTTGAAGCTTTACCTTTTCTGCTTTCTATATGTGCTTTCATTAATTTTTCATAGCTCAAATTTCTATTCCACACATTTCTAATAGTTTTTGGCATAGTATTTTATTAATCCTCCAAGTATTTGCCCTATTTCATATATTTGGCTCATTGCCACATCTAACTTATGTTCATCTATCCATTTATTTTTATACATTATTCTTAAATAAATTCTTTGACAATTAAGCATACTATCTATTCTATTTAAAATTTTTATCTTTTCATAACACTCTTCCTCTATTATTTTTTTCATAAAATCGTTTTTATCATTTTGAGACTTTACATTACTATTCTTTATTTTTATAGTTTTATTTAAATACATTACGTTCTCTAACATGTTATATAAACTACTTTTATATTCATTGCCAATACTAAATTTTTCCGTTCGTGGTAATTTTATTATTAGCTCTATAATATATTGAATATATTTCTCTGATTTTGGTATTAATTTTAATTTTTCTTTTTCCATGGCTTTTCCCTTTTATATTTTTATTCACTATATTTAGTTAGGTTTCACTAACTTCACTATTTAAATATTTCCTTATCTCTTCTCTTTCATATTGATATATTGCATTTTTACAATTCTCACATCCTAAGTTATGAATGCTTTTCATATTTTTATTTGCATCATCGAAATTTTCTTCTACCTTTAGTTCTCCATTAATATTTTTATACACAATGTAGCTTATCTCCTTTTCCTTTAATGCTACTAAATATTTATTTAGACTTCTTACAGGAACTCCCACTTTACATAAGTATTTAATAAAGCATGTACATTTTAAATTAAATAGTTCATGTAATAGTACCGCATCTTTTCCTATCGCTATATAGAAATTACCATTTTGAACAAACAATACCTTATCTCCAACTTTTTCTTTTAGTAACCTTACTTTTTCATTAAACTTCATTTCTTTCTCCTTTATTTATTTTATTTTTTAGCATTTTATTACCCACTTAAAATATTTTTAAGGTGGCAAAGGGCTATGCATATTAAGTTCATTTAATACACATAGCCCTTTGCTATTTTTATTTATAGATATTTTGTTAAATCTTACGATATATATATATATATATATACAGCCTCAAGGCTTTCAGCGTTTTTCATATTCTTCTCTCTTTCATTTTATCTTATAAATTTTACGACTTTTGTAAATCTGTACGATTATCTTACAATCTACAATAAAGCTCCCGTAATTCCTCCCGCGGAGAGACTTCACACTAAGCGAACTTAGCTTGAAGCCTCTCATGAAAGCTCTGGTCTTCTACCATTACTAAGTTCGAGTCCCCTTAAAGTGCATCGCAGTCAAGCGCTCAGCGTTACAAATATAAAGTGGGCCTGCATGCAATGACGTTGTCGCTGTAACTCGTACTGTCGTCAGTGCGACCACTCGTGTAACTGTAGCTACTACGGTAGTTGCCTCCCCTGTTAACACAAGGAACGCCAGTGTAAGAGTAAGTCTCGGTTGTCCATTCATACGTATTTCCAGACATATCATATATATTACATCTCACATCTTTTGCTTCATCCCCACTGTCAACATTTGCTAATATACTTTCTCCTGCTTTCTGTAAAGACCTTTCTGTATTTTTTCCAATCTGTCTTGAATAATTTTTATCTCCACTACATTCTTGGATAAATACTATTGCTGTATCCCATGCATAACTATTTATTAAATCACTTGTAAAATTTGTACCACTATACATATTTTGGCATAAACTTGCTGCTTGTAGTTGTGTTATATAATTATATGGATATACTCCTGTTTTACACACTATTGGATTCGTATCACTTGTACTAGAACCTCTTGCAGAACTTGTGGCTAGAGCATCTCCTGCTTCGTAGCGTCCTATATAATAGCCTCCATTTGCATTCGCACTATTTTTAAATGCATTTATGTCTTTCGCTATTGTATTTCCATATCCACTTGATGCATGTTCACTCGCTGTTTCTTCTTTAAATGAACTTGAGACTTGGATGACATTTCCTGAGGTATTAAAATCATATCTTCCTAATGTTATTGTTTTTTCTCCTTGCGAGGTTTTTATTTTTCCTACTGGTATCCATACAAATTGACTTCCTTTTGTATTAGCATCACCTGCTGATACATCTTCTATTATTATTCCTTTTTCTACATTATCTTGTGGATTTACTACTTTGAATCCTGCAGGTATAACTACTTTATTTCCTAGACTGTCTTGAGTTTCTGTATTTTGTGTTTCGCTTCCAGTTATATCTCCTAATCCTGGGCCTGTTTTCATTGTTCCTGTTATTTTTACTCCATTTACATACGCTGTTTTCCCTTCTAATATATCTTCTGGTGTAGCTGTAGCATCTGATGTATCTAAACTTTCAAGCGTACCAGTTATTCCTCCAATTGTTACTCCTTTTCTAATGTAACTTGCCATTAGACTTGAATTTGCATTTCCTCCTGCTAAGTAATTTTCTCCTTCTGTTTCTTGGTTTACTACAACATTTCTTATTACTATACTTCCAATTATTATTCCTATTAAGGCTATTACTGCAATTAGTATTATTAGCCTTTTCTTCTTATTGTTTTGTACTTTTCCTTCTTTTTTCATTTTTTCCTCCCTCGTATTTTTTATTTTTTCACACAAAAAAGCTACATATTTTAAACGAATTTTAGGTTCGCCTAAAATACATAGCTTCTTCTCTATGTATATTTATGTTTATTTTATTAAATCCTACAATATATATATATATATATACAGCCTCAAGGCTTTCAGCGATTTTCATGTATAATTTTCACCTTTCTTTTACTAACTTATATTATCTTTATACATTTATTTCTTGCATTTGTCAATCGCTATATAAATTATTTCTAAAAAATATTTAAATTAGTATATTTTTTTATTTAATACATATATTTACTTAAATAATTTTACATGATATAATAGAAATTATGCGATATAAATTTAAAATAAGAAAAGGAATAATTATGGATAGATACGGAAAAACAAAATTAGCAGGAATTCTAGGAATTGTAGGTAATATATTTTTACTAATAATTAAAGCAATTATTGGTTTTATTTCTAATAGCCAGGCAATGATAGCGGATGCTGCAAATAGCGCAGCTGATATTTTTGCTTCACTTATGACTTTTATCGGGAGCAAAATTGCTAGTGAGCCTAAAGATGATACTCACAATATGGGACATGGAAAAGCTGAATATATTTTTTCTATGTTTATTAGTATTTCCATGATATTTATTGCTTTTACTCTTCTTTATGATTCTGTAATGTCTTTAGTTAATAAGAGTACCTTTGAATTTTCATGGTTTTTAGTAGTAGTTTGTATTATAACTATAGTTGTAAAACTTAGCTTGTTTATATATACTTCTAAATTAGCTAAAGGAATGGATAATTTATTATTAGAAGCAAATAAGAAAGATCATAGAAATGACTGTATTATCACTACTTTTACTTTAATTTCAGTACTATTAAGTTTAATAAATATATATTGGTTTGACGGTGTAGTTGGTATTGGAATTTCTATTTGGATTTTCTTTACTGGTTTTAAGATTTTTGTAGAGAGTTTCAATGTTTTAATGGATAAATCATTAAATGAAAAAGATAAAGAACAAATTATTAAAGTATTAGAAAAATATCCTGAAATAAAGAAATATAATCATTTAAATACATCACCTGTTGGATATAAATATTTAATATCAATTACAATATTTGTAGATGGCAGTCTTTCAACTTTTGAAAGCCATGAAATAGCTGATAAGCTAGAAGATGAATTGGATAAATTGGATTTTGTATATTTAGCAATAATTCATGTTAATCCTTTAAATATTGAAGAAAAAAATACTGACCAAAATTAATTTGGTCAGTATTTTTTATAATTCAATATAATTATATTCTTTATTCAAATTATCTAATAATTCTTTTTCTCTATTAGTACAAGTAAATAATATTACCTGATTTTCTACATTATCAAAAAAGTCCAAAGCTGCTTTTAATCTTTCATCATCATAATATGCAAATGCTTCATCTAAAATTATTGGTAATTTTTCATCTGATAATTCATTCATTATAGATAACCTTAGCGACAAGTAAATTTGCTCTTTTGTACCAATACTTAATTTATCTGCTGAAATATATCTTCCGTCATCTAATTCTACCATTAAATTATCATTAATTATAATATTTTTATATTTCCCATTTGATATTTTTTCTATATTATCTGAAAGTGATTTATTAAATTTTGGTGAAACATTCTTTTTCATTTCTGAATAAGATTCTTCTAATAGTTCTTTTGTTATTTCAAATTCTTGTGCTCTATTTTCTAATTCTTCTAATTTTTCTTTTTCTATTTCTAATGCCTCTTCTATATTTAATAATTTTTCTAATTCTGGTTCGATATTTTCCTTATCTATTTCTAATCTATGTAATCTCAAATTATATTCATTTATTTCTTTATTATTTTTTTCTATAATAAAATCAATATCTGAATCAAATAAATTATTTATTTCATTTTCTAAATATATATTATTATATTCTTTTTTTATTTCTTCTTTACTTAATAATAAATATTCTAATAATTTATTATCTATATTTTTTATTTCTTGTTCTATTTCTTCATTGTTTTTTTCTAATATTTCTATTTGCATATCTAAAGTTTTCATTTGATTATTAATTTCATTATTTTCTATATTTAATTTATTTAATTTTTCTTTTTCAATTTTATTTATTTTTTTATTTTTTAAAATATTAATTATTAAATAAATAAAATAAATTGGAATTAATGAAATTAATATAATATTAATTATTTTATTTTTTATAAAAATAAAATTAAAAATATTAATTATAATTAAAATTAAAAATATTATAAAATTAATTATTTTATTTTTATTTATTTTTTTATTATTTTTATTTTTTTCTAAATTATTTTCTATAGAATTAATTTTATTTAATAAATTATCTTTTTCATTATCTAATTTTTTTATTTTATTTTTATTTTCTTCAAATAAATCTTTTTTTATTTTGTTTTTTTCTTTTTCAATTTTATTTTTATCTAATATTAATTTTATTTTTTCTAATAATTTTTCTTTTTTATTTTTTAGAGCAATATTTTCTTTTAAATTATTAATTTCGTTTTCTAAATTAAATCTCTTTTCTTTGAGGTAATTTATTGTCTTTAAGTCATGTTCATACTTTTCTATATTCTGCCTGGTTATATTAATAGGTCTCTCTCTACTATTACTCGTACCTACTTCATTTAGTAGCATAGTGTTAAGTGTACTCATTACCTTCTTATATGACACATCTTCTGCCCCGCTATCCGCTAGGTTTGCCACTTTTTGTAGTAGTATTCCCTGTTCTGCACTATCTATATATATCTCCTTCTGCATAGCAAAACATGTTGACATAAATGTTTTTTCATCCACATTTGTCTGTTCCTCAAAAAACTGTATTCCTGTCTTTTTGTCAATTTTATATTCTTCTGAAATGTCTTCCATTTCTTCGTTATATATCTTTGGATTCTTCTTATTAAAGTCTCTAAATATTTCAAACGTATTTCCATTATTTAATTCGTATTTTATTTTTCCAGAAAAATCTTCTCCTGTCCAAGGCAAATATTTTTCATAATCTGAAAAATTTCTTCCATTTTTATTTTTTGAAATTCCATAAAAAATATTTTTTATAAAATTTAATAATGTAGATTTTCCACTTTCATTTTTTCCAAAAATAATATTTATTTTTTTAAAATTAATTTCTTTATTTTTTAAATTACCATAAGAATTAATTTTTATATTTTTTATTTTCAAAATTTTTTCCTCCAATTTTTTATTAATTAAATTTTTATTAACTATTTTTATTCAATTTATATTTCTCCGTTATTTTTTTATTAATTATTTTTCTATAAACCTTTTATTTCTTTTCTAATTTAATACCATTATACTTTTGTTTTTTCTATTAATCTGCGACATTTTTTTATCCTTTTTGACAATTTTTATTTATTTGTTATTTTTCTCTAAAACCTGCATTCCAAGTTCTAATATTTTCTCGTAAGTATCTTCATTTATTTCTCTATTATTTTTTTTCTCATTTAATTTTTTTATAAATATTCCTTTTAATGTATAATTATTTTCTTTTATTTCTATTTTTATTTTTGTATTATTTTTTATTTTTATAATATTATTTTTTAATAATTTAATATTTATATTAATTGGAAAATTTCTATAACCAATTAAATTAATTTTATATAAATTATTATCATTATTTATTTCATTATTTATTTTTTCAATTAATTCTTCTTCAGAATAAATATCACTAATATTTATTTCTTTTTCTATAAATTCTCTATTATCTATTGGAATAAATTTTTTTAATAATTTTTTATTAATTATTTCTCCAACAATCATTCCATGTTTACCTAACTCGTCAAATCCTAAAGAAATTAAAGAACCTGGATATACAATATTACTGCTATCATCTCTTTTATGAACATGACCTAATGCCACATAATCAAAGCCTTTATTTTTTAATAAATTAATATTCATTGGATTATATATTGAATCTATTATATCTCCATGTGTTATTAAAATATTTATTTTATTATTATTTTCTATTTTTATATTTTCTAATTGTTTTTCTCGCATTTCAAAATTATTAAATCCAAAACCATAAATGTCTACTTCATCGTTTTCTATTTTCTCTACATTTTGTGTAAATATTTTTACATTATTATTCCAATTAAATAATGCATAATATGAATTTTTAATATATGGGTCATGATTTCCCGGTGTAATATATATTTTAGTTTTTGGAATTTCTTTGAATAATTCATTTACATATTTAATTGTACTTTCTCTTATATATTCTTGCTCGTATAAATCTCCACTTATAAATAAATATTCAATTTCATTTTCTTTTATAAAATCTACAACTTTTTTTAATGCTTTCCTTTGCTCTAGTCTCCTTTGCATTCCTAAATCAGCTCTATCACTTATAGTAGTAAAGGGGCTATCTAAATGTAAGTCCGCAATATGTACAAATTTCATTTTATTCACCTCACACAATGTTATATCATACAAACAAAAGTTCTGCAATAGATTTAAGCCAAAAAAATATAATTGCGAATTATTCACAATTATATTTCTTCAATTATTGTTGGCATATATTTTTTTATCACTTCCATTATTTCAATGTTATCTAAATTTTTATAAGCACAATCAAAATATCCTGCTAATTTATTTGAGCCAATGGTACTAAAAACTAATCCCATTAATTTCTTAGGTGGAAAATACAATAAAACATTTTTATATGTTACCTCATATGAACTTTCTTCATCTTTATATTTTTCTAAAGCTACTTTTTTTATTTTTTTTAACCACTCTTTTGAATTTTGTATTTTTAAGTCATCTAATACCTTTATAAAAATTTCATCTATAAAGAATAAATTTTCTATTGCTCTTACATCTAAGCAGAAAATTCCCTCTTGCATTAACGCTGTTTTTATTCTTCCACCTCTTTTATCTCCATCTATAATAGCATAAAAAATATCACTTTTTTTTCGATATGCTATTAGATTTTTTTCTATTCTACTCCAGCTTCCAAATGGTACAATAATAGCATTTGGATATATTTTAGTATAAATTCTATAATCCCAACTGCTTTTCGCACCTTCACATAGTACAATAATTTTCTTATTCGTCTCTAAAAGACATTGTTCTATTATTTCTACACTTTTATGATATGATACTTTTGCAGTTTCTCTTGGAATTAATATGCCTCTTAAATCTAATCCTTTGTTTTTTTGAGCCAATTCCTGATTTATTTGTGTTAATTCTTCTATTTTTTTGTCTTTTTCTTTATTTAGCTTTTCTTTCTTATTTAGTTCTGCTTTTAAACTTTCTACTTCTCTTTTTAATGTCTCTATTTTCATCTCTGGGTGAAGTATATCTTCCATACTAGCCAAAGGCCTAGTCCTCATTCTTTTAGACATTAATTATATCAACCCCTTTATACTCCAACTGTTGAAAATCCTGAATCTACATGTATTACTTCTCCTGTTATTGCTGAAGACATATCACTAAATAAAAATGCTGATGTATTTCCTACGTCTTCTATAGTTACGTTTCTATGTAGAGGTGCTCTTTCTTCCACTACATTTAATATACTACCAAAATCTTTAATTCCCTTTGCAGATAATGTTTTTATTGGTCCTGCTGATATAGCATTTACTCTAATTCCTTTTCTTCCTAAGTCTTTTGCTAAATATCTGATAGAAGCTTCTAATGCTGCTTTTGCTGCTCCCATCAAATTATATCCTTCAATACTCTTTTCTGCACCATAATATGAAAGAGCAATAACGCTTGCATTATCATTTAATAATTCTTTTTGAATAGCATATTTGCAAATAGAAATTAATGAATAACAGCTAATATCCATACTATGTGCAAATCCATCTCTTGAAGTATATATGAAATCATTTCTTAAGTCTTCTGTATTTGCATGTGCTATACTATGTAAAATTCCATCTACTTTTCCAAAATCCTTTTTTATTTGTTCTAAGCATTGTTCTATGCTTTCATCACTTGAAACATCGCATTTATATCCTTTTGCATTTGGAATTTCTTCTGTTAATTTTTGCATTTTTTCTGGTTCTTCATTATTATATGTATATATAATCCTAGCCCCATTTTCATATGCTTTTCTTAAAACTCCCCACGCAATACTCCACTTATTTCTTAATCCCATTATTAAAATAGTTTTATTATTTAAAATCATAATTTTCTCCTTTTCCTATTTTCATATATTTTTGGTATCTTTCTTCTAGCAATTTATCTTTTTCAGTTTTTAATAGCTTTTCCAAATTTTTCACTATTGATTTTTTAGTATTTTCAAAAATATTATCTTCTTTGATAATTTCATCAATGACACCAAGTTCTTTTAAATCCTTTGCTGTTATTTTCATTTCTTTCGCTGCTTTTTTATATAAACTTGAATCCTTATATAAGATACTTGCAAATCCCTCTGGTGAAAGAATTGAATAGATTGAATTTTCAAGCATTAATATTCTATCTCCTACGCCAATGGCAAGAGCTCCTCCACTAGAACCTTCTCCAATAACTACACAAATAATTGGAACTTTAAGTGTTGACATTTCTAGTAAGTTTCTAGCAATTGCTTCTCCTTGACCTCTTTCTTCTGCTCCAATTCCCGGATAGGCACCAGGTGTATCAATAAATGTAATTATTGGTCTATTAAATTTCTCTGCTTGTTTCATTAATCTAAGTGCTTTTCTATATCCTTCTGGATTAGGCATACCAAAGTTTCTCTCCATATTTTCCTTTGTGCTTTTTCCTTTTTGTTCTCCTATAACAGTAACAGGCATACCTTGCAGGAAGCCAATTCCACCTATAATAGCTTTATCGTCTCCATAAAGTCTATCTCCGTGTAATTCCATAAAATCATCAAATATATTTTCAATATAATCTAAAGCCTTTGGTCTTTGTACTTTTCTTGCTTCTAGTACTCTATCCCATTCATCTAATTTATTAGACATCTCGATATCCTTTCTTATATTTATTATATATAATTGTATATTATAGATTTTGCAGTCACGCGCAGTTTGGAGAAGCTTTAGCTTCGACAGCAAGTGACAAAAAATCTTATAATATACAATTAATAGTTATGAATTGTAAGTATTTTATATAATTCTTCTCTCATATTTTTTCTTTCTACTATTCTATCAATAAATCCATGTTCTAGTAAAAATTCAGCTCTTTGAAAACCTTCTGGAAGTTTTTCTTTTATTGTTTGCTCAATAACTCTTGGCCCGGCAAATCCAATTAATGCACCTGGTTCTGCCAATATAATATCTCCTAAACTTGCAAAACTTGCTGTAACTCCACCTGTTGTAGGATCTGTTAATACGCTAATATACAAAAGTCCTGCTTTTTCTAATTTTGCAAGAGCTGAAGATGTTTTTGCCATTTGCATTAAAGATATCATACCTTCTTGCATTCTAGCTCCACCAGAAACGCAGAATATAATTACTGGTAATCTTTTTTCTATTGCTAAATCTACTAAATGAACAATTTTTTCTCCAACAACTTCTCCCATGCTTCCCATAAGAAAATTTCCGTCCATTACGCCTATTGCCACATCAATATTATTTATTTTTCCAGTACCAATTTTGATTGCTTCTTTTATCTTTGTTTTTTCTTCTAACAAATCTATTTTTTGTGTATATCCTTCAAATTTAATTGGATTAGTTGTATGTAAGTTTTCATCAATTTCAATAAAAGTATCTTTATCTATTACTTGCTCAATTCTTCTTCTAGCAGACAATCTAAAATGCTTACCACAATTTGGACATACACTTAAATTGTTTTTTACATCATCTTTATATAGAATTTCCTTACAGTTATCGCATTTAATCCATTTTCCAACCATCATGTCTGATGCTTTTGAATTAACACTATTTTCTGTAACATTTACTTTTCTTATTTTATCAATAACCATTGTTTTCCCTTTCATTATTTAATAAATGACGTATCATAATCATTTTTTATAAATTCTGGATTTTCTAGAATCTTATACAAGAAATCTATATTAGTTGTTATTCCATCAATAACAAATTCTCCTAGAGCACTCTTCATTTTATTAATTGAATCTTCTCTATCCATGCCATGAACAATTAGTTTAGCAATCATAGAATCATAATTAGGAGGTATTACATAGTCTTGATATATTGCAGTATCTACTCTTATTCCATTTCCTCCTGGTATATGAAGTCCTGTTATTTTTCCAGGGCAAGGCATGAAGTTTTTATCTGGATTTTCAGCATTTATTCTACATTCCAAACTATGTCCTTTAACATTTAGTTCTCTTACTTCTTTAGAAAGCTTCTTACCTGCAGCAATATTTATTTGCTCTTTTACCAAGTCAACTCCTGTAACCATTTCTGTTACTGGATGCTCAACTTGAAGTCTTGTATTCATTTCCATAAAGTAAAAATTTCCAGATTTATCTACTAAATATTCGATTGTTCCAGCATTTGTATATCCTATTTTTTCGATTGCTTTTACAGAAACTTTTTCCATCTTTTGTCTTAATTTTTCATCTATATATCCAGATGGAGTTTCTTCAAGCATTTTTTGATTTTTTCTTTGAACTGTACAATCTCTATCTCCTAAATGTGCTACGTTTCCATGCTTATCTGCAATTACTTGTATTTCTATGTGTCTAGGATTTTGAATATATTTTTCTATATAAATGCTGTCATCATTAAATGCTGATTTTGCCTCTGTTCTTATTACATCATAATATCTTGAAAGCTCTTCTTCGGTATTAGCTATTCTTATTCCTTTTCCGCCACCACCGCTTACTGCTTTCATTATAACTGGATATCCAATTTGGTTTGCTATTTCTTTCGCACCTTGAAGTGATTCTACATTCCCTTCTGAACCTTCAACTACTGGAACTCCAGCTTTTTTCATAGTTTCTTTTGCTTTTGACTTATTTCCCATAAGTTCTATTAGTTCATAAGATGGGCCTATATAATTTATTCCCATTTCACTACACATTTTTGCAAAAGCTACATTTTCAGATAAAAAACCATATCCAGGATGCACACTATCTGCACCTGTTAAGCAGCAAGCTTCTAGTATTGCTTTTACATTTAAATAACTTTTATTAGATGCGGCTGGTCCAATGCAAACAGCTTGGTCTGCTAATTTTACATGTAAGGCATTTTTATCTGCTTCTGAATATACCGCTACTGTAGCAATTCCCATTTCTCTACATGCTCTAATTATTCTTACTGCTATTTCTCCTCTATTAGCTATTAATACTTTTCTTATCATACTTTTCTCCTATACTATTGCAAATGTAAGCTCTCCCTTACATGCTACTTCTCCATCAACAGTAGCAATTGCTTCTCCTATTCCTATTGGTCCTTTTTGTTTAATGATTTTTACTTCTAATTTTAATGTGTCACCAGGTTTTACTTGTCTTTTAAATCTTAATTTATCTATTCCACCAAAAAGTGCATTTCTTCCCTTATTTTCTTCCTTAGATAATATAGCAACAGCTCCTGTTTGAGCTAATGCTTCTACTATAAGTACCCCTGGCATTATTGGATTACCTGGGAAATGACCAGCAAAATGTGGTTCGTTTATACATACATTTTTATATGCAATTGCACTTTCTCCTGGTACAAAATCTTCTACTTTGTCTATCATAAGGAATGGTGCTCTTTGAGGTATTATCTCCATTATTCCATTAACATCTAACATTTTTTCCTCCTATTTTACTTTAAATAAACAATCTCCATATTCACACATATCTTCATCGTTTTTGCATATTTCTACTATTTCTCCATCAAATTCGCTTTCGATTTCATTCATAAGTTTCATTGCTTCAACTATACAAACTACATCTCCTTTTCTTACCTTATCTCCAACTTTTACGAAAGGTTTAGCTGTTGGTGAAGATTTGCTATAAAAAGTTCCAACCATTGGTGATTTTATTTCTTTGTAATTTTCATCACTAGTTTTATTAGATGGTTCTACTGTAGTATTATTTACTTCACTTACTACTGGTTCTTGATTTTGTGCAATTACCACATTTGTTTTACTTTCATTCTTTTTCATACTAATTTTAGTACCATCTGGGAATTCTATTTTTAATTCATCTATTTTAGATTCTCCCATATCTTTTACTATTTCTTTTATATCCTTATATTCCATATTTATCTCCTATTCATATCTTTTAAATATAATTGAACTGTTGTGTCCACCAAATCCTAATGAATTTGACATAGCATAGTTTATTTTTATATTTCTACCAACATTAGGTACAACATCTAAATCACATTCTTCATCTTTTACTTTATAATTAATTGTAGGTGGTACAAAATCGTCTTCAATTGCCTTAATACAAGCAATAGCTTCTACTGCACCAGCTGCTCCTAATAAATGTCCTGTGTTACCTTTTGTTGAGCTTACCATAACAGTTTTAGCTTTTTCTTTTAATGCTGTTTTTATAGCTTGTGTCTCACAAAGATCGTTTAAATGAGTTGATGTTCCGTGAGCATTTATATAGTCTATTTCTGTCTCTTCTATATTTGCATCTTTAATAGCATTCATCATAGCTCTTGCTCCACCTTCTCCATCTGGTGCTGGAGATGTTATATGGTATGCATCTGAAGATGCCCCATAACCGCAAATTTCTGCATATATTTTAGCTCCTCTTTTTTTAGCATGTTCTAGTTCTTCTAATACTATTACACCAGCGCCTTCTCCCATTACAAATCCGCTTCTTTCTTTGTCAAATGGGATACTTGCTCTATTTTTGTCTTCTGCTTGAGACAATGCTTTTATATTAGTAAATCCTGCTATTCCTGTTTTAGTAATTGATGCTTCTGTTCCTCCAGTAAACACCACATCTTGATATCCATGCTTTATAGCTCTATATGCTTCACCTATTGAATGAGTTGCACTTGCACAGGCTGTTGCTATTGAAAAAGATTCTCCTCTTAGTCCTAAATCTATTGCCACATTACCTGCTGCCATATTTGATATTACCATTGGTATATACATAGGAGAAATTTTATCATATCCTTTTTCAAAGCATACTCTATTTTCTTTTTCTATAGTATCAAGTCCACCAATACCTGAACCGATAAATGTTCCTACTCTTTCCATATCAGTATTTTCTTTAGTAATACCACTATCTTTCATAGCTTCTCTTGCTGCAATAATTGCAAATTGAGTAAATCTATCTAGTCTTCTAGCTGATCTTTTATCTAAATATTCTTCTGGATTATAATTCTTTACTTCTGCTGCTAATTTTACTTTAAAGTCTGTTACATCAAATGCAGTAATTGTATCAATTCCGCATTTTCCTGCTTTTAATCCTTCCCAATAATCTTTTACGTTATTTCCAATAGGAGTAATAGCTCCTAAACCTGTTACAACAACTCTTCTTTCCATTTTTATTACCCTTCCTTTATATTTTTTCGATTAAGGACCGTCCCTAGTTGAAAACTTAAATCAACATTCCTCCATCTATATTTAATACTTGACCTGTAATATATGTATTATCACTTGATCCTAAGAAGTATACTGCTTTTGCAATTTCTTCTGGTGTTCCCATTCTTTTTAATGGTATTTGATTATTAATGTTTTCTTTTACAGTATCATTTAAACATTCTGTCATATCTGTATCTATAAATCCTGGTGCTACGGCATTTGCTAAAATATTTCTACTTGCTAATTCTTTAGCTAAACTTTTAGTAAATCCTATTATTCCCGCTTTTGATGCTGCATAATTGCA
Source organism: uncultured Clostridium sp. (assembly GCA_930980855.1). GTDB lineage: Bacteria > Bacillota > Clostridia > TANB77 > CAG-508 > CAG-793. Next base: position 46,108 of record CAKNIZ010000005.1, read on the forward strand.
TTGTCCAGCATTACCACTTACACCGACAACTGATGATATATTTACTATCCTTCCGCTTCTTTTTTTCATCATATATGGTACTACACTTTTTGTAACATTGAATGTTCCCTTTAAATTTGTATTTATAACCTGATCAAATTCTTCTTCTTTCATTCTCATAATTAAATTATCTCTAGTAATTCCAGCATTATTTACCAATACATCTATTTTTCCGAATTTTTCTATTGCTTTTTTTACGGCATTTTCTGCTGAATCAAATTCTCCAACATTTGCTCTAACAAATAATATTTCATTATCATTTTTTAAGTCATCTTCTAATTTTTTTAAATCTGTTTTTTCTGAGACATAGTTAATTACTAAATTATATCCATTATCTGAAAATATTTTAGCTATTGCCTTTCCTATACCTCTTGTTCCACCAGTTATAAATGCAACTTTCTTTTCGTCCATTATAATCCTCCTAATAATTCATTTAATTTTTCTACTGTATCAATAGAATAACATTTAGCTTCTTTAATCTCTTTTTTTACAAATCCAGTCATTGATTTTCCTGGACCAATTTCAATAAAATTATCTATATTATTTTCAGCGAAAATTGATAAAGCTTTATCAAATCTTACTGGACTTACAATATGTTTAGATAAGATATCCACAAAATCATCACTTTTTGTGTATAACTTTCCATCTAAGTTTTTAATAACTTTTACTTCATTTCCATTTCCAAAAGTAACTTTTTTTAGCTCTTTTACATATTCTTTTCTAGCTTCTTCTAGTTTTTCTGTATGGAAAGGTCCTGATGTATTAAGTTCTACCACTCTTTTAGCACCTTTTGCTTTTAAAGCCTCCATAGCTTTTGCTACTGCTTCTTTATTTCCTGAAATAACAGTTTGACCAGAATAATTATAATTAGCAGGAACAACAAATTTTCCTTCTTTTCTAATATCTTCACAAACTTTTTCTATCTCTCTTGAATCAAGTCCGATGATTGCCGCCATAGAATATTCTTCATTTGGAATTAAGTTTTCCATGAAATAACCTCTCATTTTAAGAAGTTTAAAGCAATCTTCCATACTTAGAAATCCACCATATACTAAACCTACATATTCACCCAAACTTAGTCCAGCTGCATATTCTGCTTTGATTCCTTTTTTGCTTATTACTTCTAAAACTGCTAGTGACATTGCTGCTATACAAAGCTGAGCATTTTGTGTTTTTTTTAGCTCTTCATCTGTAGCTTCAAAGCATATTTCTTTAATATTCATATTTGTTACTTCATTTGCTAAATCATATACTTTTCTAGCCTCTTCAAAATTATCGTAAAAATCCTTTCCCATTCCTGCAAATTGACTTCCTTGACCAGGAAATAAAAAAACGTTTTTCATATATTCCTCCATTTAATGTTTTATATTCTAATGCAAGCTGAATTTAATACTCTAATATTCCAATATAATACAACCTGAATTTAGTCCTCCACCATATCCAACTAGCATTATCTTATCTCCTTTTTCTAATTCTACTTCTGATAATGCAATTGGAATACTTGCACAAAATGTATTGCCTATCCCTTTTATATTCGTATACATTTTTTCTTTGCATCCTAACCTCACACCTATTGCATCCATTATTCTTTGATTAGATTGATGAAGTATAATACTTTTTATATCGTCTAGTTCTAAACCAGCTTGCTTTAAAGTTTCAGTTATTAATTCATTTACTTCTTTTACTGCATATTTGTATATTTTCTTTCCTTGCATACTTAGCTTATTTTCATATTCATACACTAACAGATCGGATTCTTGACCTTGGCTTCTTATATTTGAAGCATATATCTTATTTTCATCAGTATTTGAAATAATAGTAGCTCCTGCTCCATCTCCCATCAAGATAGCAGTTGAATAGTCTTTTTCATCTATAATTTTTGATAACCTTTCTACTCCTATAATTAATGCAGTATTTATTCTATTTAAACTTATTGCCATTTCTGCTATATCAAAAGCATTTATGTAACCACTACATCCACCTAAAATATCTAGGCACATGCAATTTTTTATGTCTAATTCTTTTTGCACTAAAAAAGAAATTCCAGGCATTATTTTTGTAGTTGATGTTGTTGCTACAATTATCATATCAATATTTTCTTTTTTGATTTTTCCATCTTCTATTGCTTTTAAACTCGCCATGTATGCCATATCTTCCATTTTTTCATCTTGTGTATAAAATCTTTTTTCTATTCCTGAAAGTTCTAGTATTTTTTCTTCATCTATCCCAAACTGCTTAGATAGTAGTTTATTATTTATTTCTTTTTGGGGTATATATTTTCCTCTTCCAATAATTTGTATATTTCTCATTTTTACCTCTATTATATTTTATTGATTTTAATAAAAGTTTTCATTGGTCTGACTGGTCAAATTAATTAAAATTTCATTTTTAATTTTTTCTACAATTTTTAAAATTATTTCTTCTCTATTAAAATTTTTTTTAAATTCTTTTTTTAATGAAGTAGCAATCTTTTCTGTTTCACTATCAAAATTAACTTCATTTACATTAAATCCTACACTTATTATTAAATGAGTAACTTCTTTAGAAATACTTCTTATTTCAGTTAATATTCCACATATTTTCTTGTTATTTAATAATAAATCATTTGGGTATTTTATTTCTAAATTTATATTATATTTTTCTTTTATTGCTCCTTGAATAGATTTTGCAATTTCTATTGTTATATTATTTAATTTATCTATATCGCAATTAGGTTTGATTAACATGCTCATTGCAATATTATTGGCATCTCCTGTATACCACGTTCTTCCATGGGTTCCTATTCCACTTTCTTGATTATCTGCTATAGCTATTGTTCTATCCTCTAAATCGCTTGCATGTTCTTTTATGTATTTATGTGTAGAATCTATTGTTTCAAAATATTTTATTTTGTATACTTTTAATTTATTTTCTAGTATTTTAGAATTCATCTTTCTCCTTATTACTTATATGAATAATTATTTCTTTTATAATTGTATATTATAAAATTTCTTTCTCCTTGCGGTCGCTGATAAAATTCTACGAATTTTACAGCTCCAAACGCACATCGCTTAAAATCCTTTTAAGCTCGTTTGAACGCTTGCGCGGAGCTACGAAATCTCATAATATACAATTTTATAATAAATCGTGAATTATTATATTAGTAATAGAAAAATATATCAATCACATGACTATACAGTCAAAATCAAATTTTATTAAAATTCATAAATAAAAATGTATATTCAAGATTTTGCAGTTTCGCGCAGCTTGGAGGGCTTTATGCCCGACAGCAAGAAACAAAAAATCTTAGAATATACATTCCGCTTTTTATAAAAATTAATAAATAAAAAAATTGTATATTTTAAGATTTTGCAGTCACGCGCAGTTTGGAGGAAAGTAATCGTTCCGACAGCAAGTGACAAAAAACTTAAAATATACAATTATAATATTTTTAATAATCTTTTATGTTAGAACATTTTTATTGGTCATTATTATTATTTATTGGTCCAAAAAGTTCATCGAATTTTGCTTCTAGTTCTTTTTGAATATCTATCTCATCCTCAGATGTATTTTGCATTTGTTTAGCTACATCATCCTCAAATCCCGGAAGCACTGCCGAATCTGCTGAACTAGGAGGATTCATATTTGTTTGCACAGGTGGAATATTTTGTATAGGCTGATTATTTTGAATAGGTACATTTTCTTCCACTTTTGTATCTTCAAATAAATCGTCCAATGAATCAATTCGCACATCTTCCTGTTTTTTCTCTTCTGTTTTATTTCCTGTATATGGGTCATAAGGATTGTATTTTCTCCAATTTCCTCTTTCACCACAATCAAAATCATTATGGTCAATTCTTTTACTATTAAAATCTTTTATCATATTTGTTTGATAATACCAGAATTTTTTAGCTTTAATTGGCTTTAGACCTTTTTCAAATATGATACATTCGTTATTATCCATTCTTCTAAGCTCATCAGGTGTCATTAATGCTCTAGCCATTATTTGGTCTGATTCACTAAATCCTGTACTTACATCTAATGTATTTCTATTAATTGACTTACTATTATGTTTTATTGTTTTTTCGCCTAATTCTTTTGAGAAATACTCAACTGTAGCATAAGAGTTACTTCCTAAGAATACGTGAGTATCACAGTTACCAATAATAGTTTCATAAGATTTTTCATAAATTGCTTTTAATTGGTCTAAGTTTTGAAGAATAACACTAAATGAAATTCCTCTACTTCTACTGGTTGATATTTTTTTATCAAAATCTGGTATTTGACCTATATTAGCAAACTCGTCCAATATGAAAAATGTTTTTATAGGTAATTTACCACCATTTTTATCTGCAAAATCATATAATTGTTGTATCATCTGTGAAAAGAAAATTGTAAGTAGGAAATCATAAGCTGTATGAGTATCTGAAGATACAACGTATAAAGCTGTTTTCTTAGATGCGATATCAGCAAAATCTATAGTATTTGTTGATGTAACATCCGCTATATCTTTTGAATCAAACTTACCAAGTTTTGATTGCAATGTACTAAGTATAGAACTATATGTTTTGTCTGAAGCTATTTCAACAGATTTGTAGTTCATTCTTGCTGGATGGTCATATGGCAATCTACTCATTAAATCTGAAAGTAAGTTACTTCCACCATTATTATTTGCTGCTCTAACAAGTTCCGCACAGCTAGCCAAGTTTTGCTCTTCTGGAGGAGCTGCAGCTATCAAATAATATATTAATGCTTTTAGCAAAATTTCTGCCATGTTATCCCAATATGGGTCTGAAGCACTTCCTTCTGCTTTTTGTCCTTTTACAATAGTATTAGCAATAACGTCTACATCTATCTCGCTTTGAATATGTTGAAGAGGGTTATAACTATCACTACTTGTAGGATTAACTAAATTTAATAATTTGATTTCGTATCCATGATCTTTTAAATATCCCGCTGTAGTATCATAAATTTCTCCTTTGGGGTCTGTAAAAATGTATGAACCTAACAATTGGTGAGCATTTGGTATAGTGTAGCTTGATGATTTACCAGAACCTGAACCACCGACAATAAGAACATTTATATTTCCTATTTTATTTAATGGTAAATAATTATTTTGTGCTAATAGTAGTCCAGAATTTCTGCTTAATACTCTATATTGCTCTCCGCCTGTACACCAGTCACTTGAACCATGCTCTATATCTTGGTATTTGGTTTTCTTTCTATTCTTGTAAGCTCCTATTCCAAAAGCAATTCCTAAGAAAATTGTAAATCCTAATGTCCATGACCCAAAAGTTCCTATTACATTTGAATCAAATACTTTTGTAATACCCGCCAAAGATACTACATTTGATATAAAATCCTGTATAAAAAGAGCTATATCAAATCTACCATCAACATAGCTCTCACTTATAGTATATGCAATCGGTGCTATTAGGAGAAGTTCCGCAATAATCCACACCACTAATGCAAATATTATATATTTTAAATTTCTTTTTATGAATTCACTAAATTTATTTTCCATAGCAATCCCTTCTCATTTGTTTTATTTTGACATTTCTTCTCTACTGTCTTTCATATTTTCTCTGATATCTAATGCATGTCTTGTGAATCTTCTCATAAAATTTTCATGAATTTTCTTTTTGTGTTCATCTGATATAATTATAGGTCTTTCTTTAGAGTCCCATACTTTTATTTCAAGTACGTCCCCTTCTGAAAATACTTTGTCAACATCAGCATTACCTTCTATGCCGTATTTTCCTTTTTCTCCCTTATCTCTTACATTTATCATTGAAGCACTTATTTTTATATCACTCACTAGTACATCCTCCTTTTATGACCTTATTTCAAATGTGAAATAAGATTTGTATGGTTTTAACTTACACTTTCCCTTAATTTCATTTGTTTGATTATCTATGTACAATCTTGGTTTTACTTCTTCAGTTGTTTCTGGGTCTATAATTGTCATTGGTCTTTGTAAATTTGGTGTATAATTAAACTCTTTATATTCTATTGGAGTCTCTGAATAAATAGTGTTAAATTGAACTGGAATTGGTCTTTTTGAAATTTTTAGTCTATCATCTTTTAGTATACCTGTATTTACAACTACTTTTTCTTGTCCAAAAGATAATATTACTAAATCCTCACCCTCTGGTTCTGGATAATCTACAAAGAAAGTTTTTTTCTTCATATTCCCGTTCATTTCTTCAGAGTACACTAATCTTTCAACAGTATATTTAGGATACTGTTTTTGTAATTCCTTGGCAGTTTTATTAATTCTATATATAACTGTGTTAACACCTTGTGGGTCAGTTATACTAAAATATTTACCTTGAAATTCCTCAGCCATCTTAGCACCTCTTTCTAAAACTTCTCTTTAGTTGACCTTTTAATTATATAATATTTTCTATAATATGTCAACCTCGAGCAGTTTTTATTTATTTACTACTTCTTTTGATACTTTTGTTTGCAAATTCTTTAGCTTAATATATAATTCTTCTTCTTGTTTTGTTAATGTCTTAGGAACTACTATTTTAATAATAACGTAGAAATTTCCTCTCATCCCTCTTCCTAATTTATAGCCTTTATCTTTGATGACAAACTTTTCTCCACTTTGAGTTCCTTTAGGAATAATTAAAGAAATGTTTCCATCTATGCTCTGTATTGTAGTTTTTGTTCCTAACGCCGCTTCCCAAGGAGTTATACTAAGTTCTTTGTATATGTCTGCTCCATTTAACTTAAATTCCTTAGTATCTTTTATAAATATTTTGACTAGCAAGTCCCCATTTTTTCCACCATTTTTTCCAGGTTTGCCTTGACCAACAAATCTGATTTTATCATTATTTTGTATTCCTGCTGGAATATCTAATGAAAATGTTCTAGTTTTTCCATCAACTGCTAGCAATTTTAACTTTTTTTTAGTTCCATTAAATGCTTCTACTATACTTACTTCTATTTCTGTTTCAATATTTTCACCTTTTATAGGTGTTTTTTTAACTTTTTCTTCCTTTTTCTTTATAGGATTTATTCCAAATAAGATAGAAAGTAGTTTTTCTTTAAAAGTCTTTTTTTCTTCTGCTTCTCTATCTTCTATTTTTTTCTTTCTCTCCGTATATATGTACCAGCTTCTATCATACTTTTTTCTTGCTTTACTATCTGATAGCACTTTATAGGCTTCATTTATCTCCTTAAATTTTTCTTCTGAGTAAGAATCTCCAATATTCATATCTGGATGATATTTTTTAGCTTGCTCTCTATATGCTATTTTTATTTCATCTATTGAAACTTTATTCGTTTTTAAACCTAGTAATTTATAGTAATCCTTAAAATTCATTTAACATCCTCCACAAAACTGGTAATTTTATTATATCATATTATTTTTCAAATTTCACTAGTTAAAAGCAAATAATTTCTAGTTTTTATACTTTTTTCTAATATTGGTTTTTCCTTGTCTATGTTAATTAATATAGTTGATTCTACATTCTTTATTATCGCTTTGTCTATGTTTTTGAAAGCTAACTCTCTTAATTCTTTTATTCCATCATACTCCCTAGTTTCATCTATTTTGTCTGATATAAATAATATTTTTTGCAATATTGTCATATTTTCTTTTCCAGTTGTATGTACAGCAATTGCTTCGCACATTTCATCATCAAAACCATAATTCTTTTTGCACATATCTGCCGCTATTTTTCCATGTAGAATTCCACCTAAATATTTTTCCAGTTCTGAGCACTCTATGTTATTTTCTTCCACATAATTACGCATTTCATCTTTCGTTAATTCTTTTGCCATATCATGCATAAGTCCTATTAACTTTGCTTTCTCTATGTCAGCATTGTAAATATTTGCTAATTTCTCACACATTTTCATAACACCAACACTATGTAGATATCTTTTTTCACTTAATATTTTTCTTAAATCTTCATCTAATTTTTTTATATCTGTTATCATTAATTCCCTCTCTTAATAGCTAAATCTATAAGTTTATCTAATAATTCTGAGTATTTTAGTCCCATGTAACACCATAATTTTGGATACATACTAATTTCAGTAAAACCTGGCATTGTATTTAATTCATTAAGATATACATTTTGTGTATCTTTTTGTACAAAAAAGTCAACCCTTGCTAATCCTTTACAATCAGTAGCTTTAAATGCCTTTACTGCCAGTCTCCTAATTTCATTTATCTTATCTTCAGATAAATCTGCTGGAATTTTTGTTTTAGATTCTGCATTATTATACTTTGCATCATATGTATAGAATTTATCTGCTGCTAATATTTCTCCAACAGTTGAAGCTTCAGGTATATCACCTCCTAAAACTGCACATTCCACTTCTTTTCCCTCTATGGCTTCTTCTATCAAAACCTTTTTATCATAAATCGAAGCCTCCTCAATTGCCGAAATCAATTCTGGTCCATTTTTTGCCTTCGTTACGCCAACTGAAGAACCTGAGTTTGAAGGTTTTACAAATACAGGAAAATCTAGTTTTTCTTGAACTATTTTTACAATCTCATCATTTTCTAACTTTATTTCTTCAAATTCTTCATTTATGTATATGTTCTCATTTTTTATGTATATATACTTTGCTTGCCTAATATTAGCTTTTTCCAATATACATTTTGTATAAACTTTATCCATACATATACTAGATGAAAGGACACCACAACCTACATATGGTATTTTTAAAAGTTCTAGCATTCCTTGAATTGTTCCATCTTCACCGTATAATCCATGTAATACAGGAAATACTACATCCATTTTCTTTAATTCTTCTACTACATTTTTTATTTCCTTGTTATTTATATACCACTTTCCCTGTTTGTCAATAAATATAGGGTATATATCATATTTTTTATTGTCTAAATTATCTAAAACATTTTTTCCTGACATTATAGAAACCTCATGTTCTGATGACATTCCTCCATAAATAACACCTATTTTCATTTTGCCTCCTAACAAGCCTTTAAAGCTTCAACAATTTCACTAAATTTCATACCATTTGATGCTTTAAATAAAATAGCATCATCTTTAGATATAATTTGCTTTAGTTTATTAATCGCTTCCTCATTATTATTAAATATAAAAATTTCTTTTGCTTTAGCCATTTGCGCAATGTATTTAGACTCACTACCTACCGTTATTAATATATCTATGCTTTCCGTTACTTCTTTACCCACGTTTTCATGTAATTGCTTTGAAAAGTCTCCTAATTCTAGCATATCTCCTAAAACTGCAATTTTTCTTTTATTTTGTAGTTTTTTTAAATAATTTATTGCCGCTGACATGGAATCATAGTTTGCATTATATGTATCATTTATTAATATTGCACCTGTTTTAGAATTTGTAATTTCCATTCTCTTTTTTGATAGTTCAAGATTTGCAATTCCATTTGCTATTTTTTGTAGAGGAATTTCAAGTAATTGTCCTACAGCAATACCGCAAAGACTATTTAAAACAAAATGCTCTCCTCCTACTGGAACGGAAATTTTTGTATCATCCACTGTAAACTCACTCTTATTTTCATATGCCTTTATATTTTTAGCCATAATATCACTATCATTTTCAATTCCATAAGTAGAAATATCATATTTTTCTTTATTTTTTAATGCCCATTCGTGTAATAAATCATTATCATTATTGATTACAATTTTGTTAGTTTGTAACCCCTCTAATATTTCCATTTTTGCTTTAAGAATGTTCTCTCTTGAGCCTAAATTTCCGATATGCGCTGTACCTATATTAGTAATAACCGCTATTGTAGGCTTGGCAATGTTAGTTAATTTTCTAATCTCTCCAAAATGATTCATTCCCATTTCCACAACTAAGGCCTCTTCATCTGTCAAACTTAAAATAGTAAGAGGAAGCCCTATATCATTATTGTAGTTACCTTGGTTTTTTAGTGTTTTATATTTTTGAGATACAACAGATGCAACTAAATCTTTTGTGCTTGTTTTTCCTACACTGCCAGTAATGGCAATTACAGGTATATTATATAAACTTCTTTTATATGCAGCAATTTCTTGTAGTGCTTCCAAAGTATCATCTACCATAATAATTGTAGCATTGTGTTTTTCAGTATTCTCCTTGGTAATTTTTGCATCTTTGCTAAGTATGCAAACTTTTGCGCCATTTTCTATTGCTTCTTTGTAAAAATCATTTCCATCAAATTTCTCTCCCTTAAGGGCAATGTATGTATCTCCATCCCTAACCTCTCTTGAATCTCTAACAACTTTTCCTATTTCTTCATTCTCATTTCCACATATTAAATTTCCATTTGTTACTCTTAAAGCATCTTTTACTTTTATTTTACCTTGCATATCTAAATATCCACCTGTTAATTTATATTTTTTATTTATTATATGCTATGTATATTCATTTTACAAGTAAAAAATAAAATTAGACCAAAGGAATCGCTCCTTTTGGTTAAGACTCGACCAAAAAGGAACGTCCCTATTGGTTATTCTGTTAATGTTCCATCAGGTGTATTTATAATCATTAAAATATCTTGTTCTTCCCCGGTTTCTGCATTAATATATACAATAAAATCATTTTCTCCTGTATTGCCTTTAAATTCATAACACAATACTTCTGTATTCCATTCAGTAGGAATTACTGCCATTCCAGATGAGCTAACTGAGAGTCTTTTATTTACTTTTTCTCTTGCCTGTTCTACTGTAATTTTTGCTTCTGCTAGTTCTCTAGTTTCTCTATGTGAATTTAAATATCCTGTAGACTCTAACCCCAATATTTCTCCATTATCTAATGCTATTTTTACTTTTATTAAATCTGGATACATCGTTATTCCATTTTGCTTATATGCATAATTTACTGTTAGTATTCCATCCATTTTTAAATAATATGTTTCTCCCATATTCTTAAATTCTCTCTGCTCTAAGAATTCTTTTCCTAGTTTTACCGCTTCTTCTGCTGATATATTTTCTCCTACAACATCTCTATTAGAATTCATTGAAACTACATGTCCACCTTTTATTGAAACAGAAATATAATATTCTTCGCTTTCCCCAACTTTTGCATTAAAACTATAGCATTCTATATTTCCATTTTGAGATTGTCCATTTGATGAAATTTCTTTTACTTTATCATTTCCTATAAATTCTTTAGCCACGTTCATCGCCGTTTGTTCATCTATTTCATCCCCTGTTAACCCAACTCTTTCTGGATTTGTCATATGCTCTGAAAAAGCGCCATCATAAATTAAACCAGTATATTGATGTAACCCTTCTTCTAGGCTTCCAAAGCTGTTTTGAGATAGATTACTTGCTTCTTGAGTTAGCGCTTCTCCACCCTTTTTCTCTAATTCTCCCCATTTTATATTTCCAGAATATAAATCAACTTCTAATTGATTTAATGTATCTTTTAGTCCTTTACTATAATTAGATAGACTCGTCAAATTATCTAAATCTTCTTGTGATAGTTCACTTCCTCCAATTGCTTTATTTGCCAGTGAATAGCTATAATCTGCAACTTGATTCAAAAATTTTTGTGTATTTTCTAATTCTTGTGAACCTATAGGTAATCTAGCTAAATAGCTTTGAGCAAGTGTTGCATCTCTCCATACATTTGTTAAAGTTTCTGCTCCATGTTTAGCACTATTTGAAATTGTAGCTTTTGTTAATAATACCTCTGTACGATTCACATATTCAACTAATTGGTAAAAAGCATTATTATATCCGTTTTCTGCTAATCCTCTATAATCCATTTGTTTTTTATATATCCATACAGCCAACACTAAAATTATTGCAACTAATGTAACTACTAATGTGAGCATTTTTCTATCCCTTAATCTATCCTTAAAATCATAAACTTTGTTTTTTATCTTTCCCATTTTTTCCTCCTAAATGTATTTTATTGTATTTTTTACAAAATTTAATAAAATATACAATTGATTTATTTCATATAATGTGTTATAAAAATTTTAGAGGTAAATTTTATGAAAGTTTTAATTTTTTACGCAGCATATGGTGGAGGACATCTTTCTGCTGCAAGATCAATAAAGCAATATTTAGATTCAAATTTTGACAACGTGGAAACCGAACTAGTTGATTGTGTAAAATATATTAATAAAGGCTTAGATAAAATAACCACTTTGGCATACAAAGAAATGGCGAAAAAAGCACCTTGGGCTTGGGGTGAAATATACAATCATTCTCAAAAAGGCACAATGTCTCACATAAGTAATGGTGCTAATAAAATTATGTCTATAAAATTATACAAACTATTTGAAGAGTTTAAGCCTGATATAGTAGTTTCTACACATCCTTTCGGTAGTCAAATGACAGCATATTTAAAAAGTAAAGGAAAAACTAATTGTATTTTAGCCAGTGTTATGACTGATTTTGCATCACATGATCAATGGTTAGTAGGGCATGAATACATAGACCATATATTTGTGTCTCATGAAGGTATGAAAAAAGATATCATTGCTAAAGGAGTTAAAGCTTCTAAAATTCATGCAACGGGTATCCCTTTATCTAATAGATTTTTGGAACATTTTGATAGAAAAAAAATAAAGTCTTCTTTTGATTTAGATATAAATAAAAAAACGATTCTTTTCTTTGGTGGTGGAGAATTTGGTTTAGGAAAGGATAAAACTTTAAAAATTCTTAAAGCTTTTATGGATAATATTAAGGACGAATATCAAATAATCGCTATCTCTGGTAAAAATGCAAAAATGCAAGAAAAGTTTACAGAACTTGTTGGAGACGATCCTAATGTACAAGTTTATGGCTTTACAAATGAAGTTCCTGAACTTATGAGTATATCTGATTTAGTAGTAACCAAGCCAGGAGGGCTTACGATTACAGAAAGTTTAGCTTCTGGACTTCCTATTGTAGTAATAAATCCAATTCCTGGTCAAGAAGTTGAAAATGCTGAATTTTTAGAAAAAAAAGGTGTAGCTGTTTGGATAAGAAAAACCGAAGATCCGCAGCAAGCTGTAGCTGAGCTTTTGTCTAATCCGGAACAAATTAAACACATGAAAATACGTTCAAAATTAATGGCTAAAAAACATTCTACAGAAGATATATGTAAGATTATTTTAGAAAGCAAAAAATAGGTTATTAAAAAATACTAATTATAATATTAATCATATATACTTTTTTATTCCAGCTGCGAGAACGCCCCTGCCGGCTCACTCCGGCTTACGCCAGTCGCTCCCCTTGAATAAAAAAGTATATATGATTAATTTATAAAATTTAGTAATTACAATAAATAACCTATTTTTTGTTATAAATCTACTCTACCTTCTAAAGCTTTTCCTAAAGTAAATTCATCTGTATATTCAATATCTCCACCAATTGGAATTCCATGTGCTATTCTAGTAACTCTTATTCCCATTGGTTTTATTAGTTTTGCTATATACATTGAAGTCGCTTCTCCTTCAACTCTAGGATTTGTAGCGAGTATAACTTCTTTTACAGTGCCATCCATTAATCTCGCAAGTAATTCTTTTATTTTTATATCATCTGGACCAACGCCATCCATTGGAGAAATTGAGCCATGTAGCACATGATACAATCCTTTAAATTCATGAGTTTTTTCCATTGCCACAACATCTTTTACATCTTCAACAACACAAATTTTACTTTGGTCTCTTGATGGGTTAGCACATATTGAACATGGATCTGTATCAGAAATATTAAAACACTTTGAACAAAACTTCAAATTTGCTTTTGCATCCTGTATACTCTTTATAAACTCATTTGCTTCATCATTACTAGCATTTAAAATATAAAAAGCTAGTCTTATAGCTGTTTTTTCACCTATACTAGGTAATTTCTTAAATGATTCTATTAATTTTTCTATTGATGGTGAATAATATGACATATCGACTTCCTCTAATTATCTTAATCCTGGTATATTATATTTTCCAAGTTCTTGTGCTTGTGCAGCATCTACCTTTTTAAGTGCATCATTAATACAAGTTAAAATTAAATCTTGTAACATTTCTACATCATCTGGGTCAACTACGTCTTTTTGTATTTTTATTTCCAATAATTCTTTACTTCCATTTACTTTTGCATAAACTGCTCCTCCACCCGTTGTACTTTCAAAAGTTTGGCTAGCTAAATTTTCTTGAGATTTTTCCATCTCTTCTTGCATCTTTTTTGCTTGTTTCATAAGTTGGTTCATATTGAACCCTCCACCGAATCCTCCTGGGAATCCACCTCTTGCCATAATAATTTCCTCCTTATCCATCTATATAGTTTACATCTATACCTAAATCAATTTTAGTTTTTTCATTTTTTTCTTTTTTATTATTTGGTTCTATAATTTTAACTCTCATATCCTTATTACATTCTAAAGATATTAACTTTTTAAGTTCGTTCATATTTTCAGGTCTTTCTATAACAGCTTTTCCAAAACTAGTTAATCCATTCATGAACTCAATTCCAACAGTCATATCATCCAAAAGTATAGCTTTTGTATTACTCAAATTAGAATAAAGCATAGCTTTTCTTTCTTCTTTAAGTTTATTTATAACATTTTCCCAAAAATCCTCGCCTTTAGTCGCAGTGGCACTTGGTTTTGGACTGTTTTTTTCCACATTTTGTTTACTAACTGTGGATTGTTGCTCTTTTTTTACTGGCACAACTGCTTCCTGCTTTATATTCATTTTTCCACTCGAAATACTTCTTTCCAAGTTTTCTACTCTTTCTTGCAAAGTCATATTTTCTTTACTACATAAGCGCATTATTCCTACTTGAAAAATAATATTTCTCTGTGATGACCATTTTAGTTCACTTTCTAAATCTGAAAGTGCATAAATAATTTTTAATAGCGTGTCTTTATTAGTATTGTCTGCTAAATTTTGCATTACCTTTTTATCTTCATCTGAGTATATATTAGAAGATGTTTTTGCAGTTTTTAATACCATTAAATCTTTAACATATTTTATAATTTCCCATAAAAAATTACTTAAATCTTTTCCTTCTAGTATTACATTATTGCAAATATTTATGCTTTTTTCTACGTCATAATTAAGAATAGAACTTACTATTCCTGCTACATATTCAAGTTTAGGTATTCCAACTAAATCCTTTACTTTTTCCTTAGTTATGCTGTTTTCATCTCCTTGAGAACATCTTTCTAAAATAGATAAAGCATCTCTCATTGCTCCCTCAGATAGCTCTGCAATTAAATCTAAAGCATCTTCTGTATATTCTATTTTGCATTCATCACATATTTTTTTAAGATTTCCTACAATATCCTGTTCAGAAATCTTTTTATAATCAAATCTCTGACATCTTGACAATATTGTTGCTGGTAATTTTTGAGGCTCTGTTGTAGCTAAAATAAACTTTACATGTTTTGGTGGTTCTTCCAAAGTTTTTAATAAGGCATTAAAAGCTCCTGGTGTAAGCATATGAACCTCATCTATAATATATACCCTATATTTAGCAACAGTAGGTAAAAAATTGACCTCATCTCTTATAGATCTTATATCATCAACACTATTATTAGATGCTGCATCCATTTCCACAATATCTGTAAGTGAACCATCTAAGGCTGCCTTACAAATATCACATTCATTACATGGCTCTCCATCTTTTGGATTAAGACAATTTACAGCTCTTGCTAATACCTTTGCTGATGATGTTTTTCCACATCCTCTACATCCTGTAAAAAGATAGGCATGCCCTACTCTATCTGCCATTACTTGGTTTCTAAGAGTAGTTGTTATATGTTCTTGACCTACAATTTCTTTAAATGTCATAGGTCTGAATCTTCTATATAAAGCTGTATATTCCATATAAGCCTCCAATATTTTAATAAAGGTATAAAAACCTTTCTTCATAGAGGATACTCCCACATAAAAGGATCTACTTATTGCTGCTACCTTCCGGTCCTGACAAGGTTCATAGTCTTTTATTGAGAATATCCTCTATAAAGAAACATCCTCATACCTTTAGCAATTATATACTATTTATTTGATATTATCAATAGTTTTCTCTTTTAAAAATTATATCAGAACAATCATCCTTGTCTAGCTGTGCAGTTCCTTCTGTTATTATATCTCCACAAGGTAATTCTAAATTGACAGTTCCTCTATATTTAGATATGTTTGTCTCTATTACTATATCAAAAGAAATATTAATTTTCAAGTCTTCTAATGTTACTGGTGTTTTTGAAAGCAATGTTCCATTATGTGATATTTCTGCATCATCATTTGAAACATATTCTCCAACTTCTGTATTGGCCACTCTAAATACTATATTTCCTCCTTGGCTAGAGATTTCTAACGTTTTATAATTATTAGATTCTCCTCCATTAAATGTTAGTGTTCTATTTATTAAATAATTATCATCATAAGAAAACAAAGTACCTTCTGTGCTACTTGGCATATAAATTCTAGTATTTCCTACTTTTGGATCTGAAAAATGGAAATTTTCTAAACTTATACTTTCTATATATGCATTTTTATCATATTCTGGATTTTTTACAATTTGTAAATATATATCGTTATATTGCATAATATCCAAATTCCATTTATAATTTTCTGGATTTTCTTGTTTTGTTCTTCCTTCTGCACTACTTACCACTATAATATCAGACAAGTTAAATGGCATATTTTTTTCGCCTTCTTGGTTATATTTAAGCATTATAGTAATAGCTACTCCAAAAGCAATAACAATTATAGCAAATGTTATTGCCAGCTTAATTTTTTCTTTTTTGTTTTTCTCCATAATTCCTCCATTGGCGAAGAGAGTGGGATTCGAACCCACGAGCCACTAAAATAATAGCCATCTGCTTTCGAGGCAGTTCCGTTATGACCACTTCGGTATCTCTTCTTATTTTTTACTTTTTCTTAAGTTCTTAAAAAAATCTTTTAATATTTTTTCGCATTCTTCTTTACATACGTTGTATTCTACTTCTACTTTATGATTAAATTTATAATCTTCTAATAAATTTAATACAGAACCACAACTTCCAGTCTTTTCGTCCATAGTCCCTATGTATACTTTTCGTATTCTCGACTGAATTAAAGCTCCTGCGCACATACTACATGGTTCTAGTGTTACATACATGTCACAATCATTAAGTCTCCAAGATTTTAATTTTTTGCTTGCTTTTTGAATAGCCAAAATTTCTGCATGTTTTGTAGTATCGTGTTTCTTCTCTTTTTCATTATATGCTCTAGCTATTATTTTTCCTTCTTTAACAATTATAGCTCCTACAGGAACTTCTAATTCATTGTATGCTTTTTCTGCTTCTTTTAATGCTATTTTCATATAATCTTCTTTATTCATTATTAACTCCTATATGTAAAGACGTATTATATAATATCATAAAAGTCATTTTCTTGCAAGAAAAAAAGCATATTAATAACCCCCACTTTAATTTTAAAAGTAAATTCCATAGGAAGAATAAGCGGAATTTAGTTTTAACAAAAATATGATATAATTAAATTAATACTTCTCTTGGGGGACAAGGAGGTATTTTATGCCAAATCAAAAACATATGTCTTCAGAGGACCGTAATTACATCGAACAAGCTCTTAATCAAAATATGTCTTTTAAGGAGATTTCTAAGTTTCTTTGTAAGGATCCTACTACTATCGCTAAAGAAGTTAAAAAACATAAGATTAGAAAAGAACCAAATACTTTTAACAATACATCTGGAAATGTTTGTACTAAAAGATTTCTTTGTGAAAAGAAAAACGTTTGTGGGCTTAATTGTACTAAGAAATGTGCTCGCTGTGACAAGTGTAATAAGTTTTGTAGTGACTTTGAAGAAGAGATCTGCCCTGCTTTAAAAACTGCTCCTTATGTTTGTAATCCTTGTAAAAATAAAGGCTCTTGTAGATTAGTTAAGTTTTACTATCGTGCTATGCCTTCATTTAAGCAGTATAAAAATCTTTTATCTACTTCTAGACAAGGTCCTAATATTTCTGATGAAGAATTAACTGAATTAGACAATTTAGTATCTCCTGCATTGAAGGATGGTCAGAGTCTATCTCACATCTTCGACACTCAAGAAATTCCTTGTTGTAAAACCACTCTTTACAATTATGTTTCTGCTAATTTACTTACTGCTAGAAATATTGACCTTCCTAGAAAAGTTAGGATGTCTTCTAGAAAATCTAAACGTTCTACTCCTAAAGATTCTGCTATTCGTAAAGGTAGAACTTATCAAGATTTTCAAAAATATTTGTTAGATAATCCAGATACTTCTGTTGTTGAAATGGATACTGTCGAAGGCAAAAAAGGTGGTAAAGTTTTACTTACTTTTCTTTTTAGAAATTCTAAGCTTATGTTAGCTTTCATTATGGATGACAAAACTTCTAATTCTGTATTAAAAGTATTTAACTGGTTAGAAGGTATTTTAGGTAATGAACTTTTTGAAAAAACTTTTCCTGTTATTCTTACAGACAATGGTTCAGAATTTTCTAATCCACTTAGCCTAGAATTTAACAATGAAGGCATTGGTAGAACTAGAATATTCTTTTGTGACCCTTCTGCTTCTTACCAAAAAGGATCCATTGAGAAGAACCACGAATTTATTAGATATGTACTACCTAAAGGATATTCTTTTGATGAACTTAATCAAAAGGATATTACGAAAATGATTAACCACATAAATAGCTATTCTAGGATAAGTCTGAACCATTCTACACCATTTGACCTAGCTTCACTTTTGTTAGACAAAAGAGTAATAAAAAAGTTAGATCTCACAAAGGTACCAGCCAATGAGATCCAACTCAAACCAAAACTACTAAAGAAAAAATAAAATAATTTTTTAATAAATTTAACCCCCAAGTGAAGTAGAGTAAATTTATTTTCATAACCTAACGGGTGAAATTTAGTTTTAAAAATTCTATTCCAGTCGTTTATTAACTATGCTCTCATTTTAAATTTTCTTCGTACTAATAATATTATACTATATTTTTTCAGCAAATTTCAACTATCTTTAATCAATTATTTGGTTTCAAACTGAAGGTTAGTCAATCATATGTCACACTTTTTTGAAAAATATATACTTTGAGTACTCTATATTGTTATAACCGATTCTTCTTGACTTTTATATCTTCTTAGAAATTCCTTTGGACTCAACCAGCCTAGAGGTCTCATTGGAAAATTATTATATTCTTTTCTCCAATCTGCTCCTCTATTTCTTAAATCTTCTAAACTACAAAATACCTTATTGTAGTAAAACCTTTCTTGGTCTTTTCTATGACTTCTTTCTACTCTTCCGTTTTGCTTTGGTGTGTGTGGTTTTATTACTTTGTAATCTATCTTTAATTCTTCTAACGTTTTCTCAAACAATGTCTTCTTATTCTTTAAAAATGCCTGCCAACTTAGTCTATTTGTGAATTCAAACCCATTATCTGTTTGTATTGTTTTTATTTCTATATCGTATTGTTCTCTAAAATATTTTACCATCCTTTTTACAAATTCACTGGACATATATGTACTGTGTTCATTTGTATACCATATATATCTTATTCTCGTGAATTCGTCTATTCCTGTATATTGATAATATTTTTCTCCCATTTTTTGCAGTTCCGGACTCATACATTTCTTTGGTACATATTTTACATCTACTTGTACTTTTTCCCCCGGATATGTTCCTACTACCCATTCACATGCTTCTCTTTCTTTTTTCTTACTTGGTGCTTTATTATATATTCCTAGTCGTTGTAGCACATGATACAATCCTTGCACCGTTCTCCTATAGCCTGCTTCTCTTAACTTTATCCATAATACAACCAATCCAGTATCTTTATTATTATTTTTATAGTTCTTAATCATTTTTATCTCTTCTTCTGTGTGTTGATTTGGATGATAATGTGGCTTTCTTGACTTATCTTTTAAACTTTCTATACTTCCGTCATATCTTTTTCTCCATCTGTATATTGTTCTTCTGCATTCACAAAATTTAATTGATGCTTTTGTCACTCCATATTTATATGAAAATTTTACTACAGACTCTTTATATTTTAACTTTTGTGTGATATTATTACCCATAGAGAGTGCCTCCAATACTGTTTATTTGTGGTTATTTAAACAATATCATTTTTGGTACTCTCTTTCAATATTTTATTTTCAATTTTCTTGTGACATTTCTATTTTAAACCTATATTTGCATAAAAAAACGCCTATTTTTAGATATTAATCTTACAATAGACGTTAGTTTTACAAACTATATTTTACTTTTACAATTCACCCCATTTAGAAATTAAATTCCAAAGGAGGAATAATTGAAATTTAATTTTAAAATGAAGGTAAAAGAAAGTAATTGCATAGTTTCAATAGTTTTATCCTATTGCTACATAAGTATAAGTTGTACCAGTTGGAATACAAGGATGATTACTCTCTGTGTCAGATGTAAGTCGAAATCCATTTGCCAATGGTTCAATAAAATAACTACTTTCCTCCATACTATCATATCCACTTTCCCTTTCAGATACATACATAGCGTACCCTTGTCCATTATTATAAATAATTTGAGAATCATAAGAATACAACATTACAGCTGTTATTCTAAATCCACAATTTACATCTACAGGTCTGCTTAATGACATCACTGTTCCAGTTGCTACTTTACTTCCCGGCGACAAAGTTCCAGTTATTTTATTTCCATTAACATATGCCGTTTTTCCAGTTAATATATCTTGTGCAGTTGCCGTCGCATCAGACGTATTTAATGGTACTAACGTCCCTGTTATTTTACTACCTTTTACATAGGCTGTTTTATTTGCCACTATATCTTCTGGTGCTGCATTCGCATCTGATGTATCTAAACTTTCTAGTGTCCCTGTTATTCCTCCTATTGTTACCCCTTTTTTTATGTTATTCGCTATTAAATTTGAATTTTTATTTTCGCCTATCAAGTATTTTTCATTTTTTGTTTCTTGATTTACAACAAATCTTCTTATTAATATACTTCCAATTATTATTCCTATTAAAATTATAACTGTTATTAATATCATTATTTTTTTATTGTTTTTCTTCATCACTACTATTTTCCTTTCTATACTTTTTCTTTATAATCTTTTTAACGCAAAGAAGCTATATATTTTAGACAAATTTAAATTCGTCTAAAATACATAGCTTCTTTTCTATGATTAATCATGTTTATTCTATTAAAACTTACGATATATATATATATATATATACAGCCTCAAGGCTTCTATCCATTTTCATATCCTTTTTGCTCCTTATTTTCATATCTTTTTTCCATTGTTAATTGCAGTTCTAGCGTCAGATATCAATACATTTCTTTGACTTATTCTATTTTAGCAATGATTTGTCCAATCTATGAATATTATATCACAAAATTTTAAAAATGTGCAAAAAAAATATTATTTCTTCAAAAATCTTTTCTTCTATAAAAAGATTTTTTTACATGCTTTGTTTCAAGAAAAAAAGCATATATAAAATATGCTTCGGTACAAAAGGATTCTACAATCAATCTTTAAAATCATATGCAAAGTCTTCTAGTAATGTGAAATTCTGTACACTAAGTACTAAAACTTCTAATAACTTATTTATTTTTTCTTCATCCTTTGTTAAATTTTCTACTTTCTTAATTTTGCTTTCTCCATTTTCTTCTTCCACTACCTCGATGCCATATTTTTCATTTAGAAGTTTGTAAATTTTTACATCCCTCTTTTGATTTTCTTGCGCAACGCTTATTGTTGCAAATAAATTCTTATTCATTTTCTTACTCCTTTTTTATAAATTTATACAAAGCCATAAGGGATTTAATAGTATATATACTTATCATTTATTTCATCATATACATTTCTCGCAATTGTTACAATGAAAAACTTTAAAGTTGGTTTTTCATCCATAAAAAACTTGAAATAATCAAATATGACATCTGTTGAGGTATTTATATACATTAAATCAATTAGTTTGCTTAAATTCCACTGCACATTTTCTGGTTTAGTGTTATACTTCTGCGCAATTGGTAAGTATACGAATTTCTTTAAATCTCGCATGACGTTTCTATCTTTTACTACAAGATATATTGCATCAATTAAATATTGATACGAAATAGATGACCTTCTAAATTTAAAATGATTCAGTTGTACTATAATCTGTTCTATTATATCTTTATCTTCCATTCTCTATACTAATAACGTTAATTCCTAAACATTCCTACTAATTCCTTTTAATTCCAGTTTTGCTGAAAAAGAATCAAGTAAATGTTATGATGTTGATGTAAATTTCGCTTAATTACTATTATGTTCCGAAACTGCTTGGAACATATGGTAATAAAGACAAGAGAGAGATACAACTAACTACAAGAAAGGATGATTAACAAGATGAAACGGTTTATCTCTGTTCTGTTGGCGTGTGCTATGTGCGCACTGTTCTCGACAAGCGTCTTCGCTGCTGAGGAACCTTCTCAGGCTCCTTCACAGGAGGTTGCAGAAGAAGTAACCACAAACGACACAGAAGCAAGTGAGAGAGCCTTAGGTACCCTGCTTTCCACCAATGGTGGTACCATTTACAATGGTTTGGGTTCCATTCAGGTCTATCTTCCTAGCGGAAATTTCAATGCAGATTTTGTTGCTGTACTTGGATACTGTGAGGTCAACACTATCGTCACTTGTACTGTTAATGCTCCCGATGGTTCCGTATACAATTTAGGAACCATGTCTGGAAACGGAGATAGCTCAGAAGCTCGAACGGCCTTTTACGCACCAGCAGGTACATATACCTTTAACTTCGTAACAGGAACTTCTCATCCTGTCGAAGTCGCCTGCTACATTTATGACTAAATAGCTGTATTTTCTCTCTTGTCATAGGCTATATCTCTCAAAAGGAGATATAGTCTATATTTTTAATTCCTTTACGCTATTAAGTTCAATATCTAAATACATTGCAATAAATTCTTCTGATTTGTTTTCTTTATAGTAAAAAAATATTGGTTTCATTGTTCTTTTTTCCAAGTTCATAAAAAGATTATCGTAAGTGAAAAATAAATTATTTTCTCCTATATTAATATCTATTTTGTAATTGCTAAAAGCTCTCATTATTACATTAGGCATACTAACTTTATTAATCTCTACTGGCAATAAATCATAAAACTGTCCACCCTGTGCATAATTGATATACATATTTTCATATTCTTCAACATTTATCATAGACCTTTCTGAATCGTTAAATTCAGAATACCCTATATTCGAATTATAATCTATACATATTAATCTTTTACTTGGTGCATTCTTGTCTTCATATAAAATATTAACAGTTCTGGATATACCATCTTTAAACCAGCATTCTTCTTTTTCTATAATTCCATCATTATCATACTTAGTAACCACATAATGATAGTTATCCAATTCCTTGTATTGAAGTTCTGCCTGAGTTATTGTGAATAGCATAGCAAATTTATAAATTACATTAATGAAATATATTATTATTAGAACTATTAATATTCTTCTTAACCAAACTAGTAGTACATCTTTTTTAGATTTTCTTTTGACATTAATAGAAATAGCTTCTGTTCTTACAATTTCATTATTTACTAATTCATCAATGCTTACTTCAAATAACTTACTAATTTTTATTACATTATCAATGTCCGGTTTGCTAGTACCAACTTCCCATTTAGAAACTGCTTGTCTTGATATGCCTAACTTTTCTGCTAAATCTTCTTGAGACCAACTTTTTCCCTTTCTTAGTTTTATTAAGTTATCACTAAAGTTCATTTGTCCTCTCTCCTAAATCTCATCACCCCTTGCTTTGTATAATAAACAGATTATAGTAAAACATATTTTTTGTTTCTAGCATGTTGAGCTTGCAATTTTGCTACTTGGTGATTTTTTTACATTTTTTATTACATTTTTCGACATTAGTTGCGACATCTACTGCTTATTACAATCTCAGTATTTTCATACTCTTGCAAGCACATTATCCATATATTAACATATTGATTTTTGAGACATCAACGCTATATCGTGGAATTTGGAAATTTATGCATATTTTGTAAAAATATACCATTATTAATATATACATAATTATTTTATTGTTAACTTATAGCCTTTTTTGCACAAAAAATGACTAAAAATTTATTAAATCTTTAGCCATTATTTTACATAATATGTGGTGTTCCTGGGCAGAGTCGAACTGCCGACCTATCGCTTAGGAGGCGATTGCTCTATCCGTCTGAGCTACAGAAACATATGCCTTAGCCATTATATCATAAAATTGATATAATAGCTATCTTTTTATCTTATTTCCTTCCATCCATTAATATTTGCCCTCTTTATTGCACCAATAATATTCGCTCTTGAATGTTTATATTCAATTTCTATATTTCTTAATAGTTCTAAAGCATATTCTCTCTTAGATTTTCCATCCATTGGACATACTTTAGACATTATTTGTATATTATTTCTTTTTATAAAAGACTTCATATACTTTTCTGGAGTATATATAAGAGGTCTAATTAATGTCATATCTGACCTGTCCATATAACTTAAAGGAGCAAGTGTAGATAATTTTCCTGCATAAATCATATTTAATAAAAAAGTTTCTATTACATCATCTTCATTATGCCCTAATGCAATCTTATTGCAACCATGCTCTTTTGCAACTGAATTAAGTATTCCTCTTCTTAAATTTGCACACAATGAACAGGGATTTTTTTCTTTTCTCACATCAAAAACAATTGCTTTAATATCTGATGGAGCTATTACTAGCTCCACCTTTGCTTCTTCCGCTATTTTTTCTAATACTTTTGTATCGAAACCATCAAATCCCGGATTTACTGTAATTGCCATTAATTCAAATTTTTTCGGATAAAATATTTGTAAATTTTTAAGTGCATACAATAATGTAACTGAATCTTTTCCTCCAGATAAAGCTACTGCTATTTTATCTCCTTCTTGTATCATCTCATAATCTTCAATTGCTTTTCGCATTTTACTTAATATTTTTTGCATTTTTTACTCCACATAATTTTTCATGGCGTTTGTTAGTTCTTCAAGTTTCTTGTCTGCTTCTTCCATTGATTTTCCTTTTACACCCATGTAAAATTTAATCTTTGGCTCTGTACCTGAAGGTCTTACACAACACCAACTATTATCATTTAAATCATAATATAGTACATTTGAAGAAGGTAAGTCTGTTTCTCCTTTTGTTCCGTCTGCTTTAACAATAGTATGTTCTTTATAATCTCTTACTTCTAGCACATCATATTCGCCTAATTTCTTTGGTGGATTTTTTCTCATTCTATCCATCATTGCTTTTATTTGTTCAGCTCCATCTGCACCTTTAAGAACTATTGAAACTTGACCTTCTTTATAAAATCCATATTTCTTATAAATATTAATCATTTGCTCATATAAAGTAATTCCTTTACTCTTGTAATATGCTGTAGCTTCACAAAGTGCCATAACAGCTGAAATTCCATCTTTATCTCTTGCATGTGGACTAATTAAACATCCATAGCTCTCTTCAAATCCAAATAAATATTTATAACTATTATCCTCTTCAAATTGTCTTATTTTCTCACCAATCCATTTAAATCCAGTTAAAGTTTCAAATAATTTTGCTCCATATTCTTTTGCAATATCTTTAGTCATATTTGAAGATACTATTGTTGTAATAACAGCTCCATTACTTGGTAACAATCCTTTTTCCTTCTTTTGAGATAACTCATATTCTGCAATTAATAATGCAGACATATTTCCTGTATATGAAACATATTCTCCATTCTCATCTTTAGAATATACTCCCAATCTATCTGAATCAGGATCTGTTGCTAAAACAACATCTGCATCTACTTTTTTAGCTAATTCCAGAGCTAATTTAAATGCTTTTTTATCTTCTGGATTTGGGTAGCTTACTGTTGGGAAATCACCATCTGGCTTTTCTTGTTCAGGAACAACGTATACATGTGTAAATCCTAATTCTTTTAATACTCTTTGAACAGGTATATTTCCAGCTCCGTGTAATGGTGTATAAACTATTTTTACATCATCTTGCACTTTTTTAATTACATCTGGATTTAAGACTAAGCTTTTTAATGTATTAATAAAATCGTCATCTACTTCTTTGCCAATTGATACATATAGTCCCTTTTTAACCGCTTCATCTTTTTCCATCGTTTTAATTTTTGAAAAATCTTCAATGGCATTTACTTCATTAATTATTTCTTTATCTGTTGGTGGAA
Source organism: uncultured Clostridium sp. (assembly GCA_930980855.1). Classification (GTDB taxonomy): domain Bacteria; phylum Bacillota; class Clostridia; order TANB77; family CAG-508; genus CAG-793. Next base: position 72,285 of record CAKNIZ010000005.1, read on the forward strand.
CTATTTGAGCACCATCATCCCAATATACCTTATATCCGTTATATTCCGGTGGATTATGGCTTGCTGTTATCATAACCCCTGCTGTACAACCTAATTTTCTTACTGTGAAAGATAATTCTGGCACAGGTCTTAAAGAGTCAAATACATATGTTTTTATTCCATTTGCATTTAAACATAAAGCTGTAACTTCACTAAATTCTTTAGACATATGTCTAGAATCATAAGCTATAGCCACTCCTTTATCCTGAGTTCCTTTTTTTAGAATAAAATTTGCTAATCCTTGAGTAGCTTTTCCTACAGTATATTTATTCATTCTATTTGTTCCAGCTCCAATAACACCTCTTAGTCCAGCTGTTCCAAACTCTAAATCTTGATAAAATCTATCTTCTATCTCTTTTTCATCATTCTTAATATTTTCTAACTCTTTCTTTGTTTCTGTATCAAAACAAGGATTATTTAACCATAAATTATATTTTTCTAAATACTCTTTCATATCTTCTCCTTTCGTTTTTAAGCCAAGAAAGAAAATAAGCACCGCCTATTTTCTTTCCTCAAAAAAATTATTTATTTTTACTATGAAAATCAATATATAATTTTCTTGCAGTCTCTGGGCTATCTACTCCTTCTGCATTTTTTACTGGTGCAAATTCATCTTCCCTTTTTACTCTTAAAATAGCCATATCATCTAAACTTTCAAAAGCATCAAATAAGAATGCTTCAAACTTATATGCATTTGGCTCTGTTGGAGATACTACATTTCCATCTTTATCTAAATATTTTGCTTTTTTAAAGGCTACATGATATGGTAATTCCATTTTACTTATTTTTTCAATTGCCTTAATATTAAATAAATTACAAAGGATATGAGATTCTCCATATTTTAATTCGCCATCAGCAGTTGTTTCAGCAGCCATTTCTTCTGATATTTCAGAATATTCAATAACACTTGGTTTTCCGTTTTTTTTACAGAACACACCAACTTTTTCTTTTGGTCCTGCTTTTACAATACTCTTTCCAGCAGCTAAGACATGTTTTTCTTCTGCTAATCCTATTAAAACAGGATCAACCATTTTTACTAAAACATTATCTACTCCACCAATAAATACCCATTCTATGCCTCTAGCTTTCATATCATAAATTACTCCATCTTTTAGCATAGATTGGAATATTCCTCCGTGACCATCTGCAGCTTCTTTTATTTCTCCTTTTTCATTTAAAAGAATTTTACCTTCTGTACTTAACATAGGTAATTTACCTTGTTTGAAAAATGTTATACATTTTTCAGGATATCCAAAGTAATTATTCTTTTTGAAGAAATCCTCTGTTTCTGCATTATTTTCGTCACTTGTCATGATATACCAAGGAATATCTACTTTGTATTTTTCTCTTGCTTCTTTTAGCGTGTCACAAAGTATTTCAAAAATTGATTTATGTGTGTCTAATCCTAAATCATAAGTTCCTTTTGGCCCTGTATGTCCAAGTCTTGTTCCTTGTCCACCAGCCATAGTAACTACAGCTAATTTTCCTTCTTGTATTTTCTTTGAACCAATTTTTTCATATTTTTCATAATCTTCTTTAGATAATTTTGACTTATCTACAAAATCAATTGGTTCGATTTTTGAATTTGAAAAATCTTTGTTTTCTTTACATGATGCAAATAATTTTTCAATTTGATTAAAATCAACAGTAAGAATACTGTTTAAAAAGTCTTGTTTTTCTTTTTCGCCTGGTAGCCTATTATATCCATCTAATAGTTGTTCCTGGCCATATTTTTTCAAAATTTGCTCGACTTGTTTAAGTTTTTCGTCCATTTTTTCTCTCCTTTGCCATATATTTTTAGGCTTCGGCCACTACAGACACTTCATGCCATTCCAACTAAAAATGAGACACAACATTTTTAGATACAATATAATATATACTAATAAGCGAAATTAGTCAATTGTTTTTTCCCCAATAGTATATAAAATTTTATCACTACCTTTTACTATTTCTTTCATAAATGTTCTTTGTTGTTCAAAGTCATAACAGTTAATAATTTTTGCTTTCACATTTTTCATTGTTTTTAATTCTTCTTTAATATATGAATTCGCCTCCTTTAAATATAAATTACTTCCTCTAAGTATAAAAACTAAATTTTTATTTTCATTTATTAATGTATTTTCTATATCTTTATTAGAACCAAAATTTACTTTTTGTTTTATAGCATGTTTAGCTCTTTTTTCAATTATTTTCATTTCTTCTTCAATTCCATCTTCAAAAAATGTAATTATTTCCTTTCTACTACTTTTTCTTAAGTACTCATATAGTACAACACTTAGATGATACTTACTTGCATAAAAATTGCATACGTTTTCTATCTTCATAAATGCCCCCTTCTCTTAACATGGTAGATTTTACCATTTTGTTACAAATGTGTCAATATTATTACAAAAAAATCGTTCATCAAAATTCGACAAAAAAATTAAAATATTCCAATTATGTATATTTTCATTTTATTAGGTAATAATTTTATTAAATAGAAAAAGGAGGCAAAAAATGAAAAAATATTTATTTTTGTTAATTGTTTTAATATCTTTTATAATACTTTCAGCGTATTCATATGCTAGTGCAATAAATGAAGATTTATCTAATAATGTATTTAGATTACATGTAATTGCAAATAGTGATAGTAAAGAAGATCAAGATTTAAAATATAAAGTTCGTGATAAACTTATAGAATATATGAAATCATTAACTACTAATATAAATACAAAAGAAGAAGTTATAAAAATAGCTAATAACCATATTTCAGATTTTGAATCTATTGCTAAAGAAGTTATTACTGAAAACGGTTTTGATTATGATGTTAAAGTTGAAATAGGAAATTTTTCATTTCCTACAAAACAATATGGAGATATTTCATTTCCTGCTGGATTTTATGATGCTTTAAAAGTAGAAATAGGAAGTGCAAACGGACAAAATTGGTGGTGTGTTATGTTTCCTCCTTTATGTTTTGTTGATGTAACTTCTGGCATAGTTCCTGAGGAATCTAAGGAAAATTTACAAGATAATTTAGGAGAAGAAGAATATGATATAATATCTAATACTGAAGATTCAGAAATAGTTAATTTTAAATTTAAAATAGTGGAGTTTTTTGAAAACCTAGGAATTCAACTAGCAAATAATTAATTAAAAGTATTGTAAAAAACATAAAGATATGTTATATAATATTATTGATTAAATTTTTGGGGGAATTATTTTGGATAAATTTGTTATAAAAGGAAAAACTAAATTAAAAGGTGAAGTAGAAATAAGTGGAGCAAAAAACGCAGCTGTGGCAATTCTTCCTGCGACACTATTAATTGATGGAGTTACTTCACTAGATAACGTACCAAATATTAGTGACGTAAAAATTATTTGTGATATTTTAAATGAATTAGGAGCAAAAGTTACATGGACTGGAGAACATTCTCTTACAGTTGATTCAAGAAATTTATCTTGCCATAATGCTCCATTAGATAAAACAAGTAAATTTAGAGCATCATATTATTTATTAGGTTCTCTACTTGGTAGATGTGGAGGTGCTCAAGTTGGTCTACCTGGAGGATGTAATTTAGGAGCAAGACCAATTGATCAACATATAAAAGGATTTGAAGCATTAGGTGCAGTTGTAGATGTTAGTCAAGGTAAAATAACTGCTAAAGCAAAGAAATTAAATGGTACATCAATATATTTTGACGTTGTTTCTGTCGGAGCAACAATTAATCTAATTTTAGCATCAGTTTTAGCTAAAGGTACAACTATATTGGATAACGTTGCTAAAGAACCTCATATAGTTGATGTGGCTAACTTTTTAAATACTGCTGGCGCAGATATTAGAGGAGCTGGAACAGATACTATAAAAATTAATGGTGTAAAAGAATTAAAATGTGACTGTAACTATTCTATAGTTCCAGACCAAATAGAAACTGGTACCTTTATGCTTGCTGCAATTGCTTCAAAAGGTGATATATTAATTAAAAATTGTATTCCTGAGCATATGGATTCATTAACAGCTAAAATTATAGAAATGGGTGGAAATGTTGAAGACTTAGGTGATTCAATGAGAGTATCTTGCAATAAAAGACCTCATAATGCTAATATAAAAACATTACCATATCCAGGATTTCCAACAGATTTACAACCTCAAATGGGAGTTGCACTTTCTATTGCATCTGGTACAAGCATAATTAATGAAAGTATTTGGGAATCAAGATTTCAATATACAAGTGAATTAAATAAAATGGGAGCAAAAATAACAGCTCAAGGAAAAACTGCTATATTTGAAGGTGTAGATGGTTTAGTAGGTGCACCAATATATGCAACTGACTTACGTGCAGGAGCTGCACTTTTAATAGCCGGAATTATAGCTGATGGCACAACAGATTTATATAATATTCATTACATAGATAGAGGATATGAACATATAGAAGATAAATTTAGAAATTTAGGTGCTAATATACAAAGAATAACAGAAGAATGAGGATATACCAATGTTTAAATTTTGTAACTTATATAGTGGAAGCTCTGGAAATTGCTCATTTGTTGGTACAGATAATATAAATATTTTAATAGATTGCGGAGAAAGTCAAAAAAAGATAATAAATGCATTAGAAAGTATTGGAACAAATATTAATGAAATAAATGCTATTGTGGTCACTCATGAACATAGTGACCATGTAAAAACTTTAGGTGCAATTTCTAAAAAATATAATATACCTGTTTACGCTAATGAAAAAACTTTTAATAATATGCCAGAACAAACAGAATTAATAAAAGAAGAAAACAGAAAAATATTTAATTCAGATGACCATTTTGAAATAGGAGATTTGCAAATTCATCCTTTTCATATACCACACGATGCAGCAGAACCTTGTGGATATAATATATATAATGAAAATAATAAAATTAGTATTGCTACAGATATAGGTCATATGGATAATAATATATTAAAAAAATTAGAAGAAAGTAAATTTTTATTATTAGAATCAAATTATGAACCTGAAATTTTAAAATATGCAAAATATCCATATTATTTAAAAAGAAGAATTTCTGGTCCAAATGGTCATTTATCTAATCAAGAAGCTAGCGATACAATAATTAAATTATTATCTACAGGTGTAAATAATATAATGCTTGGGCATTTAAGTAAAGAAACTAATTTCCCTGAACTTGCATATAAAACAGTAATGGACGAAATAATAAATAATAAAATAAATAATAATTTAACATTAAATGTTGCTAGTAGAATAAAACCAAGCGATGTAATAAATATTGCATAAATTATTTCATAATATTAATTTAATAATTAATATTATGATTTTTTTATTTAATTATTATTTTTTTATTTTATTTTTATTATTTTTATATTATTTTTTATTTTATTTATATTTTCAGTTATTAATTTTATTTATTTTTTATTTTATTTATATTTTTAATAATTAATTTTATTTTTTTTTATATATTTTTTAATTATTAATTTTCTTATTTTTATTAATTTTATTTTTAATTAAAATTCTTATTAGTTTTAATTTAACTTATTATTAATTAAATAATTTTTATTTTTTAATAATAAATAATTAATAAAAAATTTTATATTAAATTATATTAATTAATAATAAACTCTTTTAAATTTTAAGTTCTTTTTTAAAAATACTTTAATTTTTTACTTAAAATTTCACAAAATGAAAATAAATATTCATTCTACTTTTGTTGTCAAATTGTCATACAGTGTATTCCTTTTGTGAGTTTATTTCTTATACACATTAATCATAATACTTAAATTTAAATCATAACATTATATATTATTTTATATAATTTTCCATATTCCTTAAGGATTTACCCCTGCATTTTTTCCATATTTTTGTTGATTTTCTATTAACATATCTTAGTACAAAAATATAAAATATATTAATTTGCAAAGTCTTAATTCAGTTTGCCTAGTCTTTTTGACACACGCAAAACTTGTTAAATACACTCGAATTTTATTATTTTTTGCACTTTTTCTTGATTTTTTGCAAATTTTAATACATTTTAGCGAATTTACACTATACCAAAAAGACAAAACACTTATATTTGTGTTGTCCTTCTTTCGCCAATTTATTTCCACTTTCTACATTATGTTCACAAACTTTGATATAAATTTATAATCATATCCGTTACTTTCAAATCATTTTAATTTCTTTGTTCCTATAGGTTAATCTATTATAGTTTTTCTACTTTTAAACCTCTATTCTATACTTTCACTTTATAAAAGTATTATATTATAAAATTAGAATTATAATAACATTTTAAGTCGTTTTGTCAATTTGTAAGTTTTTCTAAAACTTTATGTTTTTTTCTTATTTTATAATTATTGTATGAGATTTTAACTAAAAATATTTTATGGTTACAATTTCAAAAATATCTATTAAATAAAAATTTACTCTTTAAATATACCACTTTTAAAAAGTAAAACTTTATAATTTATTTTTTATATTTTTAATTAAATGATTTTTTATTATTTTATAAAATTAATTATATTTTATTAATTAACTTTTTTATTTTTAATTAATAATATTTTTATTTATTATTTTTTTATATTTAATTAATATTAATTTTATTTATATTTTATATTATTTTTATTAATTTTTTTATTGCATTAATAATTTTTTATTAATTATTTATTATTTTTTAAATTAATAACATTTATTTAATAAAAATAAATTTGTTATTTTAATTATTTAATTTAATTTTTGTATTACTTTATAAATTATTTTCTATCAATTAATTTTTATCATATTCATTTCAAAATATTTTTAATTACATGTAACATTAATGTATTAATAAACTCTATAAAATCATTATAAAAATATTATATTATTGTTGCTAATTTGCCAAACATTTTTCATTTATTTTGTATTATTACTCTGCATGTAGATACTTTATGATTAACATTTTCTTAAGCGTAAATTTAACTATTATTTATAACTTTTCCGTATTCCTTAAGCTTATCGACTACATTTTTCATCATATTTCAACAATTTCCTGGTAAAATATTACTGTTTAATTATATATATTTTTTCAATTTTAAGCATTTTGCTTTTTATTATTCTGTCTTTTTGACATCGAGAAATTAATAAAATCTATTGCATATTTGTTATTTTTTATGCTTTTTTCACTTATTTTTGACATATTTTAGCTTTAAAACGTCATTTTTCCCTAATCAAAAAGACAAATTGTTTACTAATAGTATTCTCTACTTATTGAAGTTAGTTTTTCATATTTCAAATTATGTATACTATTTTACTTGATTTTATTTATATACATTTATTATTATAAGAATTTTTGAAACCCTTTATTCCTATTCTTTTTTTAATACAATACTTTTAGTTTATTAATATATCTTTATTAAATCTTCTTACAAATTTGTACTTTCTAATATTTAAAGAATATAGCAAAAAGTTAAAGAGTTTTGTCAATATGTAAATATTAGTGCAGATTTATTTCTTATTCTATTTTTTATATACTATACTATAAAAATTTTATAATATTTTTATATTTAATACTTTTTATTTTATCTTTTATTTTAATTTAAACATTAAATAATTTTTTATAAAAACGTAATATTATATTTTTATAATTTTAATTAATTAAATTTTATAAAAATTATTTTTAATTTTTATTTATTAATTATTTAATAAAATTTAAATTTATATTTTTAAATTTTTTTATTAATTTTATTTAAGATTAATTATTTATTAATAATAAAATACTAAGATTAAATTTAATTTTTAATTTAATTTTAATTTTTTTTATACATTTAAATAAAAAAATTATTTTTAAATTAATTATTTTATTTTTTTAATAATTAATTTAATTAAATACTATATTTATACAATATAAAAGTTTATTAATAATTTATTTTTATTATTTTTTTTATTTTTAATAATTAATTTAATTAAAATATTTTATTCATAAAATATAAAAATTTATTAAAGATTTATTTTTCATTAATTTTTTTATAGTTAATTTAATTAATTAATTATATAATATTTATATATTTAATTTAAAAAATATTATATAATAAATATGATTAATTATTTTTTGGGAGGAATTATGTTAAAAATAAATATAATTTGTATTGGAAAAATTAAAGAAAATTATTTAAAAGATGCCATTAATGAATATTCAAAAAGACTATCTAAATATTGTAATTTAAATATTATAGAATTACCTGATAAAAAAATACCTGAAAAATCTAACACATCAATTGAAAATCAAATAAAGAATTTTGAAAGTAATGAAATATTATCTCATCTTTCAAAAGATTCTTATAATATATGTTTAGATTTAAAAGGTAAAGAATATTCTTCTGAAAACTTTGCAAATAAAATTTCAGAGATTCAAATTATTAATAGTTCCATTACTTTTATTATTGGTGGCTCTTTAGGTTTTAATGATAATATTAGACAAATATGTAATGAGTCTATTTGTTTTTCTAAAATGACATTTCCACACCAATTAATTAGGGTATTTTTATTAGAACAAATATATAGAGCTTTTAAAATTAATAATAATGAAACTTATCATAAATAATATATTAACTTGTAGAGGAAACAAAATATTTCTATTTGTATTGGGGGGCACTAAAATTAGGAATAATTTTTTTGAATAAACATTATCGAGGAATCGAACTAAGCATTCAAAAATGTTTCCTCTACAAAAATAAAAACTAAATATTAAAATTATTTTTTTTTATTATTTTCTTGGCAATTATTTTTGAAATAATTTTTTTGACCAAATAAAATATTGAAAAAAATAATATGAAATAAAATATCATTTTCTTGTCCTTGTTTTATGATATTTCTAATATACAATATTTTCCATAATATGTCAAGTATAATCGTACGACAAAATTCGACAAAAATTTTAAGGAAATCTCTAATAATTTTTATGAGATTTCCTTTCATAGTTTTTATAACCCTAAAGCAATATATGTAGTTTGATTTTTATCATCTGTATAGTCCATAGAAGGAGCATATTCATCAGCTGAAAATCTAAAACCTCCATACCAAGACTCAAAATTCATATCATAATAATTATAATCATATGAATTATAATAATCAAAGAAAAAATATCCTGCATTATTTAAATAATTTGGTATTGATATAAAATCCGGTGAAATACCAAAAGCTAATACTTGGCATATTCCTGGACTAGTATAATAATCTGCTCCTATCACAAATACACATTTGGGGGTAAAATCTAATCCAGATACTGTACACCATTCTGTTTCACTACTTTCCTCAATAACTACATAGTTAGTTTTGCATTTACCTACTGCATATTTACATGCCGATAAAGTTCCAGTTACTTTCTCTCCATTCACATATGCAGTTTTCCCACTTACTATATCTGCTGCTGTAGCCGTTGCGTCTGATGTATTTAATAATTCTAATATTCCGATTATTTTATTTCCATCTACGTATGCTGTTTCTCCTTTTAGTATATCCTCTGCAGTGGCTGTTGCATCTGATGTATCTAAACTTTCTAATGTGCCTGTTATTCCTCCTATTGTTACTCCTTTTTTTATATTGTTTGCTATTAATTCTGAATTTGCGTTTCCTGATGCTAAATAGCCATTTTCTTTTACTTCTTCTTTTAATATTCCATTATGAACGAATATTATGCTTATTAATATTATTACTATTATTATGGAAATTAATACTATTATTTTGTTTCTTAAATTTTTATTTCTCACTTTTAACTTTTCCTTTCTTAATTAATTCTCTATTTTTCTTTTTTATATAACGCACAAAAAAGCTATGCACTTAAACGAATTTTACATTCGCTTAAAATACATAGCTTTACTACGTTTACGTAATCTTATTTTATTAAATCCTACGATATATATATATATATATATACAGCTGCAAGGCTTTCAGGCATTTTCTTATTTCTCCTTTTAATTTTTTCTACAACTATTTTATATACTTATTTTTATTTATTGTCAACTTACTTTTCTAACAACCATTCTATTATATTTTTATGAATAATTCCATTTTGGCTATAATTTATTTTATCCATAGTTATTACATACTTTGGAAAATTATCTTCTACACTTTTATATGCTCCAAATTCTCTTTTTACTACATCATCTGATGATAGATAATCTGCTACTTGAATATAAAATCTATCTCCAAAATTATCTACAACAAAATCTATTTCTCCATTATCAGTTTTACCAATATATACGTCATATCCTCTAGCTAATAATTCATTATAAACTATATTTTCTAGTCTTCCTCCTACTTTCTTTTCAATTGGCGAACTTTTCAACTGTAATAATCCTAAATCTACTAAATAATATTTTTCAAGTAATGTCATCACTTCTTTTCCTCTTATGTTATATCTACTTGCTTTACTTGCAATCATGGAATTATTTATATATTCAATATAATTTAAAACAGTGTCAACGCTAGTTGTAATATTATCTCCTTTTAAAAATTTTGTTATAGAATTAGCAGATATTACTCCTCCAATATTTTCCATAATAAATTGAATTACTCTATTTAGGAGATTTACATCTTTAATACTATTTCTTTCAACAATATCTTTTAAAATTGCCGTATTATATAAATCTCTCAAATACATTTTTCTTTCTTGAATACTAGTAGTATTATATATTTGAGGCATTCCCCCCCATTCCATATATTCTAGGAATAGCTCTTCTTTATCTTTTGTTATTCCTTTTTCTTTTTGCAATTCTAAATATTCCGCAAATGTAAATGGCATAATTTTTATACTAATATATCTTCCTACTAAATATGTTGATAAATCGCCAGAAAGAACTTTACTATTAGAACCAGTTATAAATATACTCACATTCATAGTAGCTCTAAAAGAATTTATTACTTTTTCGAAATCTTTTACATTTTGTATTTCATCAAAAAATAAGTAATATTTTTCTTTATCTTGAATTTTACTTTTTACATATTCATTAAATTTTTTTGGTTCCGTATAATCTGTATAATCATAATCTTCAAAGTTAATATATATTATATGATCTTCTTTTATTCCTTTTTCAATCAATTCATCCATTATTTGCGTCAACAATACTGATTTTCCAGAACGTCTAACTCCCACGATTATTTTTATAAGTTCGCTGTCATATGAATCTCTTAATTTTTTTAAATACATTTCACGTTTTATCATAAACTCTTCCCTTTCTATAACTAGTTATATTATAACACTTTATTAAAGTTTTGTCAAAAGTTTCGATTGTACTCTAATCTTTTTTATTTTTCACAGAAGTTTCGACTATAAATTAATAATTTAAAAAGTTCATAAACACCATTTTTTAATTAATTATTTAAATTATTTAATTTTTGTTAAAAAAATTTAATTTTTAATCTAAAAACTATGTACTTTAAACGAGCTTTACATCCGCTTAAAATACATAGCTTTGTCACCTTTACGTAATGTTATTCTGTTGAATTATTCTCTGTATATACACATCTGCAAGACTTTGGAGCATTTTTCTTTTTTCCTTCTTATAAATTTTCTATTCATTTTTATATAATTAAAATTTACATTTGTCAATACATGTATTTTTTCTATTTTTCTAGAATGCTATTTCATTAATCCAACTATTTATGTAATTTTTTGTAGCCTTAGATAAATCCACTTCTTAAATTTACTAATTCTATTAATTTCCAACAGCGTAAAACTTTGCCCCTTTTAATTCTGTAATATATGTACTACTTGCATTAGTTATTGTGAATCCTCCATTTGAAAAAGTAGCATTTAACGCCTGTCCATTATTATATTGTTCTGATGAATAACCTCCACCATAATAGCATCCAGTAATACTCTTATCAATTACGCAAGCAAAACCTTCTCCTTCATCATCACTGTTGCCAGTAATTATGACCATAAAAGGTTTGAACGTTAGTCCAGTTACTGTACACCATTTTCCTCCATAACTACGAACATAATTAGTTTCACAACTTCCTGTAGCATATTTATATGCAGATAACGTTCCTGTTACTTTTCCACCATTCACATATGCAGTTTTTCCACTTACTATGTCTGCTGCTGTTGCTGTTGCGTCTGATGTATTTAATAATTCTAATATTCCAGTTATTTTATTTCCATCTACATATGCTGTTTCTCCTTTTAGTATATCCTCTGCAGTGGCTGTTGCATCTGATGTATCTAAACTTTCTAGTGTTCCTGTTATTCCTCCTATTGTTATTCCCTTTTTTATATACTCTGCTAACAATTCTGAGTTTGAATTTCCAGATGCCAAATAATTATTTTCTTCTACTCCATTATTAATTATTACATTTTGTATTACTATTATACTTATCAATACTATAATCGTTACAATGCCAACTGTTATTATCACCTTATTTTTTAAATTCTTGTTCTTCTTCTGCATTTTAATTTTCTCTCCTCTTTTCATTTTTTATACAACACGCAAAAAAGCTATGCACTTAAACGAATTTTAAATTCGCTTAAAATACATAGCTTTACTACGTTTACGTAATGTTATTTTATTAAATCCTACGATATATATATATATATATATACAGCGCCAAGGCTTTGAAGCATTTTCATTTTTCCCTTCCTTATATAATTCTATTTATTTTATATACTTAAAAATGAAATTTGTCAATTTACTAATTATTAAAATAGTGTAAAATGGTATCGGAATAGAAAAATTGAGAATCCTTTGATATAATG
>CAKNIZ010000006.1 GCA_930980855.1 uncultured Clostridium sp.
GTTTTGGTTACACTAATATTACATACTTTTTGAGCTGGTAGCTGTGAATAGTAACCGCCTTTTATTAAATTCATATAATTGTATATTCAAAGTTCTTTTGTTTCTTGCTGTCGGACATAAAGTCCTCCAAGCTGCGCGAAACTGCAAGAACTTGAATATACAATTGTAAAGCATTTCATACTCGTTGTAAATTGTAACATTTTTTATTTTAATTCTTCTATAGCTCTTTTTAATTGAGTATCTGCTTCTAAATCTAATGTCCCGTCAAAAGTATAATTATCCACTTTAATATCTGGTTCTACACCTATTCCGTTTATTTTATTATGATTTGGCGTAAAATATTCATCTGTTGTTATTTTTATAGCACTATTATCTGATAATGGATATAATGTTTGTATAACTCCTTTACCAAATGTAGTATTTCCAATTAAAGTAGCATTATCTGCATTTTCTTTTAAAATTCCAGCTAATATTTCTGATGCACTAGCAGAGTATTCATTTACAAGTAAAACTATTGGCATTGTGATTTTTTTATCTTTTTCTGCCTTTGTTACTTCTTCTACTCCATCTTTGTCTGCTTCAATTAATAATGTTTGGCCTTTATTTGTCATTAATTCTGCTATAGCTAAGCATTCATCTACTACTCCACCACCATTGTTTCTGACGTCTACTATTAATGATGTAATTCCCTTTCCTACTAAATCATCATATGCTTTTTCAAATTCTTCTGATACTTTTCCTTCAAAACTTGAAATATAGATATATCCTATATTATTTTCTAGTACTTGTGAAGTTACGTGCTGTATCTCTATATGTCTTCTTTGTACTTCTATTGTTTGCTCCTGTCCATCTCTAATAATTCCTATTTTTACTGTTGTTCCTTCTTTTCCTTTTATTTTATTTGTAATAGTATCATAATCATCTCCATCACATTCTTCACCATCAACACTTGTTATTATGTCTCCTGTTTGCAAACCTGCTTCTTGTGCTGGTGAATTTGGCATTGTGCCATATACCAATATTTCATTATTTTCAGTATCTTTAGTAATGTATACTCCTATCCCTACATATTCACCTTCATAATCTTGAGTAAATTCTGACATTTCATCTACTGTAAGATACTCACTGTACACATCATTCAATCCAGAAACATATCCTTCTATTGCTCCTTCAATTAAAGCATTTTCATTAATGTCTCCAATATATTCATCATCTATTTTTTCTCTTATTGCTGTAAGCTTTGCTTCTAGCTCTTTTGATTTCATAGCTGAACCTATTGATGATTCTGTTCCAGCGATTTTGCTTTCTCTTCCATATATAACTATAGTTGTAATAACTATGGTAATAATTGCTGTTGTTATTATTGTCATAATAGTATTAAATATTGAGTTTTTTTTCATTTATATTCCTTCTTTCTTTAACTTGCTGATAAGTAATTTTTTGGATCTACATGAGTACCATTTTCCCTTACTTCAAAATGAACATGTGGTCCTGTTGAATTTCCTGTTGAGCCCATTTCCATAACAATATCTCCTTGTTTTACAGTATCTCCAACATTTTTCAGTAATTTATTCCCATGTGCATATAATGTTACTATTTTTATGCCTTCTGTGTTTAATCCATGGTCTATCATAACCATATTTCCGTATCCACCTGTATTAAATGTAGAATAAATAACAATCCCATCTGCTGCAGCGTATACGGGGTCTCCAGTATTTCCACCTATATCTATTCCATCATGATTTTTTATAACGCCTTGAATTGGATGTAGTCTTGAACCATATGGTGAAGTAATATATGAGCTCTCTAATGTAGGCCATATCATTACTCCTCCAGAATATTTCAATTCATAAGTAGAACCATCTATTGTATACCTGATTAAATTTTCTAATTCTTCTTGCTGTTTTTTATAATTTTCTATTTCCGCTGTGATTTGTTTTTCACTCTCAGACAAACTATTTTTATAATTTTCGTGCACTGTTTTTGTATTGGTTAATACTACTTTCTGTTTTTCGGCTTCAACTTTTGCAAGTTTCATTTTTGCCTTATCTTCTTCTAGCTGTTTATTAATCTTCTCTACTTCTTGTTTCTTTTCTTCTAACTGTTTTATTACTTTTGAGTCATATTCGACTATTTTTTCCATTACAAAATATTTAGATACGAAGTCTATAATGCTTTTTGAGTTTAAGAGTACATCTAAATAAGTTGTATCTCCATTTTTATATATTGCTACCAGTCTATCCTGCAATAATTTCATTTTTTTGTCATATTCTGATTGAGCAATTGCTAATTCCTCTTCTGATTTTTTTACCTTTTCTTGCAATTCTTGATATGTTGCATTTACCTCATCTAATTGTTTTTGATATTCTTGTATTCTATCATCTAACTTTTGTATTTGAATTACTGCATCACTTAGTTCTCCTTGAACATAAGTTAATTGTTCTTCAGCTTTTTCTAATTCTTGTTCTACTTGTTCTTTTTGTTCGTTTAAAGATAATGTATTTACCGTATCATTAGAAATGGTATTGTCTTCTGCCATAACAAAGTGGAGGCTAGAAGATAATATAAGAATAGCTACAATTAGCAGTATAACAGTAGAAACTATCTTATTTTTCATTATCTTTTTGCCTCCTTAAATATTAACTATATATTAAACTTGGATGATTTGTATGTAATAATGGGTCAACTCTATTTGCTTTTCCTCTTCCACCTATATATACTTCATAATGTAAATGTGGTCCTGTTGAGATTCCTGTATTTCCTGATGTAGCAATTTGTTGTCCTGTTGAAACTACTGTTCCTACACTTACATTAAATCTAGATAAATGTCCAAAAGCTGTATAGTATCCGCCACCATGGTCAATCATTATGTAGTTTCCATAACCTGATACATAGCCAGCTAAAATTACTTTACCATTTGCTGGTGCATAAACAGGTACATAACTTACACCTATATCTATTGCTCCGTGGTTTGTTGAAGCTCCTGCTGTTGGAGCAGTTCTGTTTCCAAATATGGAAGTTATTCTATTATAACTGTATGATAAAGGCCATTCAAATCTTCCTCCATCAAAGCTTCCTTCATATCCTCCACCTGAATTAATAACATTATCTGTGCTATTTCTGATTTCTTCTTGAGCTTTTTCTATTGCAGCTTCGAATTCTGCAATTGTTTGTTGTAATTTTTTCTCTTCTTCTGACAAATTATTAATTGTGTTTTGTTTTGATACTTGAGCTGCCTTTAATTGTGCGTTTTTTGCATCTTTTTCTTTTTTTACATTCTCTACTTCTACTTTTGAACTTTCTAGTTCTGCTTTTTCTGTTTCTATAGTAGCCTTTTGTTCAGACACTTCGTTTATAAGCTGTGTATCTTTTTCTGCTATTGTTTTTACTGCATTATATTTTGTAAACATCTCTACATAGTTACTTGAACCAAGCAATACATCTAAATAAGATGTTCCGCCATTTTTGTACATAGCAACAAGTCTATCTTTTAATAATTCTTCTTTTCTTTCTAATTCTGCTTGTTTTTCTTCTATATCTTTTTGTTTCTGGTCTATTGATGTATTTAGAGTATTTAATTGATTATCAAGAGAGGCTATTTCAGATTGAATATCTGATATTTGAGCATTTATTTGGTCTAATTCATCAGATGCTGTTTCTTTTTTATCTTGAACTCCTTCTAATTCGTTTTGGGCATTTTCTTTTTGTTCATTTAATTCATCTATGTCAGATTGTGTTGCACCTATACTTATACTAGTATATGCCAGAAGTACTCCTATTATAGCAAAAATTGTTACTACTTTTTTTAACATATAATTACCTCCACTTTTATTAAACTTTCAAATACTTTCTCATTGAAATAACACTTCCTAATATACCTATTCCAATTCCTAATACTAAGTAAACTGTTAGTACTAAGAAGAACATTTCTGAGAAACTTAATAGTCCAATTCCTATTGATTGTATTAATACTGATTCTCCTATTCCTCCCATAACTGCATTATAGCTTAGTCCTAAAATTATTAAAGTAATAATTGCAGATATAAGTCCTATAATTATACCTTCTACTATGAATGGTCCTCTTATAAAACCATTTGTTGCACCAACATATTTCATTATTGATATTTCTCTTCTTCTTGCATGTACTGTTAATTTTATTGTATAAGAGATAATAAAGATTGATATTATAATTAATAAAGCTAATATTATAACTGTCATAATTTGAATGCCATTTGCTAATTCTTGTAATCTATTAATTGTATTATTTTCACTCGCTATTTCATCAACATTATCTAAAGCATATATTTTTTCTTGTACTTGTTCATTAAGTGATAAATCTGTTAATGTTACAAAGTATGATGCTGGGAATGGATTTTCTTCATCCCATCCTTCTAGTAAGCCTTGGTTATCATCAAATACTTCTTTTACTGAATTTAGAGCATCCTCTTTACTTACAAACGTTACTTTATTTACTCCATCTATATTTCTTATTTCGTTTCCTAGTGTTTCTATATCTGTCTCTGTTGCCTCTTCATCTATAAATATTTGTATTCCTTGTTGCTCTTCTATTTGTTGTATAACACTGTTTACATTTTCACCTATTACAAAGAAAAGTCCGAATATAAACATTGTTGCGCACATTATTATTATGGAAGCACTAGTCATTTTCTTTTGTTTAAATGTGCTTTTAAAACCTTCTCCTATTAAATAACTAATTACATTATACCTCATCATATCCACCTTTTTCGTCTCTTACAATATTTCCTTGATCTATTCTTATAACTCTTTTATTCATTTTGTCTACTATATCTTTCGCATGAGTTGCAACAACTACTGTTGTACCCCTTAAATTAATATCATTTAATAGTTCCATAATATCCCATGCTGTATTTGGATCCAAGTTACCTGTTGGTTCGTCTGCAATTAGCATTGATGGGTTATTTACTATAGCTCTAGCTAAAGCAACTCTCTGTTGTTCTCCACCAGATAATTCATTTGGATATACTTTTGCTTTATTACTTAATCCAACTAGAGATAATACCATTGGTACTTGTCTTCTTATATGTTTTGGTGTTGCTTTTACAACATACATCGCAAATGCAACATTTTCATATACTGTTTTATCTGGTAATAATCTAAAGTCTTGGAACACTATTCCCATACTTCTTCTTAAGAATGGAACTCTACTAGGTTTTAAGAATGTAGTATCTTTTCCGTTTATAATTATATTTCCTGATGTAGGTTCTTCTTCTTTTAATATTAGTTTTATTATAGTTGACTTTCCTGAGCCTGAACTTCCTACTAGGAATGCAAATTCTCCTTTGTTTATTTTAAAATTAACATTATGTATTGCTTCTGTTCCCGTATCATATTTTTTACTAACATTTCTAAATTCTATCATCTTAATCGTCCTTTTTAGTATTATAAATCATTGATATCATAACAATAAATTCAAATATTTTCAATAGGTTGCGCTAAAAAAATTGTATTATTTTTATCCAATTTAAGAATATTTTGTATATTCTGTTGATTTGTGAAAATTGTGTAAATTTTTTAGTGCTATAATGTTGCAATGTTTTGATGTTATAAAAAAAACTAATATTGATTATTGTTCAAAGCGAGCGAAGGCTTGGAGTGAGCTGTACGGTAACGTCCTCGTACCGGGAACAATAATCAATATTAGTTTTTTATTGCATAATATATTTAAATTTTACAGTTTAACACAATTTGAAGCTTGAGAGTTTAAGGAATTTATCAGCGACAGTAAGAAACAAAAAATTAAGTATATAATCTAAATAATTACTATATCCTTAGTTGATTTTGTTAATACTTCTGGTTCATTTCTACCAACTCTAATGGTATCTTCTAGTCTTATTCCATATTTACCAGGTATATAAATTCCAGGTTCATTTGTAACTACCATATCTTCTTTTAATGATAATTGTGAATTATGGCTCAAAATTGGTAGTTCATGAACACTTAATCCTACTCCATGGCCCAAGGCATGAATTAAAGAATAGTTATATAAATAAAACTCATTTTCAACACTTCTAGCAAGCATTTTACAACTAGTTCCTTCTTTTATTTCTTTAGTAGCTCTTAATTGATTTCTAAGCACAAGTTCATACGTTTCTTTCATTTGTTCATTTACATATCCCGCAAAAATTGTTCTTGTCATATCTGCACAATATCCTTTATATTTTGCACCAAAGTCTATAGTAATTGGGTCTCCTTCCCTTATTATTTTATCACTTGGCACAGCATGTGGTTTAGAAGAATTTTCACCAGAAGCAACAATTGTTTCAAAAGCTTCTCCTTCTGCTCCATTCTCTAAAAAATATTTTTGTATTTCAAGTGCTATTTGCTTTTCTGTCATTCCAATTTTTATGAAAGAAGTTATATAATCAAAACATTTATCTGTTATCTCACAGGCTTTTTCAATTTTACTTATTTCATCTTCGTCTTTTACCATTCTCATTTTTTCAATAATGCCTTCTGTCTCTTCCATGTTTTTTATTCTATATTTTCGAATTATGTTTTCATACTCTGCAAAGGTTACATAATTTTCTTCAAATCCGACGTTTTCACAATTTTGAAAAAAGTTTTGATTGTCTGCATCAGAAATATCTTTGGCATCATATATTACAAACTCATCGTTTATTGTTAAAAATCTGTTTACTTCTTCAATATATCTTGCATCTGTTACAAATATATTTTCTCTATCCGCTATTAAAATTTTCCCTTCTACCGGTATTCCTAGAATATACCTAATATTAATAGGATTAGATATTATTAACCCCTGTATATTTAATAGTTTCATTTTTTCTCTTATACATCTAATTTTATAATTCATTTAATCACTATCTTTCTATCTACAATTTATATGTTCCTAATGTAAATATTTTAAGTAGGGCTATTAACATAATATGTTCAGGTATGAACATTACTAAAAATGTTGCTATAACTATAAATGGTCCAAATGGAATATATTCATTTGATTTTTTCTTTTTACTTACAATTAGAATTATACTAATTATAGCTGCTAATAAGAATGCTAGTATCGAAATTATAACAATGTTGTATGCTCCAAAAATTATTCCTAGAGCTCCCATTAATTTAACATCACCAAAGCCCATTGCTTCTTTTCCTGCAATAAGTCCACCTAACAATGTGATGATTAAGAATATTCCTCCTCCAATTGCTAATCCTAATAATTTGTCTATTAATATACTTAATCCTCCAGTTCCTTCAATAAAAGCAAATAATAGACCTATTTCAAATAGTGTTAAAGTTAATCTATTTGGTATGATTTGCTCTTTATAGTCTATTGCAAATGCTGATACTAACAATGGCGCAACAAGTAAATATTTTATTAATTCTAAATTCCACCCACATATAAATAATAGCACAACATATATAATTGCAGTTATATACATGAATTTATAATTTAGTTTCATGTCTTTTATGTATACCTTATAGAAGTCTTTGCTTAATATTGGTTTGTGATTACTCATTCTTATTGTTGCCCAGTCTAGCAATTGTCCTACTCCCAGCCCTAATAGTCCTATAAAAAAATAATATAATATATGAATTTCATTTATGTACATTTTAATTAATCTCCTCTCACTATTTTGCACTATAATTCTTTAAAATTCTTTTTTCCAATTTTCTTTTTATATTGTTCAATTTTACTTTTTCTTCACAAATTGGATTTGTTAATATTGAAAACATTTTCATTCTTTTTGCACCTAGGACATCAGTAAATATCTGGTCCCCAACTTCTGCAATCTTTTCATTGTTCTGAATATTCATCAATTTTTTTGCTCTTTTAAAACCAATTTTAGTTGGTTTTAGTGCAAAGTACACATAAGGTATATCTAGTATTTTCGCTATTTTCTCTACTTTACGCTTTTTTATACTATTTGAAATTATGCAAAACTTTATATTGTTTTCTTTCAGCTTTTGAATCCATTCTTGTAATCCTTCAAGTGGATTCCTATCTAAGTCTATAAGTGTGTTATCTGAATCTAAAAACATATATTCTATATTGTTCTTTTTTAACATTTTTATTGTTATATCTGTAATTTTATTCACATGTTCATCTGGTAAAAGCATTTGTATTTTTCTCCTTAAATTATATCCATATTATATTTATAAAAAATATATATGTCAAGGATTATTCCTTGACATATTTTAACCAATATTTTTCATTGATAGCTTCACTTTTTGTCTTTCCTTGTCGATGCCTATGACTCTAACTTTTACAATATCTCCAATAGATACTATATCACTTGGTTTCTTTACAAATTTATCACTTAATTCAGAAATATGTACTAGTCCATCATGTTTTACGCCAATATCTACAAACGCTCCAAAATCAGTTATATTTCTTACAGTTCCTGTTAATACCATTTCTTCTTGTAAGTCCTCAAATTTTAGGACATCATTTCTAAGTATTGGTTTTGGCATATCTTCTCTTGGGTCTCTTCCTGGCTTTGAAAGTTCTTTGATTATATCTTCTAAAGTCATCTCTCCAATATCTAGTTCTTTTGAAAGTTCTTTTACTTTTACTCCACTTAATTTCTTTCTTATCTCTTCTAATTTATCTTTTTCTAATAAATCTTCTTTTTTGTATCCAATTTTATTTAATAGTTTTTCAGCTGCTTCATAACTTTCTGGATGGACTGCCGTAATTTCTAATGGATTTTTTCCGCCTGGTATTCTGATGAATCCCGCACACTGTTCATAAGCTACATTTCCTAATTTAGGTACTTTTAAAAGTTCTTTTCTTTCTTTTAGTTTACCATTTTCATCTCTATATTTTACAATATTTTTTGCTATTGTTTTATTTATTCCAGAAACATATGAAAGGAGTGATGCTGTTGCTGTGTTTACGTCAACACCTACTGTATTTACTGCATCTTCTACCACTCCTGTTAGACTTTCAGATAATTTCTTTTGGTCAACATCATGTTGATATTGTCCAATTCCTATTGCTTTTGGGTCTATTTTCACAAATTCAGCAAGTGGGTCTTGTAATCTTCTTGCTATTGAAATTGCTCCTCTTAATGAAACATTTAAGTCAGGATATTCTTCTGTTGCAAGTTTAGAAGCAGAATATACAGAAGCTCCCGCTTCACTAACTATTGTATAATATACGTCTTTATTAAATTGTTCTTTCACTTTTTTCAAAGTATTAGAAACAAAGATTTCAGACTCTCTTGATGCTGTTCCATTACCTATTGCTATCATCTGTATATTATCTTTTGCAATAAGTCTAATAAGCTCTTTTTCTGCTCCTTCTATATCATTTTGTGGCTCTGTTGGATAAACTACTCCTGTATCTAATACTTTTCCAGTCTCGTCTATAACAGCTAATTTGCATCCTGTTCTATATGCTGGGTCAAAACCTAATACTGTCAAACCTTTTAAAGGTGCTCCTAGTAACAATTGTTTTGCATTTTTTCCAAATACTTCAATCGCCTGTTTATCTGCTTTTTCAGTCAAGTCAGACCTAATCTCCCTATCTAAAGATGGCTCAATAAGTCTTTTAAAACTATCTTCGATTGTTTCAAGAAGTATTTTTTCATATCTAGGATTTTTAATCACTCTTTTTGCTATTAAACCTATAATTTTATCTGCAGGTTTTTCTAAAGATACTTTTAGAAATTCTTCGTTTTCTCCTCTATTTATTGCTAAAATTCTATGGCTAGGGATAGTGCTAATTTTTTCACTATAGTCGTTATACATACTATATGTAGGATTTTCTTCCTTAGCATTTTTAGTATGTATAATTCCTTCTCTATAGTAAATTTTCTTTATTTGCTTTCTATATTCTGCATCATCAGAAATATCTTCTGCAATAATATCTTTTGCACCACCAATAGCTTCTTCTACAGTTTTTACTTCATCATTAATGAATTCTTTTGCAATTTCTTCAAGTGGTTTAGTTTCCTTTTGCTCTTTAATAATTTGAGCTAGTGGTTCTAAACCTTTCGCTTTGGCAACTGTTGCTCTTGTCTTTTTCTTTTGCTTGTATGGCCTATATATATCCTCTACTTCTGTTAGAGTTTGCGCTATTTCCAGATTTTTTACAATTTCATCTGTTAGCTTTCCTTGATTTTCTATTGAGGTTTTTACTTCTTCTTTTCTTTCTTCAAGGTTTCTTAAATATTTTAATCTTTCGTCTAAGTTTCTTAAAACTTCGTCACTTAGTCCTCCAGTTACTTCTTTTCTATATCTTGCAATAAATGGAATTGTATTACCACTATCTATAAGTTCAATAGTTTTTTCCACTTGATTTTCTTTAACATTTAATTCATTTGCAATAATTTCTACAATATTCATTTGATTTTTCCTCTCAATTTTAGTCTATTTCAATCGCACCTGTATATAAAGCATAATACATTCCTTTTTTAGCTATAAGCTCTTTATGGTTTCCTCTTTCTAGTATTCTACCATGGTCTAATACCATAATTAGTTCAGAGTTTCTTATAGTTGACAATCTATGTGCTATTACAAATACAGTTCTTCCTTTCATTAAGCCATCCATACCTTTTTGAACAATTTGTTCTGTACGAGTATCTATACTAGATGTAGCTTCATCCAATATTAATACTGGTGGATTATATAATGCTGCTCTTGCAATTGATAATAATTGTCTTTGACCTTGTGACAAACCTTCTCCACTTCCAGATATTACTGTATCATATCCTTCTGGTAAGTTTCTTATAAAATGGTCAGCATTAGCTAATTTCGCTGCTGCTACAACTTCTTCGTCTGTTGCCTCTAAATTTGCATATCTTATATTATCTTTTATAGTTCCTGTGAATAAGCTTGTATCTTGTAATACCATTCCTAGTGATTTTCTTAAATCTTCTTTCTTTATCTTAGTTATGTTAATTCCATCATATCTAATTTTTCCTTCTTGTATATCGTAGAAACGGTTTATTAAATTTGTTATTGTTGTTTTTCCTGCACCTGTTGCACCAACAAATGATACTTTTTGGCCTTCTTTTGCTTCTAGTGTAATATCATGAAGTACCATTTTATTAGGAACATATCCAAAATCTACATTTTCAAATTCTACGTGTCCACATAGTTTTTGATATGTAACTCTTCCGTCATGGTGTGGATGTTTCCAAGCCCAAAGACCTGTTCTTTCTTTTGCTTCTACTAGTTTTCCGTTTTCCATTTTTGCATTTACTAAAGTTACATAACCTTCGTCTACTTCTGGTTCTTCATCTATTAAAGCAAATATTCTTTCAGCTCCTGCTAGTGCCATAATCATATAATTCATTTCTTGAGAAACTTGACCTATTGGGTTTGTAAATGATTTTATATATTGTAAAAATGCTGCTATACTTCCTATTGTTAATATATTGTTTACAGATAAAATTCCACCAATGATTGCAATAAATACATATCCTAAATTTCCAATATTCATTATACAAGGCATTAATACATTGGCATACATATTAGCATTTGTACTACTGTCACATAAGTCTTCATTTATTTTGTCAAATTTTTCTTTTGACTCATCTTCATAGTTAAATACTTTTACAACTTTTTGTCCTTCTATCATTTCTTCAATATAACCATTTACTTTTCCAATATCTTCTTGTTGTTTAACGAAATATTTAGAACTATTTCCTCCTAAATATTTTGCTATGAATATCATTAAAACTACCATTCCAAGAACAATAAATGTCAAGTAAACATTAGTAACAATCATTGATATAAAAATACTTATCATTGTTATAACTGCTGAAAATACTTGAGGTATACTTTGGCTAAGCATTTCTCTTAAAGTATCAACATCGTTTGTATAAGTACTCATTATTTCGCCGTGTGAATGTGTGTCAAAATATTTTATAGGTAGAGTTTGCATATGATTGAACATATCTGAACGTATTTTTCTTAAAACACCTTGTGAAATATTTATCATCAATCTATTGTACACATATGTTGCTGTTATTCCTATTAGGTACATTGCACCCATACCTAACACTGCCATAAATAGTGGACCAAAATCTGGATTTTCGGTTCCTAAAAGAGGAGTGATGTATTCATCTATTAATGTTTTTAAAAATTGAATTCCCATAACATTTGCAATTGAGCTTACAATAATACTAATTATTACAATTACAAATTGAAATTTGTATACACTAGTTGCATATTTTAACAGTCTTTTTACTGTTTTAAAATTAATATTACTTTTTTTCTTGGTATTTTTACTCATCATCTTCTCCTCCTTTCATTTGTGAATTGTACACTTCTCTATATATTTCGTTAGTTTTAAGTAGTTCTTCTGAAGTTCCAATTCCATTTATTTTCCCTTCATCAAGTACTATTATTCTATCAGCATCCTCAATTGAAGTTACTCTTTGAGCAATTATTATTTTAGTTGTATTTGGAATTTCTTCTCTAAAAGCTTTTCTTATATAACTATCTGTTTTTGTATCAACAGCACTAGTTGAATCATCTAGTATTAAAATTTTTGGTTTTTTAAGTAGCGCTCTTGCTATACAAATTCTTTGCCTTTGTCCTCCAGATACGTTTGTTCCACCTTGTTCTATTTTAGTTTCATATTTTGCTGGAAATTCTTGTATAAAACCATCCGCTTGTGCTAGTTTACAGGCATTAACTAATTCTTCTTCATCTGCATTCTTATTACCCCATCTTAAGTTCTCTGCTATTGTTCCTGAGAATAGGACATTCTTTTGTAAAACCATTGCAACTGAGTCACGTAAAGATTCTATATCATAATCCTTAACATTAACTCCCCCTACTTTTACAGCTCCTTTGCTTGCATCATATAGTCTAGGAATTAATTGTACTAAAGTAGATTTTGAGCTTCCTGTTCCTCCTATAATTCCAATTGTTTCACCTGATTTGATTTCTAGGTTAATATCTTTTAATGCATATTTATTAGGGTCTTTTTCATCACTATATGCAAAACTTACATTTTCAAAAGTAATTGAACCATCTTTTATTGTTTTTATTGCTTTATCTTTATTCTTAATAGTTGGCTCTTCATCTAATACTTCTATTATTCTTTCTGCTGAAGATTGTGCCATTATTACCATTACAAATACCATAGATAAAAGCATTAGGCTCATAAGTATTTGCCAAGCATATGTTATTAAACTAGATAGTTCACCAGTTTGAAGTGTTCCGCCAATTATAAATCTAGCTCCTATCCATGAAATTATTAATACTGAGAAATATATTACAAACTGCATAATTGGGCTATTAAATGCAATTATTTTTTCTGCTGCTTTAAAGTTTGTGAATACTTCGTTATTTACTTCTTTGAATTTTTCTTCTTCGTGTTTTTCATTTGCATAAGCTTTTACAACCCTGATTCCTCCAACGTTTTCTTGTACAACTCTGTTTAATTTATCATATTTTTTGAAAACCTTTTCAAATTTTGGATGTGCTTTAATTGCAATGAAAAATAATGCTACTCCTAGAATAGGAATTGATACTAAAAATACAGAAGAAAGTCTAGCATCTATGCTAAACGCCATAAGTAGTGAGGCAATTAACATTACTGGTCCTCTTATTAATATTCTTATAATCATCATATATGCGAATTGTACATTAGTTACATCTGTTGTTAATCTTGTAATTAAGCTTGATGTTGAAAATTTGTCTATATTTTCAAATGAGTAATCTTGAATCTTGTAAAACATCGCTTGTCTTAAGTTTTTGGCAAATCCTGATGAAGCTTTTGCCGCAAATCTTCCAGATAATACTCCAAATGCTAATGACATTATTGCTGATATTGTAAGCATTATTCCTATTCTTAATATGTAATTAATATCATTATTTGGTATTCCTATGTCTATTATTCGTGACATAAGTAATGGAATTATTACTTCCATTATTACTTCTAAAATTACAAATATTGGTGTTAATATACTTTCTTTTTTGTAATCTTTAATATAACTTGCTAGTTTTTTTATCATTTTTTCTTCTCCTTTCATGTTATGTAAAGCTTTTAAAAAGGATACCATTGCAGGAATCCTTTTCTTCTTCTTTTTATTTCTAGTTTTTTTGTCTGATTTGTATTTTACACTATATATTTTTTAATGTCAAGGAAATTTCTTCTACTATATTTCAAATTCATTTCTTTTTTGGCATTATGGTTTGAGAGCTGTAATTGGTACAACATATACTCCATCCGGTCTTTTATAGGCTGCATTCGAAAGTCCACATATTACACAAAGAACTGATGGAGCTCTTCCATTCTCAGCTTCTATATCTCTTTTTAAATTTAACAAATTGTTCGCTCCTTGTTCAATTTTGTTCACACCAAGTTTTATTTCAAATGCACACCATTCTCCATTTTCTAACTCTATGACGTTGTCAATTTCTCTATTTTGGTAATCCTGGTAATGGTAACACTTAGCATTAAAACTATCTGCATATATTTTTAAATCTCTTTCAACCATTGCTTCAAATAAAAATCCAAATGTTTCTAAATCATTTATCAATTTATTTTCTTCTTTTATGTTTAATAATGCACACGCTATAGATGGATCAGCAAAATGTCTTTTTTCTGCTTGTTTAACCCTTATAGATGAACGAATATTAGAAGAAAATGGTTCATCATTATCTAGTAAATATAGTTTATCTAATGCATTAAGATATGAAGATAATGTATCTATATCTATATCTTCATTATCTACGTCATTTATATCTTTTTTTAATGTCATATTAGAAACAGTTGTACTTTCATTTCTAGCTAAAGATTTTAATAATAATCTTACCTTATGTTTGTCTCTATTTACACCATCTAACCTTATTAAATCATCATCAATAATTAGTTTTATATATTCATCTATTGCATCACTAGAGTCTTTAGGAGAATATTCAATATTAGCTGGCCATCCTCCTCTAATTATTAGTCCCGCAAGTTTCCTTAAGTCTACTTCTCCTGTTAATTTTTGTTCCAATTTATTATTGCATAAATCTTTAAGCGATACATCACCAGTCGAATCTCCTGACTCATATAAACTCATTGTTCTTAAGTGTATCTTTCCATATCTTCCTGCTCCACTATGTGATATTCCTTTTCTATTTGGCGTAGAAGACCCTGTTAAAATATATTGTCCTTTCAAACCTGTTCTATCAACGTCAGCTCTAATTTCATCCCATAAGTTTGTTGCTTCTTGCCATTCGTCAATCAATTTTGGCTTCTCTCCTTCTAAAATCAATGATGGAGATATTTTAGCAAGTTCTACATTGTTTGATGTTCCCCCTGTTGTTTTATGTAACAATATTTCACTGTTTGAATGATAGCGCCCAGCCCATGTTTTGCCACAATATTTTGGCCCTTCTATACAAATTGCACCAAATAATTTTAAGTAGTGTTCTATTTTTTCATCAACTATTCTTCTTTTATAATTTTTAATTTCCATGTCCACCCACCTATTTATACTTAATATTCTATCATATATCATTTTATATTATTCCGTGATTTTTGTCAAGCTCGTTCCGTGGTTTTTTGCGTTTTTATTCCGTGACTTTTTCATGTTTCATTCCGTGATTTTTCTTATCTAAACAACGTCTTTTTTCAAGTAAAAGATGAACCTTAATTTAATTAAAGTTCATCTAAACAATTTCTTTTTAATTTTTTTAGGTGTTTCTGGTTCAAATTCTATACTATTTAATACATTTCTAGGATTAGTTTCACTTAAGATTTTTAATCTATCATCTCCTATTTTTTTCTTGAACTCTTTTATAATATCATCCATTTTTACATAAATACTATTTTTTCTGTGAGTATCAGTCCCCAAAAAATGAATTGCATTAGCATCTAAAAGTTTTAATAAAGTTTCTTTTGAATCATTTCCATATCTACCCACAATACTTGCATAATTAGCTTGCAAGAAAGCTCCTTGCATAATCCAATCTATTGCTATGCTAGGATTTTCTTGTACTATTCTATATCTTTCTGGATGAGCAATTATTGGAATATTACCCATCCCAATAAGTCTCTCAATAACATCATCGATATACATTACTTTTGAATTTAAGGGTAATTCAAAAAGTACATATTTACTATTTGCTATAGTTGGAATTATTCCTTCCTTTACAAGTTCTGGCATTTCTTCTGAAATATATGCTTCTGCTCCATTATACAACTTAATACTTGTTTCTTCTTGGTCGAGCTTCTTTTGCAAAGCTTCTATTATGCATTTTCTATCAAGACTATTAAATTCATATTGCCCTTCTATATAATGAGATGTTGCACAAATTTCTGTAAAACCCGCCTCATAAGCTTCATGTAACATTTTAAAAGTTTCATCTATGCTTGCCGAACCATCATCTATGTTTGGTAGAATATGTGTATGTATATCAATCATTTTATCACCTACTTATAATTATTGATACTCTCTAAGATTTCTCTTGCTTTATCTGACGGTACTTCTTTTACAGTAGCAAATCGTTTGCCCTTTTCTTTTTCTATTTCTTCCATAATTTTTCTTTCTGTATCTTCTACTTTATCATCTATATAGTCTTGTATTATTTTTTCTTCTCTTTTTTTATCCTCACTTTTCTCTTGTTTTAATCTTGTATAATCTTTATCTTCTTTAATTTCTTTTTTTGGTTTTATGTATTCATATTCTTTTCTTGGTTTTACTTCTTCTACCTCTTCATTACTTTCTCTATGTTTAGCCCTTTTTACATTAGTAGATGGTCCCATATTATTGGCATAATAGTACTTATTTGCATATTTTTTACTTGATATTTCTACTCTATTTAATACAACACCTATAAGTTTTCCGCCTACACTTTTTATTCTCTTTTTAGCTTCTTTTAAATCATCTACTTTTGTATATTTATGACTTACTACTAAAACGGTTGAGTCCACCATTCTTGATATGATTGTAGAGTCTGTAACAAGTAGGCATGGTGCTCCATCAAAGATAATTACTTCATATTCATTTTCTAATCCTTTTATTAATTCTTCTAGTTTTTCAGTAAGTAATAATTCTGATGGATTAGGTGGTATATTTCCAGATGGAAGCAAAGACAAGTTTTCTACTTCAGTTTTTTGAATACAGTCCATATAACTAAACTTTTCTCTTCTTCCTAGTTCATTTACTTCTGATAGATAGTTTGAAAGTCCTGGGCACATTTTTAAAGAAAATATTTTATGTTGCCTAGGTTTTCTCATATCTGCATCTACAATAACTACTTTTCTACCAGTTTGTGCAAAAGCTGTTGCTAGGTTCGCTGAAACCCAGCTTTTTCCTTCTGCTTGAACTGTACTTGTAATTAACATTGTTTGCGCTTTTCCTAACCTATTCATAAACTGTAAGTTTGTTCTCAATGCCCTAAAAACTTCTGATACTGGTGATTTTGGATCTGCTTGTGTTATTACTTC
This sequence comes from uncultured Clostridium sp., assembly GCA_930980855.1. GTDB lineage: Bacteria > Bacillota > Clostridia > TANB77 > CAG-508 > CAG-793. Next base: position 17,402 of record CAKNIZ010000006.1, read on the forward strand.
CTTCTTCATTTATTTTCTCCTTCCTCTTCCGTTTGTAAAATCACAAAGTGGTATTTCTGCAAGTACTGGCAGACCTGTGATACTTTCTATATCCTTTGCTGTTTTTACAGTATTGTCTAGCAAATCAGCAATTATAACATATGCTATTGCTACTACTACACCTATCGCTGCGAACATAATAATATCTTTTTTGTGATTTATGTTACTTGGTGAAGTTGGAATTTTAGCATCATCTAGCGGTTTTATATTTTCCATATCATATATTTCAGCTACTCTATTAGTAAATACTGCTCTTATTTCATTAGCAATCTTAGCTGCTAAATTAGCATCTGCATTCTCAACTGATATTTGAATTACTTGTGTATTTGTAGCAGATGTAACACTTATTTGATCTTTTAATGCTTCTGTTGACATGCTAAGTTTTAAATTGCTTATTACTGTATTTACTACAGTTTCACTTTTAGCAATTTCTCTATATGTTGATAAAAGTGAATTATTAAGTGTAACCTCAGAAGTCGTTACGCCTGCTGAAGTTTCTCCATTTTCTGTATTACTTGTTAAAATAGCTGTTGCAGTTGCTGTGTATACTGGATTTGTAAAAAATGTAGTGTACACTGCTCCTATTACTGCAAATATTAATATTATTGCTATTATTCCTAATTTTCTATCCCAAAACATTTTTATTATATTTTTTAGGTCAATTTGTTCTTCCATTGTTACCCCTTTCTTTAGTTTGTTTATTTGTCCTTAACTATTTTAGCATACCACTTTTTTATTATCAATATAAAAATAAAATTTTTCATTATTCTTGATTTCGTGCATTTTATCATGTTTATTATTTTTGATTTCGTGCAACTTGGCTCATTTATTATTTTTGATTTCGTGTTTTAGTATTGATATATATATTTTTTTATGATAAAATCAATCATAGGAAGGAGTTTAATATTTGTATGAAAAGAAAAATTTATAATACCATTTTAAATTGGAAAAAAGAAAGTAATGGTAGAACTGCTTTATTAATAGAAGGAGCTAGACGTGTTGGAAAAAGTTATATTGTAGAGCAATTTGCTAAAGAAAACTACAAGTCTTATATTCTAATAGATTTTTCAAAAGTATCTAAAGAAATAATAGAATTATTTGATAATTATTTAGATAATTTGAATTATTTATTTACATATCTATCTGAATATTATGGAGTAAAATTATATGAAAGAGAATCATTATTTATTTTTGACGAAATACAATTTTGCCCTAGAGCAAGAGGTGCAATCAAGCATTTAGTTGCAGATGGAAGATATGATTATATTGAAACTGGTTCTTTAATATCTATCAAGAAAAATGTTAAAGATATTTTAATTCCATCAGAAGAAGAAATTATTAAAATGAATCCAATGGATTTTGAAGAATTTTTATGGGCTATGGAAAATAATACTTTAATGGATTTCATAAGAGAATGCTATTCTTTAAAAAAGGAACTTGGTCAGGCTCTTCATAGAAAAGTTATGGATTACTTCAAGGAATATTTAATAGTTGGTGGAATGCCACAAGCAGTGTTAGAATATAAAGAAACAAGAGATTTTGAAAAAACTGATAAAATAAAAAGAAATATTTTAAATTTGTATCGTGAAGATATACGAAAACATTCTGACGAACTTAATTTAAAAGTAGAACAAATTTTTGATACAATTCCTTCTCAACTACAAAAACACGAAAAGAAATTTAATTTATCAAATTTAGATGATAATGCCAGATACAGAAATTATGAAAGTGCATTTTATTGGCTTTCTGATGCTTGTCTTATAAATATTGCTTACAATACAACTGAACCTAATATTGGTCTTGGTCAAAGAATTGATGATAATAGTTTAAAATGTTATATGTTTGATACAGGATTACTTCTTTCAATGACATTTAATGAACAAAATATAATTAATGAAGAAATTTATAAAAAAATATTATTTGATAAATTAACTTTTAATGAAGGAATGATTTTGGAAAATATGGTATCTCAAATGCTTGTTAATAGTGGAAGAAAGCTATATTTCTTTTCAAGAAATAACCGTGAGGATTCAGCTGAAACAATGGAAATAGATTTCTTAATATCTGATAACCACATAACATCTAAACACAATATAGTACCTATAGAAGTAAAATCTGGTGATAGGTATACCTTTTCATCACTTTCAAAATTCACTTCTAAGTATAATGACTATTTGGGTAAACCAGTAATTATTCATACTAAGGATTTGGCTGTAAAAGATGATATTTTGTATTTACCAATATATATGACTGGGCTTTTATAAGTATAGTCCCACTACTTACTAATTGAAGTAGTGGGATTTGAATTTGAACATTTTATTATTCAATAATCAATTAATATTCCATATCCTCATATGTAATTGTGCCAGCCCCTCCTGTTGCATATATTGTGTCTCCAACAATCGTTTTTCCCATATCACTTACTAGCATAACTGCTATATTGGCTATTTCTTCGGGCATAATAAATCTTTTAATTGGTGAAGATTCTCTATTAATATCAATCTCTTCATCACTAATTAGCATTGGGGTTTTTGTTGGACCTGGCGCAACTGCATTTACAGTTATTCCATATTTAATAAATTTTTTTGCCATTCCTTGTGTTAATCCATTCAATGCCCATTTTGACATTGTATATGCTGTAATCGCTGGTCTTAACGCACTTGAAGATGATACATTTAGTATGTTTCCTTTAACTTTATTTTTTATCCAATAATTTGTAATTACTTGAGAAACAAAATATGTTCCGGTAATGTTTGTATTTATTACGTCTTGAAAGTCTTCGATTTTTGTACTACCTATTGATGAACCTTTGCATATTCCTGCATTATTAACCAATATATCTATCTTTCTATCACCAATATTTTTTATTATGTTATTAATATTTTCTTCTATTTTATTGATTTCTGAAATGTCCATTTTAAAGTACATTATTTTGTCCATATATGCTTTTTCTTCTAATTTGTTTTTTGCATTTTTTAGTTTGTCAAGATTTCTTCCCGTAATAATAACTGTTGCACCGTTCTTTAGAAAGCTTCTTGCTATTTCATATCCTATTCCACTACCTCCTCCAGTTATTAGTGCTACTCTTCCATTTAACAATTTTCCATCATATATAGGATAAGGCTCTGGAATCTTTTTTAAATATATCTTTTTTGCATATTTTTTTATTTTTTTTAGTATGTTTTTCAAACCTAAAATCCTCCTTAAATTTAGTTTTTTATTTTCTTTTCAATATTTTTTTCAGATAACGAATTTGTTCTGGTGAAAATATTTTGTTTAATATTTTTTTTACATCACCTTTTATTCCTTCTTCTTTGTTTTTATTCCAAAATCTTTTTAATATGGTTGCATCTTTATTTGCATCTGTGAATACTTCAAATATTATTGGCTTGTCACTTGTTTTTGCAAACTCTTTTAATCCTTTATCTAGTTCTTCTTGATTTTCTGCTTTAATATATTTGATATTTTCTGAAATAATAGTATCTTTTATTTTTGTATGATGTCTTGCAGCAACATGCTTATCCAATGTCGGTATCATCTTCAATCCGAAGTTTTTGTAAAACTCAGCTCCTGCATAATTATTAATTATTAATATTCTCATATTATTTTTATCTATATATTTAATTGAATTTAAATCATATAAAAAGCTTAAATCTCCCACAAGTAAGAAACTCAATTTATCTGTTGAATTGGCTTCACCTATATATGTAGATAACGCTCCATCTATTCCATCTGCTCCGACATTTGCAAAACATTTAACATTATTTTTAAATCCAAAATAATTTGAAATTCTTATTGCGTTTAAAACGCTAGCATGCACAATAGAATTTTCTGGTACACTTTTGCAAAAATCTCTAATAACACTGAAATTAGTGAATCCTAACTCTTCATATTTTAGTTTATTCATTCTTTTCTTCCAAATATCATAGTATTCATGTGAATTAGTTGTTGAATTATCGTTAATATTCTTCAAAAAAGTAATCGAAGAACATTCAAACACTTTAGTTAATCTTTTAAACCCATCATTTATTTTTCCATCTATAGCTATTTGCCAATGCTCAAAATTATATTCTGAATTACTAAAGAAGCTTCTTATTGGAGAGTAAAATACTGTTCCTATTGTAATCATCAAATCCGGCAGCATTTTTTCAATTTCTGTTTTAGTAACACATTCTCCTAAAACACTAGCATTTATAAATTTTTCTCCATTAATATTACTATAATTATCACATAAAACTACACAATTATATTCTTTTTCAATCTCATTTAGTAAAATACTTAATTGATTATTCTCAGATATATCCATTCCTACATAAAAAATAATTTTTTTCTTATTTTTTAATTCTTCTTTTATATTATTGTAATCTATATTAGTTTCATCTAGTCTCTTTATTATTCTTTGATTTGGTATAACTTTAGCTGAAAAATCTCCCCAATTTAAAACACTATAATTTATTTGAATAGGGCCTTTTCCATTGTGATTTAGCTCAAGTAATGCTTCATTTATGATTCTATTTGAATAAACTTCATCATTTAAACTTTTTACCTCCGGAACATCTATTGCATATTTTACAAATCCCTCATACATATCTACTTGATTTATTAACTGTTCCTTCATTTGATAAAGTTCGTATCTTTCCCTATCTGCTGTTAATGCAATTAGCTGTATATTTCTTTCATATGCTTCTTTAATTGCAGGAGCATAATTACAAGTTGCAGTGGCTGCAGTACATGTGATACATACAGGTTCATCTAAAGCTTCTGAAAGTCCTAATGCAAAGAAAGCTGCACTTCTTTCATCAACTATTGAATAGCATTTAAAATTAGGATCATTTTCAATACTGTGCACTAATGGTGTATTCCTAGAACCAGGAGAATTAACAAAATACTTTATTCCATGTTGTTTTAATAGTGATATTAGTATTTGAACATTTTTTACTGTTGAATACATTATACTTCTCCTTCCATTAATAATATAGTTGCTTCCTTTTGGTTTATGAAATCATATAAAATATCTTTATCATACTTCTTTGCTTTCATTAACTTTATATTATTACTATTAGCCCAATTTTTAATCGATTTTTCTTTTAAATCAATATTGCAATTAAATAAAATTATTTTAAAATTCTCATTGATGTACCTATTATTTAGTATATTTAATTCTAATAAAAACACTTTTGCAGGTATGCACAATATTTTTTTCTTCTTACTTCCTTCTATATATCCCATATATTTTGAAATAATACCATATTTATACTTTGCTTCAATATTTTTCAGATTATACTTCTTTGTTTCGATTTCTTTATTATGATTATATAAAATAATTTCATCTTGTTTATTGAGTATTTCATCAAGGTTCTTCAACAAATTTTCATAGTTATATTGTCCGCTTTTTATTTCATGTTTTAATGTTATTAAAGATGGATAATTTGTTTTTATTGCTTTATTAATCGAATTTTCGTAATATCTATAATCTTCATCATAAATTCGTATAATGTTCGGCATAACTCTATGCAGGAAATCTGTTTTTATATCATCATATTTAGAATATAAAGCTACTACAAATACATTTAACTTTTGGAACCATGTTTCTGTTATTCCAGTCAATATATTTTGAATTTCTTCCCCATTCACAATGATTATACAATTATTATGTAAGTTTTCTTTTCCCAAAGCAAAAAATGTTGCTGATCTTACATCATCTATATCTACTTTCAGAAATTCTTTTTCTATATATTCTTTTTCTTCATTTTGTAGGCTTTCTTCTATATCCTGTGTAAATATAATACTGTTATATCCATTATTTTTCAAAGTATTTAATACATCTTTTAGCATATAATATCTCCTATCTCCTTATTATTTTTCTAATCATATTTTTTTCATCTTCATTCATAGATTTTTTCCAAACAAAAATACCATAAACTATAGTATAAATTACAATTTGTGTTATTAATATTAATGAAGAATTTATTGTCCATACTTGTTTTACTATAATTGCAATTACTATTGCAATCAGCATTGGTATTGACATCTTGAAAATATTTTTCCAAAATAAAGGAATATCTATTTTTATTTCCTTATAGTAAAAGATATTCATAAATATAATTTGTCCTAAAATTACAGAGATTGCGGTTCCTATTGCAGCCCCTATTCCTCCATATATTTGTGCTAGAATTATACTTACAATTACATTAAGAATTGCAAAAAACAATAAAACCATTACTCTAAATTTATATTTGTTTTTTGCTTGTAATATATTTAGTCCAACATTCTGTATTAAAGGTACTGTACATGGAATCATTAAAATACAAGCTATAAAGTATGATTGGTCATATTCTGTTCCAACCCATAATATATTAATGAATTCTCTGCCAAACAGAACAAATCCTGATATTATTAATGCCATAATTATAAATTGCAATCTTCCAGTTTTTATAAATATCTCTGTAAACTCTTTATCACTTGCCTTTTTTTCCTCCATTTCTGTTACTCTCGGCAATAACACACCTGATATTGCTGTTGAAAAGTTGATATACATTTGATTTAAATTGCCAGCTATTGAATATACTGCTACTGCTGATGTTCCTGCATATATTCCTAATATAAATTGATCTAATGATAAGTTAATTTTATCCATAATGCTATTTAAGAACACCCATACAGAGTATGCTATTATTTCTTTTAGTAAAGAAATATCTAATTTCCCAAATTTTAACTTAATCTTCAATTTTTTCTTACAATATAAATAATTTAAGATTAATGTAGCTATATTTAATACTGTTGTTAATACAACAAGTCCTACTGATCTATATCCAATGTTTAGCAGAATAATCATTATAATGGGATTTAATATGATTCTTGCTAAATTTAAAGTCTTGGAGAATACAAATTTTTCATAAGCAGTTATGATAGATGAAAAAACACTTAATGGAAAAGTAACTATTAAATTAAATGTTAAAATTCCTAATAATATTTTCGCTTTATCTATTTCTTCTGGAGTCATTGAGTTCGCAAACATTGTGTCTGCATTAGCCCAGATTACTGCACCAATTATCCCAGCAACCACACCAATTATTGTATAAATCAAGAAAAACATTCCATGGAGTTTCTCTTGTTTTTCTTTTTCATTATTTACTCTATATCTTGCTGTATAAATTATTATTGCATTTCCAAATCCAAAATCTAAAATTGTTAAATAAGAAATAATAGATGTAACTAATGAATACAGTCCATATTCACTCTGTCCTAATTTCGCTGTTAATATTGGCGTATATAGTATACCAATTAGCATATTTGCAAATATAATCACATAAGATAGTATTGCTCCGATTTTTATTTCTTTGCTAGATTTCATTCTACTTCCTTTCTTAGTTCTTCATCTACTGATTTATAGCTTCATTTATATAATCAATTGCTTTTTTTCTTTCTTTTTCTAGGATTTCTATAGATTTATCATAATTTATGTTTAATTGTTCTTCTTTAATTTCATTCTTAAACCATCTATCTTCAAGTTCGAATTTTTTTAATAAAGTATCTAATCTTGAATTCATCTTTGCATTTGAATCTTCTCTATCAAATACAATGAAAGGTCTTTCAAATAATATTGCAAAAACGCAAGAGTGAAAAGAATCTGTACAAATTAAAAATGCGTTCTTTTCTAAATATAAAAATTCACTTGGTCCATTTTTATAAAATTCTGATGACTTACTTATTATATCTATAACTTCGCAATCATTTTCTTTCGCGACTCTATCAATTTCCTTTTTCCTAGTTTCAGATAATTTTCCTAGAAAATACGTTAATATATATTTTTTAGTTTTTAATTGTTTTGGCTTTATTGCCAACTTACTCCATTCTTCTTTTGTCAATAACATAGTTGGGTCTACTAGTACTTCTACATCTTCTCTTCCAGTTAGTTCTTTTATTATTTCTTTTCCTTGATTTTCTCTTACTGATATGTGATTTAGTCCACTTATTCTTTTTTTGTATAAATCTCTATATTCTTTTTTTATATTATCCACACCAAAACTAGCACTAAAACTATTTCTCTTTTCTTTTTGACAAAAAGTCGCAAAATATAAATCCGGAACATCAAAATTTGGATTCCAAACTTGATCACTTCCTATAAATATTAAATCATATTCATTCTCTTTTGGAGAATGTTGATCATCATAAATCTTTCTCGTCAAGTTTATGTTTTTATTAAATCTTATAAATTTTCTGTATCTCTCGTTTTTTATCATTTTAATTATAGAGACACATCTATATTTAATTCGTTTTAAGAAGTTAATTAATTTACTGTCATTTTTATTATTTAGTTGTCCTACATTTCTTATAGTTTCTACATCATCAGCTTGTCTTATTAAAAATTGTTGACAAGCATAGTTTTGCAATCTATTTCCATAATTATTATTATCAACTTTTGTTATTATACCTATCTTCATATTAACTAAATTTTCTCCTTCTAATATACTCTTTAATTTTAAAAATGATAATTAAAGTAGTTATTAAGTTACATTTTAAAAGTATTAATGCTAATTTCTTTTCTTTTGCTATACAATTCAAATTATAGTTTTCATTATCATTTAAATAATTTCTTCTAATTATTTTTATTTGCTTATATGTCTCTTTTATATCTGGACTTCTTACAGCATTAGATATTTCTATTGTATATTTTTGTAGTTTATTTTTTAGATATCTTTCTTTATTATCATTATATAAATTTTCTTTTTTTAGGACTTCAACAAAGTTATTATAAAAGTTTATATTACTTTCAATCATATTATTTAAATATTTATTTAAAGTAGATTCTCCATTTTTATAGTAATTATATAAACAATTTTCTAACACGTAAATCTGATCTACTCTATTATATAATTGTATGACAAATAACAAATCTTCTGCTATTTGAATACCCTCTACAAATCTTAAATTATTGTCTTCTATTAGCTTCTTCTTTACAAAAGTTCTCCAAACAAGCCCTCTTATTCCTACTTCATTTTCATTTGTTGATATCATTTGAGGAATCAACTCTTCTTTAATTGTCTTCTTATCTATTTTAATATTTTTCCATGGTAATAAAATTTCTTTTTTACTGCCGTCAGAATAAATTTCATTATAGTTGCAAATTACTACATCAACTTTTTCTCTATAAGCAGTTTCAATAAATTTTTTTACAAATTTTTTATCTAGTTCATCATCGATATCCATAAAAGCAATAAACTTACCATTTGCTTTTTTTACCCCAAAATTTCTGGCAGCAGATACTCCCAGTCTTTCTTGGCTATATATTTTTATTCTTTCATCATTATATTCTTTTAATTTATTAATTGAATTGTCTGTAGAACCATCATTAATGAAAATTATTTCAATATTCTTATATTCCTGATTCAATATTGAATTCATACATTTATTAATATATTTTTCACCATTATGAAATGGTATTATTATGCTAACTAGATCATCTATTTTTTCCATATTTCATTTCCTTCCATAAAACTGCTGGTATAAAAAATATTATAGAATATAATTTTGAAGGAGTATAATCAAATATTTTCTTCTTATTATTAATACATAATGCATTTAAATTAATTATAGCCTTTATTCTATTTATAACTCTTATATTAAATTTATATTTATTTAATATCTCATATCTACTTTTAAATAATAATATAGATGCATTAAAACTATTGCTCCAGTTTATAAATAAATTTCTAGTTAGACCATCATCTTTATATTCAAATTGGCAAATTGGTACATTGACAAACTCAAGTTTTCCATGCTTAGCCAATTTTTGATATAATATTTCTTCACTCATAAATTTTTCATTTTCTATAACAGGGAATGTTTCTTCTCTTAAGTACTTCGTTTTTATTAATATAGATGTTTCACCTTTTATTTTATATATGTACTTTAAATCAATGATATCTATAAATCTTTTAATTTCATTCCAACCATCATTTTTCATATTTTCTTTACTTTTGCGTGGAAAAATTATACCTATTGATTTTTCTTGCATTTTTGACATATAATGATATATTGTTTCAACCGCATTTTCTTCCAAAACATCATCGCTGTCAATGCAAATGAAATATTCTGTATCACATAGCTCAGCTCCTTTATTATGAGCTATATATTTACCTGAATTCTTTTGGTAAGTATAAATAATATCAAACCTTGAATCTTTCTTAAATTCTTTTATTATATCCTCAGTGCCATCTTTTGATCCATCATCCACAATTAGCCATTTAAATCTAGTATCAGATTGTTTTTGTAAACTATCATATAGCTTAGATAGTTCCTTTTTTCTGTTGTATGTCGGTGTGAATATTGTCAGTCTTATCATCTTCTTTATGTTCCTCCTTAAATAGTACTGTTGCAATAAATATTAATGAGATATTCATCGATATACTCATAAAGAAACTTTCAGTAAATGCATTTATTATAAAGAATGCAATTAGTATTAATTCCGGATATTTTTTTTCTCTATAAAATTTATTAGATACTTTCGTCATATAATATGAAACAAATATAAATGCTAATAAACCTCCTTCATATAACATTGAAATATATCCATTATCTATATTAACATAATTATTATAAATTTCACTTCCAATAATCGGAATAGGAAAATTCATTATTAACTTATTCATATACTCTATTCTTCCAGTTAATAATTTATTTATTTGATCTAATATTTCAATATGATTATATCCTAATGCTGATATCAATGTAATAGCAAACATTATCCAATACAAATATTTAAAAATAAATGCCATTATTTTTTGTAATTTCTTAATATTTTTAAATATTATGACAATTAGCATTAATAAAGTGATAACTATAAAACCTGTTCTTGAATAAGTCAAGAAATACATTCCTATATTAATTATTTCAAATATTATTATATGTGGTATTCTTATTTTTTCCCACCATAAATATACAGATAGAGCTATAATTATTGCAAATGATAAATGAGTAGTATTTGGATAATCATATCCTAATGAATGTCTAGTTATAAATTCTCCATTTCTATAGAATTCAATGTTATTCGATGGAATTATTCCTAAAAGTGATGCAATAACCATTGATGCAAAAGTGATTACTCTAACTATTAATACTATTTTAATTGTTTTCTTTAAATCAACATTTTTTAATCCACAAAGTGTAATTGCTAAAAATAAAAATGTTGTTGTCTTTCCTATTATAAAGTTTAATACTCCTATTATCATCATAGTAGACATAATAATTATTTCTTTTTTTGTAAACTTTTCATTCAACACTTTACATAATAAGGCAATACATGATAAGCCATATGCTAATAGGTAAACTTTGTTATCTGACTCTATTCCTAACCCCTTAAAAATTGAGATTATAATTATGTAGAAATAGAAACATTTTTCCATTTATGTTCTCCTTAGTATATATTTTTTTATAAATTTCTTCAAAGGTATTAGTCTGTAATTAAATTCTTTTATTAGTTTGTTTCCTTTATACCATGATGCGTCGTAATGGTGTATTGAGTATGTATTTGGCGTTATATTTATTTTTCTGTGTCCAACTTGCATAGGGCAAAAATATTCTGTCGGATATATTACTATATTTTCTATTTTCTGTAATGTGTTTATTTTTTTCATCCCCATATTTGCTAATAACTCTGAAGTATATTTCGTACATATAATTTTATTAAATGAGCCATTTGGATCAATTTCAATGTTATCGTAGAACTCCATATTCTTCTTTAACATTTCTTCACCTTTTACTGACCCCATTCCTAGTCCTGTAGCTATTACACCTGGTGCTTCTAATGCAAAAAACATATCATCATTCAATAAATTGTCTAAATTTTTTATAACTTCCACATCTGTATCTAAATATATTCCACCATACTTATATAAAACATCTAGTCTTACATAATCAGATACAAAAGCAAACTTTTTATTATTATAGGCATTTAGCATAAATTTGTTTTTAGTAATGTCATAATTATCTTCATTCCATTGAATTATATTATAATCCGGACAATATTTTTTCCAACTTTCTATGCATTTTACTACACTTTCTGGTAGAGGATTTCTTCCAAACCAGCAATAATGAATTGTTTTTGGAATTTTAGTTTGATTATTCATACATTTTCTCCATATATTTTACTAAATTCTCTACAAAGTTTTTAGTATTTGATTTATAATTTTTTAATATTTTTCCACTTATTTTTCTGTATTCTTTAATAACCTTTTCTAAATCATTAATATCATAAATAGGTATAATATTTTTTTCTTTTTCTTCAATTTGTTTTACAAATTCTAATTGATGATTATTTACATGTTCACTAAATTCTTTTGTTCTTGGAACTACTATTGGAACTTTTCCATACTGTAATGCCTTAATAAATGATGCTGGGCCACCATGTGTTATTACTATATCTGCATTTTCGTAATTTTTCTCCATTTCGTCATAATCCATCATTTTTTTACTTATGCAGTTCTTGGGAATATAAGTCGAATATCCATATTGAACAATTATTTTCTCATCGGGCATCTTTTGTGCAATCTCATCAATTTTCTCTGTTAATCTATTGAATTGTTGTTCATGTGTTCCTACAGTTACAAAAATCATTTTTTCTCCTTATTAAAATATTTTTCCTAAATTAATTGCTTTAGGATAAATCTTTAATTGTTCTTCCCATTGAACAATAAATAAATCCGCAAAATTATAGCATATTTTTCCCGATATAGTTCCCTTATCTATTCTATCATAAACTTCTATATAAATCGTTTTCTTTCTCATTAACTTTCCCAATATAAAAAAAGGTATAGAAATAGCTGCTCCTGAAGAAATAATTATATCTGGTTTTTCTTTTTTTATAATTTTAAAAGCAAGAATAAAATTTAAAAACAAGTTTTTAAAATTCCTATTTGTAGGATAGTGACACCAGTATTTTTTTTCATCTTTTAATATACTTTTTGCATCTGCTTTTTCAAAAGTCACCCAAAATCTTTCATTTTCTTTCCATGCATCTTTTACTGTCCATAGATGCGCTAAATGTCCTCCGCTAGAACATGCTAAACATATTTTTTTGTTTTTTAAGTTCATTTATATTGCTCCATCCTTTTTTACAACTTTTGTTACAGTTTTCCACACCATTTTTAAATCATTTTTTATCGACATATTATTTACGTATTCTACATCCAAGTTCATTCTATCTTCAAAATCAAGTTTGTTTCTTCCTCTAACTTGCCATGGTCCAGTTATTCCTGGTTTTACTTTTATTATTGATGAGTAATATTCTCCCATATCTTTTTGTTCTCTTGGAAGGTATGGTCTTGGTCCAACCAAGCTCATATCTCCTTTTAAAACATTTATAAATTGAGGAAATTCATCTAAACTAGTTTTTCTTAAAAAGCAACCTACTTTTGTTATTCTAGGGTCATTTTTAAGTTTTTTATATTTTTTATATTCTTTTCTAGCAACTTCATTTTCTTCTAAATATTTTTTCAATGTTTCATCTGCATTCATGCACATCGATCTATATTTGTACATTCTAAATTGTTTTCCACTTTTTCCTATCCTAAGTTGCTCAAAGAACAATGGTCCTGTGTTTTCCTTTTTTATTATTCTAACAAACCATACTAATACAGTAATAGGAATTAACAAAATTGTTCCTACTAATCCTGCTAATATATCTATTGCTCTTTTAGTAATTCTAAAAGCAATATTTTCTTTTCGTTTTTTTACTATAATCGGTTTAATTTCTTCTTCGTCTTCGTTTTTTAATAGTACAGCTTCGTTGTCAGACATAACTATTATCCCCCTTGCTTAATAGTTTTGTTATTTTATTGTATTCCTGTTTTGTTTATTATTTCGTCACTAATCTCTTGTACTGTTTCAGATGGTGTATAATCTGTTTGACCAAATAATTCTTCATGTAATGATTTTACATTTGCTTCTAAGTTAATTGGCACACCATAATATACTCCACCTATCATACTGCCTTTATTTTCTTTTGGCCAGCCATCACTTTCTTCTATTTTCATAGATAAAAGAGTTGGAGCTAACCCTATAATATCATTGCTACTCATATTCGTAGATATTTTTGGAAGCATTATATTAACAACATTTAGTAACTGACTCATGCTTAAAGTTTTAGCTTTATTAACCATTGCCTCGATTACTTCTCTCATTCTTTCGGCTCTTTTTAAGTCTCCTCCTGCTGTATAACGGATTCTCGAATAAGCTAGAGCTTGAACTCCATCTAAATTGTATGTTCCTGCTGTTGTAATGTGACTTGAATTATGTCCTGTTACTCTATTATTTTCATCTATATATTTATTGATGTATTTTATTTCTTCACTATCAACAGCTATTTTAATTCCACCTAATGCATCTACAGCATCTACTACAGCGTCAAAGTTTACAGTTACATATTCTTGTATATTAAGATCTAAATTTGCATTTAAAGTACTTACTGCAAGTTCTGCTCCACCATATGAATAAGCATGTGTTACTTTATCTAAATTTCTTCCTGTTAATTTTAAATAAGTATCTCTATATACCGAAACTAGTTTTACTTCACTTGTTTTTTTATTTATAGATGCAATTATGATACAATCACTTCTATTGCCTCTTCCGTAATCATCTGCTCTTGAGTCTATTCCAAATAAAGCTATATTTCTATAGTCACTTAATTCATCTGCGACAGCATCATCTATACTAATTGCATTTATATCTATTTCCTCTTGGTTCATTTCACCAAGTTTACTAGCTATAAATGTGTATCCTGCTGCTAGTATTGCAGCTATTATTACAACAATAATTATTAAGACTATTAAAAAGATTTTTAGTCCTTTTCTTTTCTTTTTAGGCTTATTCTCCTTATTATTTTTTGAATAATTCTTTTCTGGTTCTCTCATTCTTTTTGCGTTATTATGTGTACTCATTATTTCACCTCTAATATATTTTATTTCTCGACACATTGTAACACTATATATTTGTTTTGTAAACATTTAATTTAAAGTTTTTTAGCTATTTTTTCCTACTAAAAATTAAAAGAACGCCTATTTTTTTTAGACGCTCTTTTTTAGTTGCAACTTTATTTTTTATTTTATATCTTTTATATATCATATTTTCTTGATTTAATAAATGCAAATGCACCTACTGATATTGCTATTACAGCTATTCCTGCTACAATATAAACATCTGTCTCTCCTGTTTGTGGTAAGTCTTTTTCTGCATCATTGATTTCGTTCACTTTTAGAACATTTTCTTTTTCCTCAGCATTGTTTACAGGACGAGCAGTATTTGTGTTTGTGTTATTAGTGTTAGCAGTATTAACATTATTACCATTAGTATTAGTTGGTCTTAAGTTAATTCCATTAGCATTTGCTCTTGTCATTGTAAAAAATAAAACTGCAAAGATCATAACTATTGAAATTGTTACATACTTCATTGATTTTTTCATAGTATTCTCCCTTTCTTCTTTAGACTCTAATTTTATTATTTGTTTTTTTCAACAAATTATAGCAAGAAAAATATAACATTTTTTCTACTACTATCTATTTTATACTTCTTTTCGACATTCGTCAACATTTTTTAAAAATTTTATTAAATTTTTAGTTTTTTATGATTTTTAGTTGCTTTTTACTTTATTTCCATATATAATACTTCCAATCCTTCTCAAAAGGAATTTCTAGAGAAAGGAGGAAAATATTAATGACATCTTATGATTTAATTTGGTTATTAATATTAGAATTATTAAAAAATTCTAATGAAAATAATCAAACTCAAAATGAGGAATAGTGTTCGCAACCTATTTCGGGAGTGGTCTCGTCAACCACTCTTTTTTTACTTAAAAAAAGATATGTGCCGTCTACACATATCCAAATATTAATTGACATCTTATAACTCAAAATGTTACTCGAGTTTATAGATATAGTATACTACAATATTTATTATATGTCAAACTTTTTTTATTATTCTTTTTACACATTAAACTTAAATTCCACTATATCCCCATTTTGCATAACATAGTCTTTTCCTTCTAGTCTAACTAATCCCGCTTCTTTTGCTTTTTGGTAAGAACCCTCTTTTATTAAATCATCATATGAAACAATTTCTGCTTTTATGAATCCTCTTTCAAAATCAGTATGTATCTTTCCAGCTGCTTGAGGAGCTTTAGTTCCTTTTTTAATAGTCCAAGCTCTAACTTCTTTTTTTCCAGCTGTTAAGAATGACATTAATCCTAATAAATCATAACTCTTTTTTATTACTTTATCTAGTCCTGATTCATCAAGTCCCATAGCTTCTAGCATTTCTTGTTTTTCTTCACCTTCTAAGCTTGAAAGTTCTTCTTCTATTTTTACGCAAAGAGGAATTACTGCTGAATTTTCTTTTTCTGCATATTCTCTTACTTTTTTTACATATTCATTTTCTGTTCCAATTTCTGATTCTGAAATATTTGCAACATATAATATTTGTTTCATTGTAAGTAAAAAAGCATCTTTTATTATTTCTTTTTCTTCATCTGTAAGTTCTAGTATTCTTGCTGGCTTTCCTTGTTCTAATACTTCTCTTACTTTTTTAAATGTATCTTCTTCTTGTAAATATTTTTTGTCTCCTTTTGCAAGTTTAGCAGCTCTATCGATTCTTTTATTGACAGTTTCCAAATCTGCTAATACTAGTTCTAAATTTATTGTTTCTATATCTCTTATTGGGTCTACACTTCCGTCTACATGAACTATATTGGAATCATCAAAGCATCTAACAACTTCAACAATTGAATCTGTTTCTCTTATATGTGATAAGAATTTATTTCCTAGTCCTTCTCCTTTACTAGCTCCTTTAACTAATCCTGCTATATCCACAAATTCAATTATTGCATGTGTTATCTTTTCTGCTACATACATTTTTCCAAGTACATCTAGTCTTTCGTCTGGAACTGGTACTACTCCAACATTTGGTTCTATTGTACAAAAAGGATAATTAGCACATTCTGCTCCTGCATTTGTTATACTATTAAATAGTGTACTTTTTCCCACGTTTGGCAATCCTACTATTCCTATTTTCATTTCTGCCTCCTAATTTTATTATCTAATTCTTATTGTATATTTTAAATTTTACAGTTCCGCGCAGCTTGGAGAAACTTTAGTTTCGACAGCAAGGAACAAAAAATTCAAAATATACAATTAAATTTTATAGCACATATGTTAATTCTTTACTCATCTTTACTAGCTTTTGCATATTTCTTTAGTGTTTGATATACCATTGCGTTTATTGTTCCTGGTATATCTTTTGTTCCTGCTGGTACTCCTGTTAATATTTCTATTCCTTCGTCTATATTAGAAACTGCGTAAATATGGAATTTGCCATTTTTAACTGCATTTACTATTTCATCATCTAGGTTTAAATTTTGTATATTTTGTCTAGGAATTAAAACTCCTTGTTTTCCATTTAATCCTTTTAGTTTACAAATTTCAAAGTATCCTTCTATTTTTTCATTTACCCCACCAATTGCTTGTATTTCACCTTTTTGGTTTACTGAACCTGTTACTGCTATTCCTTGATTTATTGGAACTCCTGAAAGATTTGATAGAAGTGCATATAACTCTGTACTTGACGCACTATCTCCATCTACTCCATTATATAACTGTTCAAAGCAGATACTAGCTGTAAGTGATAATGGCATATCTTTTGCAAATTTTTCTCCTAAGTATCCATTTAAAATTAATATACCTTTTGAGTGAGATGAGCCAGAAAGTTCAACTTCTCTTTCTATATCTATTATTCCTTTTTTACCTGTATAAGTATTTACTGTAATTCTTACAGGTTTTCCAAATGAATAATCTCCTATACTCATTACTGTAAGACCATTTATTTGCCCTACTTTTTCTCCATCTGTATCTATTAGTAGTGTTCCATCTTCTATCATTTGAGTATATTTATCATCATATTTTTTTAATCTATTTTTTCTTTCATCTAATGCTTTTTCTATATACTCTTTTGTAACTACTTTTGACTTATCTAATCTTGCCCATGTAGCTGCTTCTGCTATTACTTGAGCTAGTTCTCCAAATCTTGTTGATATTTTATTTTGATTATTTGAAAGTCTAGTTGAATATTCTGCAAGTCTTGCCACAGCAAATTTATCTAAATGTGGAAGCTCATCGTCTTCACAATATCCATGAACAAATTTTGCTAAATCTTTTAAGTTTTGCTCATTTAAAGGTGCATCGTCTTCAAATTCTACCTTTATTTTAAATAGTTTTCTAAAATCGCTATCTACTGAAAGTAGAGTTTGATATACATTTTCATTTCCTATAATTATTACTTTTAAGTCTAATGGTATTGGTTCTGGTTTTAGTGATACCATTACCATTGATGTTTTTTGGTCAACAGAATTATCTATTCCTAATTCTTTATTTCTTAATACTTTTTTTAGATTATCATAAGCTGCTGGGTTTGTTAATAAATCATTTGCTTGGAATATTATATATCCACCATTTGCTTTATGAAGAAGTCCTGGTCTTATCATTGTATAGTCAGTTTTTAGTATTCCATAATGATTTTCATATTCTAGTCTACCAAAAATATTGCTAAAACTATAATTTGAGTCCATTATAACTGGAGCTCCTTCTGTTGCACTATTGTCTACAAATAAATTTACTCTATAGTTATCCCAAGGATTTTGTTCTATTATTTTTGGTTGTCCTTCTGGAACTTTTTGTTCATCTTTAGTAAATTTATTTATATTTTTTAATATATCTTTTCTAACACCATCTAAAAATTTATTTATTTTTTTGTTTCTTTTGAATTTTGATTTTACAAATGATATATGTCCTTCTACAGAAAGTGAAGCTATACTTGATTGCCATTCTGATACTTTCTTTTCTGATTCTTGTTCTATTTCTTTTATTTTTCCTATTACTTGTATTATTTGCCTTTGAACTATTGTTGATTTTTCTTCATATTCTTTTTTTATTTTATCATCTAATTTATCAAATTCTTCTTCTTTGATGATTTCTCCATTTACAATAGGCATCATATATATTCCATTGTCTGATGCTTTTACTTGGAAGCCATATTTTGATGATTGTACATTTAAATCTTCTAATAGCTTTGTCCTTTTTTCTTGATATTTTTGTATTATTATATTTTTTTCTTTCTCAAAATCATTGTTATTAAATGTACTTTTTATTTCTGTTTTTATATCTTTGATGAATCTTTCCATTGCATCAACAAATTCTTTTCCTTGTCCTGCTGGTAAGTTTAATGCTACTGGCTCATTTGGATTTTCGAAATTATATATATAGCACCAATCTTGTGGAGTTTTCTTATTTTTACTTATTTTATCTAAATAATTTTTCGTATACATTGTTTTTCCTACTCCAGAAGGTCCTTCTAGATATAGGTTATATCCATTTACATCTACATTTAATCCAAATTTTAGTGAATCTACTCCTCTTTCTTGTCCTATCCCAGCATAGTTTCTTTCTAATTCTTCTGTTGTTACAAATTCAAAAATATCTGGATTGCAGACATATTTTAATTTTTTATATGATACTTCCTTTGTATTTTTCATTTTTACAATTCCTTTCTTATGTTTTATTTTACTCAATTTTTAATTTTCTATGTAACAAGTCATTAGTATTGCATCTTGTCCATTGTAGTATTTACTTCTTTTTCCAACTTCTTCAAAACCAAAACTTTTATATAATTTTATTGCTTGAATGTTATTTTCATTTACTTCCAAATTTATTTTTTCAATTTTGTTTTGATGCGCATATCTTATAATAAAACTAAAAAGATTAGATGCAAAACCTTCTTTTCTTTTATCGCATCTTGTGACAACATTCATTATTTCCATTTCTTCAAATACTATTCTTATTCCAATAAATCCATATATTTCTTCATTTTGTTTTATTATGTAGTATTTTGAATCATTGTAATCTTCTGCTAAAACATTGAATTCCCATATATTTGGAAATTTGTCATAATTTAACTTGATTTTTTCTAAGTCTGTATAGCTCATTTCTAATATTGAGATATCGTCTGACATTCCTTCTTTTTGTCTTTGTGCTTGTGGTTTTCTCAAATACATTGGAAATAAATCTTCTGTGTTTTCTCTTATTCCCATATTGTATTTATTTAATGCAGCAATTGCTATGCCAATTGAAAGTGGTGGCAAATCTTGCAAATATTCATGGCTACATATATCATTACTATTTGCTTTTTCTTTTGCTATTTGTGCCAAGTATAATTGCTCTATTTTTTCTATTTCTGCATCTCCCACAAAATATGTTGGTAATTTTAGATTGTCTACATATGTTATCATTTCAGAAATTGCCATTGCTTCCGGATTTTTATATGTTGAGAATTTGCCATTTTTCATTTTATAAATAGCAAAATAAACATTCTCATTTTTTGCATCGATTATTGAAACATATTCTCCATCACCTTTTTGAATTACTCCACAATATGCAAGAGCCTCTAGTGAATTCACGCCTATTACTGGTATGTTTTTTGCGTCTGCAAATGCTTTTGCAGTTGCTATTCCTATTCTAATTCCAGTAAATGAGCCAGGTCCTTTTGCACATGCTATTAGATTTATATCATCTAATGTAATATTTAATGATTTTAATAGTTCATTAATCATTGGCATTAATGTTTCTGAATGTTCTTTTTGATTATTATTATGCATTTCTTTTAAGATTTTATTATCTTCTAAAACTGCAATTGAACATATACTAGATGATGTATCTATTGAAAGTATTTTCATTTTACTATTTCCTTTCATTTTTGCTGCTTTTATTCCCATATTAGTTATATACCACAAATAGACAAAAGTCAACATTTTGTGAGGATATAAGTACAAATCTCAATTTTTAAAGAGCAAAAAAGAATGCCCGCACCCGAACGATCAGCTCGTTCGAATGCAGGCAAACTCGTCATCGTTTTTCTCCATCTTTGAAAATCAAGATGATTTTCCGGTTTTCCTTCCTCATCTCGATTGCCACCTCTGGATAGTCTTCGATTTGACGAATCCGAAACTCCATCTCTGCAATGGAGATTTCATTGTCTAGAAACCGTCTGGCTTCTTCGACAATCTTCATCGCAATAGGGTCATACATGAGTCTTGGAGACGAAATCTCCACTTCCCACAATTCGGATTCTTTCATTGCTGTTGGTTGCTCACGGAATTTTTCCATGATTAACCCTCCTTTTTCAATAGAGTAATATATCTATTATAGCACACTTCTTTAATTTTTGCAAATTTTCGGAAAGTTTATGACTCTTATGGATATTTTTAAGAACTTTAAGAAAGCTCCCTAAAGTTCTTGGCTACTAATATGTATATTTTCTATTTCTGTTTTTAATTCTCTCTGTATTATATTTTGAATTTGTGCAATTTGTTTTGTATCTAAATTATTTTGTTTTAATACAACATTTACACTTGGGTCATTTATAAATATTACTGCATCTTCAAAACCTTTTGTTTTTAATAGATTTTCTGTAATCATTATGGCATTTTTCTTATCATTTATATTCTTTATTTCATTTTCTGCAATATCTTTTTGATCTGATGGTATTTTTTCGTTTTCCAATATTTTTTGATATGTTTCTAACATTTGAGAATACATTGTTTCTCTTTCTAGTTTTGATTTTGTAAAGTAATCGTCATCTGCTTCAGGATTATTACTAGAGGTTTCTATTGTGGTATTTTGTTCTTCGTTTGTTGTCTGCACATTATTTGCATCTATGATTTCTTCCGTGGTTTCATTTTGCACGGTATTATTTGTTTCTGCGATAACATTTTCTACTTGATTTGCATTTGTTTCTTGAACTTGATTTTGAGTTTCTGCTACTTGATTTACTTCTTTTGTTTCTGTTGTTTCGTTTTGAGAAATAGTATTGTTTTCCATCACATTTGCACTTACAAGTTTTGCATCTCCTAATTGTGCCAAAAGTAAATTTTCGTTTTCATGGTTATTTGTATAATTCATATAACCAGCTGTCATAAGCATTAGTGCTAAAGCTAATATTACGACTTGGTTCTTTTTCATAATTTTCTTTATTCCGCTATTGTCTTTTTTCTCACTTATCCTTCTTATCATATTTACTCTCCCATCTTAAATACTTGTATCTTATGTGTCGCAAGTCCTGTAGCTGCCTCTACTGCCTGAATTATATTTGTTTTAACTTCAGCATTATCTGCTCCTTCGGCAGTTATTATTGCTCCTTCAATTTTTGGACTTATTATACTTTGTGTGACTGGCTCTTTACTTCCGCTTCCATCTTCTTTATATATTATTTCTTTTTGTGTATCTGTTTCTGATATAGTTCTACTTCCTCCTGAGCTGTCCGTTTCTGTTGTATTACTTTCTTTTGAGTTTTCATTATATACTGGTACATATGTGCTCGTTTCTGAATATGTGAGCATTACTTTTACTTTTCCTACGCCTTGAATATTTGACAATATATTTGCTAGTTTTTGCTCATTATCGTCTGCCTTCACTTCTGCTGCAACTTGAGTTACGTCATTTCTTGCTTCTGCCTCTGGAACTGTATTACTTTCTTTTGGCTTTTCATCTCCGTTCCATATATAATTTATTGCAACAATTGTAACTATTAATATAACTACAAAAACTAATATATTTTCTACCTTTTTCTTATTGTTTCCATCGTTTTTTGAAAACATTTTCTTAATTGTATCTTTAAACATAACTCTCCTCCATTATTCTATAATTATGTTTTTTTCTTTTACTGCATATGTCTCATTTAAATATTTTTTGAGTTCTTTTTCTTCACTAGTAGATATTCCCTTTACGGCTTGTTCTTTTACACTATTTTCTTTTTCTCCTATTTGAACTTCATTTATAATCACTTGGTTGATTAATGAAACATTTTCATTTTTGTCATCATCTTCCTTAATTTCATATATGCCAGTAATTTTTAGTTCTTCTATTTCATAGTTTTCATTTGTTTTTAATTCTACTTTTTCACAACCATATCCTTTGTTTTTTAATTTTGAAATCACATCTTGATTCAGATTTGTTATATATATTTCATTAATACTTTCTTCTGTATTAGTCTGCATCTCTGTCTCATTTGTTTCTATGTTTAGCGCATATTTTTCTAAGTTTAAATCTATATCTTTTCCTACAACTGGATTTATTACTGAAAAAAGTACATAGACTCCTATAACTATTTTTATGTATTTTTTACTTTTCCCTTCTGGCAATAGCATTTGTATTATGATTCCAATTATTACTGCAAATATAATTTGCTGTGCCCATGAACTGATGAAAGAAATCATCTTTTCTCCTCTCTAGCCATACATAAGTCCACTATTAGATATTTTCATAACAATCGCTATTCCTATGATTAGCAGGACTGTTAATGCAAATAGCACTGCTAAGAAAATTTTAAATGTGCCTCCCATTTGTTCCATTATTCCGACTATTTTATCGTCTGCTATTGGCTCACATAGTGCTGCTCCTAGATAATATGTTATTGTGAGGGCTGCGAGTTGCACAATTGGTCTAATACAAATTGCTATTATAACTATTATTCCTACAACTCCTACAGCATTTTTTATTATATTGCTACACCCCATAATTGTATTTACTGCGTCTCCTAAAATGCTTCCTACCACTGGTACTACTGATGAAATTGCTGTTTTCGCTGCTTTAGCGGTAACTCCATCTATGCTTGATGTAAGCCCTCCTTCTAATGATGTTACACTTACAAATAAAGTTAGTACTGTACCTAGAATCCATACCATACTCGAATTTAAGAACTTTGACAATTTACCTACTTGTGCTTGATCAGATATTTTTGAAATAATTCCTAATGCTGTTGCAACAAGTGCAATTGGAATCAGGATATTTGTCATAAAATTACTTATAAATGTTACTAGAAGAAGAAGAATTGGTTGCAACATTCCGGATGAGACTACATTTCCTGTAGTTATCATGAGGGTTATCATTAGTGGAATCAAGCTATTTGCAAATCCAGTCAGATTTTGCACCGCGTTTTTCATTTCTGTAATGATACTTGAGAAATTAGTCATTATTAAAGTTATTATTAATATGTATTCTATAAAATAAGCAATTTTTGAGACATTTTCATTTCCTAAATTTTCACTTATTGCTTTTAATATGCTATGTATCACTACTATAATCATTACACTTCCAACTGTTATTAATGCATTTTTTACATTGTCTCCTAGAAGTTTGAAGATTATATTTATTATCATTCCATTATCTAATTTTCCACTAATACTTGCTGTAAATATTTCATTTATATCTATGTCGCCGAATGCATCTTGGGTATATTTTTCAGAATCTGATAAAAATGTGGATATTCCTAATGAATCAGCTTGTGATTCTATTAAATTTTGCTCATCTGTTGCTTTTACTGTTGGTGATAATGAGTATGAAACTATTGCAATTAGAAATATAATTAGATATTTTTTCATTTTTTCTCCTTTGTTATGGCAATATTTTTACAATAGTATCTATTAATGCATTTATAATTGGAATTGATAAAGATATTATTAGAATTTTTCCTCCTACATCTACTTTACTTGCTATTGCGCTTTCTCCAGCATCTTTGCATATGCTTACTGCAAACTCTGTAAGGATTGCTATTCCAGTTATTTTAATGAGTATTATTAAAAAATCATTATTTATGTTGGTTTTGTTTGAAATACTTTGAATCATATCAATAATTCCGCTTAGTGTGTCAGATGCTAATGCTAATATTAAAACTCCAGCTAAAATTGATGCATATATAGCAAACTCGGGTCTATACTGTTTTAAAATTACTATTATGATTACGGCTATAAATGCTATTCCTATGATTTTTATAATATCCATATTTCTACCTTTCTAAATTTCTACCTTTTCAAGTTCTATAAATTAAACATTGTTCTAACTGTAGAGAAAAGTGAACTTACTTCTTTTATTACCATTGTAAGTACAATTATAAGACCTGCTAATGTTGTCATCATAGCTTGATCTTCTCTTCCAGCTCTTACTAGAACTTGATATAATACAGCAACTAAAATTCCTATGGCAGCTATTTTAAATAATAAATCTATACTCATAAAACCTCCATTTCATCACTTTTCTCGCAAAAAGAATTCCTTTATATTAATACTATTACAATGGCTAGTCCCACAGTTGCTCCTAGTGTTTTATACAATTTTTCGTTTTTGGCTTTTTCATTTTCTGCATCTTTTATTTGTACATCTATAAACTTATTCGTTAGTCTTATCTCGCTAACTTGTCCATCAATATCTGTTCTTCCTAGCATTTTAGCTAGTCCTTTTAAAATCTCTATGTCTTCTTTTGTAAAACTAGTATTTGAATTATTAACCGCTTCCTCCCATGCTTCTCCTGCTGATGTATTCTCCATTTTCTTAGAAGCATTGCTAAAAATCTCTCCTATATTCTCACTCATTTTTTTAGATATTTCTTCGAATACATCTGGTATTGGCTCATATGTAAACTTTATCTTTTCTTCAAAGAAATTAAGCGCTTTTCTAATTTCTTTTAAATCTCTGACTCTGTTTGAATACTTTTTAGACATGAGTAATCCTATGTAACTTGTCCCGAAATAAAATCATTCCTAAAATAATAAATTTTATTACTATCATATGTATAAACCTCTTTTCTTTTGTTTATAATAATTATATTCGTATTATTCATAATTAGACCAAAATTCCATCTACACTTTTATACATATTCTTATCTAAATAATATATTTTTCCTATTTTTCCTCTGCTTTCGAGAAAAATAATCCTTTTAAACAATTTTTCTTCATATAATGAATTTAAAGATTCATTTTTTCTAAGCTCTGAAATATCTGCTCCATGTGCTGTAAAAATACCTTTAACTCCTGAACAGATTCCATAATTAATTGCCTCTAAATCCTCCTTTGTACCTATTTCATCTGCCACTATCACTTGAGGAGCCATAGTTCTAATAGCTATTTTCATTCCTAAACTTTTAGTCACATTATCCATGACATCAGTTCTTAGCCCTATGTCATTCTGCGGTATTCCTTTGTACATTGAGGCAATTTCTCCTCTTTCATCAATAAGAGATACCGTAAAACCACTGTTGCTTATGTTTCTTACTAAATCTCTAAGAATAGTCGTCTTTCCGCATCCAGGTTTAGAAACAATTAGGGTATTATTTATTTCGCCATTTACTAATACATCTTTCATTATTTCATCACTTGCACCAATAATTTCTCTTGCTACTCTAAAATTTAATGAAGAAACATAATTGACATTTATTATTTTTCCTTCCTTCATAGCCACATTACCAGTTATACCAACTCTGTGTCCTCCGGCAAGAGTAATATATCCATCACATATTTGGCTTTGGTATGAATAGATTGAATTATTGCATAGAGATTGTAAAATATTTACTATTTCTACTTGATTAACAATGTGCTCTAGTATATCTTCCTTGCCTGGATATTTTAGAATAACTGGTCTATCTACTCTTATTCTTATCTCTTCAAGAGTGTTCTCATCTATTCTGTAGCAAATATCTCTTGATAAAACTCTAGTAATAGAACGTAAATCTGACATATTACCTCCTAATCCGACCAAGGGGGACGCCCCTTTTTGGTCGAGCCTCGACCAATGGGGACACCCTTGCTTTTTTCCTTGATATATAAGCATTTATTCTCTATCTTGTTTCTTTGAACCGCACAAAATCCTTATTTTTACGCTTATATATTGTTTGTTTTTTAACCACTTGTTCTTATTTTTTATGCTCATGTCTGTCCCTTTTGGTTGAATTTCGACCAAAAAGGGGCGTCCCCTTTGGTCGAAAAAAAATAAGTAGCTATATTAAATATATGCTACTTATTTTTCTTTTATTACTTGTTTTTATCTTTTATTTTTCATTTTTATTTTTTCATTTTTCCCTTATTCATCCCAATTATGATATACATTCATTACATCATCTAGGTCTTCTAGGTTATCTATTAATCTTTGCATTTTTTCTGCGCCTGCTTCGTCTAGTTCTACTGTTGTTGTAGGAACCATACTTACTTCTGCTTGTGCAAATTCTAGTCCTTGATTTTCTAATGCTTCTCTTACTGTTGAAAAGTCTTTTGGGTCTGTTGTGATTTCAAAACATTCTTCGTCAGCTTTGAAGTCTTCTGCTCCACTATCTAATGCTAGCATCATCATATCGTCTTCTGATAGGTTTGTTGTTTCTCTATCTATTACGATAACTCCTTTTTTATTGAACATATATGATACGCATCCTGTTGTTCCTAAGTTTCCTCCTGCTTTATCAAATACGTGTCTTACGTCTGCTGCTGTTCTATTTTTATTATCTGTACTTGCTTCTACTATTACTGCAACTCCATTTGGTCCGTATCCTTCATATGTTATTTCTTCATACGATTTATTGCTTCCTTCTCCTGATGCTTTTTTTATTGAGTTGTTTATTGTATCATTAGGCATATTATTTGCTTTACATTTAGCAATAACATCTCTTAATTTTGAGTTACTTGTCGGGTCAGGTCCACCTGCTTTTACTGCTAATAGTATTTCTCTTCCTAATTTTGTAAATATTTTTCCTCTTGCTGCATCTGCTTTTCCTTTTTTGGCTTGTATATTATGCCATTTACTGTGTCCTGACATGACTAATTCCTCCTTTAAATATAATTTTTCCATTATTGATTTTAACATATTTTTTGACTTTTGTAAATTGTATTTGTATTATTCTCCTATATTTTTGTATTATTCTCCTATATTTTCTTCAAAACGGTATTTCTGAGTAACATCTGGATATTTTTACTTTTACTTTAGATTATCTTTTAAGTAATTTAAAAATGCTTGTATTTTCTTTTCATTTCCTGTACCGGATAGTTTAAAGTAATGTCTATCTTGCAATTCTTTTGGCATGCAATTTTTACCGGAATAATGGTTTGGAAATTGATGTATATCATCTAGCCCAATACCTCTACCTAATTTATATGCATTTTTATAACTTGCATCTTGCAAAAATGTTGGAATTGGAACATATCCTGTTTTTTCCGCATCATGCATTGCTGAGTAAATTCCACACACAGTATTTGATTTTGGAGAAAGACATACATATAAAGCTGCATGTGCTAATATTTTTGCAGATTCTGGCATTCCTACTCTTTCTACGGCAAGCATGGCAGATGTTGCTACTTTCAAAGCTTCGGAATTTGCAAGTCCAACGTCTTCTGATGCACATACACATATTCTTCTTGCAATATATTTTATATCTTCACCTGCTACTAACATTCTTGCTAAGTAATATAAAGTGACATCTGGCTCTGTATGTTTCATTGATTCTATAAATGCTGAAATTGTATCATAGTGATTATCTCCATTTGCCATATCTGCTAAAAAACTTTTTGCATCATCGTCAATTTTTATATTTGCCTCTCCTAATCCTCTTTCTTTGTCTGCCAGTGCTTTATCTATTATTATTATTAGATCATCCTTTTCTAAAGGCTTTAGTTCAAATATTCTACATCTTGAAAGTAAAGCATTATTTACTTCAAAATATGGATTTTCAGTAGTAGCACCAATTAAGGTTACCACTCCATCTTCTACATAAGGAAGCAAATAGTCTTGTTGTGTTTTGTTAAATCTGTGAATTTCATCTATAAATAGTATTGTTTTCTTTTTATATGCTCCATAATTGAATTTTGCATCATCAATAACTTTTTCAGCATCTTTGATTCCGGCATTTGTTGCATTTAGTTTACTGAAATAAGAATTTGTTGTATTTGCAATTACTTTTGCAATAGTTGTTTTTCCCGTTCCAGGTGGTCCATATAATATTATAGAGCCTAGCCTATCTGCTTTTATTGCTCTATAAAGCAATTTATCTTTTCCAATAATATGCTGTTGTCCTACAATTTCATCTATTGTTTTAGGTCTCATTTTGCTTGCAAGAGGAGCTTGTTTTATATCATTAGTATTCTCGAATAAATTAAAATTTTCCATAAATAGCCTTTCTTCCTTTTTCCATAATTTGCAGTTATTCTAATTTTTTTGAATAACTGAATTTTTCTCTAATTCTCCGTTTCCAATCTTTACCACCAATCATTTTGTTTTAACAGAACTTTTGTTCGTATTTTATAATATTTTTGTTTTATTGTCAAGTATTTTTAGGATTTACTTTTTTAATATTGAGCACCACGTATTAGTACTTTTGCCTATACAATAATAAAATGTGTACTAGTTCCCAATAAAATCTAGTACACACTTTCTTTTGCAATTTTGTTTTCGTTGAATTATAAAGATATAGGTGTATCGTATTCTATTTTTCCATCTGCACTTATTTTGAATGTTACTTTTATTGCAGCAGAATTATCATCTGCCAATATAAATTGATATTCTCCGCTCACCTAATGTTCCATACAATTCAGTCCAATTAAACTTTCTGTCTTCATTAAAATAGTTATTGCCTTCATTTGTTTCTGGCGAATTATATACTTCTGTACTTTCACTTGAAATATTAGAAATTTTATCTAATTCTTCCCATATATATTCTGTTCCTGTTCCGAGTAAATCCAGCAGTAGAGTTGTTAGTGTTTTCGCCTATTTGTTTTCCAACTCCAGTGTAATTCTCATTCTTAATTTTTTTATTAATTATATAACTATGTGAATAATTATATGGTAAGTCATTCGTATCTTTTATGTTTAGTGTTATACCACTATTTGATAGTTCTGCTATAGTAATAGTTACATTATCTTTTGAGTTATAACAAAACCTTATTATATCATCTGGAATTTGTACATTGCTGTCTTCTTTTATAATTTCAATTTTTCCAACACTACCAAGTTGTCCAGGGTAAGAATCCATTATGTCTCCATTAAAATACACTAAAATTTCTTGTCCCATTTTGAATTCAAGATTGTCAGTATTTTTTAGTCCAATACTATATAATCCCGTTTCATTTTCTGTTCCCATAGCCAGTAAGTCGTTTTCATTTACTTTTACTACTACTGCTTTTATGGTTGCCGCCATATTATTTTCTTCTCCATACATTTCTCTATATTTTTCTTCAAAGCCCACTAAACCCTGTCCTAGACTTATTGGAAAATATTTGTTATTCATTAAGAAACCATATATTTCATCTTTTTCGTCCTTAAATCTTATCAAATATCCTCCCATACTAGAACTCCATTCTATATCTACGTACTCTAACTGCATTTTTGGAAAGTTATTTTTTAAATAGTTTGTTGCAGATATTCGTGCTATTTGTTTTGGTATTATACCGCTAATCCATAAAATTAAAACAACAGCTAATATTACTAATATCGATATTATAATTATTCTTTTTTTATTCATAATTTTATCCCCCTTCTAATCATAGATATGAAATATGTACATTCACCTCCTACTTAATAATTTTTTTCAACTTTCATTAATTATATTCATTTAGATAATAACATAAATGCTAATAAGTATCAACTAATTATTATTTTATTTATACTAAAAAATCCAGCTCTTTTTAGCTGGATTTAGTAAATTTCTATTCTTCTTTTCTACTATATATTTTGTATGATATTTTATAAGAAATAAAATACATAATTATCATAAGAGCAATTAACAGTATAAGTCCAAAATTATTCATAAAATTTTCAATCATTTCTATGTTTATATTCAATCCTAATTTTGCCACTCCAAAACCTATAAAAGCAATTGCTAAAATTAAAATAAATAATAATATAAACATTTGAATTCTACCTTTTTCTGCTCCCCATTTATATATGCTTGGAATTTGTATTGCTTGTATCAAAGCTATTCCCCACATTCCAGCTATTGTTGTAATAACTAAACTTTCATAATCAATACTAATTAAGTTTCCAGTTCCAACATAATTAAGTACATTTGCTATAATAATTGTTAGTAAAAATCCTAATATACCACCTAAAATAGTAGCTCCTATTGATAAAATGTATTTTTCTTTTACAATTTCTTTTCTATTTGTTGGCAATGTTAAAATATATTTATTTGACTTTGATATTTCATCATAATTAAATGTAGAAAGTGATATCATTCCTATTATTGTACATATTATAATTGGTCCAAAATTAATAGACTCTGTCCCTATAATTGCAATTCCGCACAATAAAACTGTTATAATTAATGATGTTTTATAACTTGCTAAATTATACAAATCTTTTTTTAGTAATCCTTTTATCATAATTATTTTTCCCCCTTAATATAAGCTAACATTATATCTTCAATAGATGGCTTATCAATTGTTGTTATATTATATTTTTTTCTTATATTTTCCTTATCATTTGTTAATACTTCATATTGATATTTTTCTTTTCTATATTTTATATAATCTCTTTTATCTAATCTTAAAAAGTCCTCTTTACTGCACTTTATTATTCCATAGCTTTCTAACAATTCGTCTGTTGGTAAATTAAATATTATTTTTCCTTTTTCAATAAATACAATATAATCTGACACATGCTCTAAATCGGTTGTAATGTGAGTTGATAATAATATAGACCTTTTTTCGTCCTCTTCTATGTACTTTCTAAATATATCTAATATTTCATTTCTTACAATTGGATCAAGTCCACTTGTTGGTTCATCCAATATTAGAAGTTTAGGATTATGAGATATTGCTGTTGCAATTTTCAATTTCATCTTCATACCACTTGAAAATTCTTTTATTAGTTTATCTTCTGGTAATCCAAATGTTTTTAAAAAGTTCATGTATTTATTTTCATCCCACTTTTTATAAATATCTTTCATTATTGCGTTAATTTGTTTTGCTGTCAAATATTCTGATAAAAAGCTATCATCTAGTACAACACCAATTTCTTCTTTTATTAATTTTTCATCTTCTTTATTATCTTTTCCGAATATTTTTATTTTTCCTTCTGATTTTGTAACATTCAGAATAGATTTTATTGTTGTTGTTTTACCAGCTCCATTTTCTCCAATTAAGCCAACAATACAACCTTCTGGTACATCAAAACTAATATTTTTCAATTCGAAGTCTTTATATTTCTTCGAAACATTTTGTAACTCAATGTTATTCTTCATTTAGATATCCTCCTTAAAAATCAAATTAAATATTTCTATTATTTCTTCTTCGGAAATATTTGATATTTTAGAAATTTCATGAATTTTTTCTACATGCTCTTGTATTTCTTTTAGTTTTTCTTCTTTTAT
This sequence comes from uncultured Clostridium sp., assembly GCA_930980855.1. Taxonomy (GTDB): domain Bacteria; phylum Bacillota; class Clostridia; order TANB77; family CAG-508; genus CAG-793. The sequence continues at coordinate 49,651 of CAKNIZ010000006.1, forward strand.
TAATTCTAAATTTTTTGGTGCAACAAAACTACCTTTTCCTTGAACTGTTTTTATATATCCTTCTTTTTCTAATTCATCATAAGCTCTTTTTACTGTTAAAAAACTTATTTTTAAGTCATTTGCCAGATTTCTGACGGATGGTAAAATCTCTCCTTCTTTTAATTCATTTGAAAATATAGCTTGTTTTATTGCGTCTTTTAATTGTTCATAAATAGGTAATGTACTACTATTACTTATAACAATATTCATTATTTCACCTCTTTTATTATCTGTTATATTTATATTATAACAGTTATAACAGTATGTCAATATTTTTAATAAAAATTTTTTGCAAAGCTTCCTCTATAAGAATAAAATAAGAGCCACTATCATATAGTGACTCTATATTATTTAATCTCATCTTCATTAAAACCAATTTGAAAATTGTCTTACAATCCCATCTACAAAGAACCGAGACATTTTTAAAATTTCTTTTTGAACCAAGTCATAAGCATTTATATCTGCTACATAATCTCCTTTTAATCTGGCGCTTACTTCTTCAGTTGTAAGCCTTAAATGTTCATATAACATTCTATGTATTTCTTCTCTAGGATAAAATGGATTTATGCTACTGAAAGCATCTGCCATGCTATCTGCATTTTGATACCATTTTGTATTTAATATTCTAGCCTGTTCTTGATTATTGTTCTTTAATGCTACAATTAATTCTTTTCCAATTGTTAAATGTTCTGTTAACAGTCTTTGAATTTCTGCTGCCACTTCGTTTCCATAAAAAGTTCTAAATACATTTGCTATGTCTTTAGGATTTCTTAGTAATCTAGTTTGCGTTGCGTCTAAGTCTCTTAAATTTTCTGCAATACTTATTAAAAGCATACGCGTCCACATTATATGTTGCTCCCATACTAGGTTCATTTGTTCTAATAATCTAACTTCATTTATACTAACCCATGGACTCATATTATTCATAACTTTTCTCTCCTAATTATAGGATATTAAAAAAAGTTTAAATTGTTTACAAGTAATAGCTATATAAATCTCATTTGATCATTTTGATATGTAATCCAGCTTTTTTGTTTCGCTTCTGTAATTTTATCTCCTGGCTCTTCTTTTCCGATTAAAAACGGAGAAGTACTAATATGTTTTTTCATGTTTTCAAAAACTAAAGCCTTATTATTATTAGCATAGCAATACTTGCATAAATGTCCACATGTATCGTATGCACCAATATCATTCCCCATCAAACAATTACAATCTTCTCGTAAAGTATTTCTTTTAGGTGGCTTTAATGAAGAGTTAATCGCTTTTTCGACAATTTTTTGACTCATACAACCATTGCATTTTAGCCCATATTGAGATAAATAAGTTTTTTCACAACAACTATGAATTGTCATATCATTTTCTTTGCCTATTCTACTAAAATTTATAGCAAGTTCAATTTGCTCATCTTTAATAGGAGGTTTAATATCAGGTGCATTTCTTTTTACTTTTTCATATAAGTCAAGAAAACTAATAGTACAATTATGAGTATATCCTTTTAATTTTCTGGCCATTTTATCAAACTCTTGAATATGTTTTTTAACATCAAATCCCATACCAATAAAAATCGGGTCATATCTCCAGCCAATAGAATCTACTCCAACATGTTTAGACAATTTTTTAAAACTCTCTATTACTTTTTCTTTATCTGGAACTACTGGTTCTATGTCTTTTCCATAAGGAGTAATTGTTACAAACCAATATTGTTTATATATATCTAATTCATTCAAATATTTTAACATAGGTTCTGGATTTTTAGTACAAAAGGCTAGACAATCTACAACATCTGGTGACAAGTTGTATTTTGTAACTTGAGATTTATTATATGGATTTCTAACTAATACATAACCTTCTTTAATTCTATTTATTAACCATTCTGAGTAAAATGCGGGTATATCAGTTCTACAGCCTGTGTTTATTATCATTATTCGCTCTCCTTCAATTCTTCTATAATTTTTTTAATATCATCTTTTATTAGATTCTATGGTTGAATGGGGAAATAATTATCGTCAAATGTAATCTTTTAGGACGTTCTTTTAACATAAAGAACGTCCATAATTTATTATTCTGCGTTTTTATTTCTATTTGAATCGCAAATTCCTTCTATTGTCGCAAACACATGCTCTTTTCCTATTTTATTATCGTTATTTACTAAATCTTCTAAAGTTAAAATTCCTATTACATTATTATTTGTATCACATACAGGAAGTCTTCTTACTTGATTTTTTGCCATTGTATTTTCTGCACTTTGCATTTCGTCATCTTGCTTACAAGTATAAATATTACATGTCATAATATCACTTACTGGAGTATTTTTTACATCTTTATCACACGCAATTGCTCTTAAAACTATATCTCTATCTGTTACAATTCCACAAATTCCGCTATTTTCATCACATACTGGAATTGAACCTACATGATTTTGATTCATTAGCTTACAAACTTGGTCTAACTTTACATCAGGCGTTACAACACACACATTATTTTGCATACAGTCTTTTACTTTCATTTTATTTATTCCTTTCTTCTGAAAAAATAAACAAATTTCTAAATTTGTTCTATTTATATTTTTTGTAAATCTAAATAAAATATTCAAGTAAAGATTTTATTTTTTGGAAATTTTTTCTTTTTTTAAAATCTATCTAATATACAATTCTACTCTAAATCCTCTACTCTCATAGGCTAAATCATTATTTGAATAATCTCTAAGTGCTGGAAAACGGTTTCCTGATTTATATCCACTGCCTCTGAATACACAATCAAACTTTGAATCGCTAGAGAACTCTGTTGACAATTCATACATATTACCCAGTAAATCATATATGTTACTATAGCAATCTATTCTATATTCTCCTGTTTTCTGTAAATATGTAATTTGCTGTTCCAGTTATCTTTACACCTTTTACATACGCTGTTTTACCCCATGCAATGTCTTCTGGTTTGGCAGTTGCATCTGATGTATCTAATGATTCTAATGTTCCAGTCACTCCTCCTATTGTAACTCCTTTTTTTATATTTTCAGCTATTAATGTACTCGTATTATTACCATTTGCACTTTTCAAGTTTCTGTTAAATATTCCTTCTCTTATGTCTTTTACACCAAATATTGTGATTAGCGCAATGATTAATAATGTAATCATTATTATCATTACTATTTTTCTACGCTTTTTCATTTTTTTATTCATTATATTCTCCTTTTGTTTGTATAAAACTTATAAATTTTATTATTTCAATTAAAGATCTCCCACATCAATAAATCACATCATACAGCAAATATAAATTATTTGTGCAACTATTAACAATAGTCCTACTCCTCTACTTATTTCTTTTTTTGGATTTAATGTTGCCATTAGTTGTAAAAACATTGTTACTACTATTAATATTAAAATGCTTTCATTAAAATCTGTGGCAAATACTAATGGATTAATTAGCGCTCCTAACCCTATTAACAAGCACAAGTTTAAAATATTGGAGCCTGATATATTTCCAAGAAGCAAGTCCGTATTGTTTTTTCTTGCTGACATAATTCCTGTTATAATTTCTGGCAGAGCTGTTCCTATTGCAACTACTGTCATCCCTATAAATCTTTCTGATAGCCCTAAATTTTCAGCAATAATTACAGAATTATCTACTACAAAATCTGCGCCAAATTTTAGCCCTAATATGCCTAAAATCAAATATAAAATTATTGTTCCTGTTGGGTAATTTTCTTTTGTTTTTACTTCATTCAGGATTTCTTCATCCATCTTCTTGTCTTTTAATTTCTTTTCTTCATAGATTGTATATATAATATACATTATGGTACAAAGTATTAGTATTAATCCTTGCCATCTATATATTACATGGACTTCTCCTAAATAGGTTGTATTCCCTAAGAATAGTAGTAAAATCATAGCAGCAATTCCCATTGGGAGATGGACTTTTATAATTCTATTGTCGAATTTTACGGGTTTTATCAAGCTTGTAATTCCTATAACCAATAAGAAATTACATATACAACTGCCTATTGCATTTCCTATTATTAAATCCGAATGTCCATCTATTGCTGATGTAATCGTTATAAATATTTCAGGAAGTGATGTTCCAACAGCAACTATTGTCAGTCCTATTAGCATTTCAGATAATCCGAATTTCTTTGCAATACTTGTTGCTGCTTTTACTAGCAAGTCCGCACCTTTTACCAGAAATACAAATCCGACTACTACAAGTAATATCTCTAATATCAAATTATTTTTCCTACCTTTGTTCTTTAAAAATTTATTATCTCGTATTCTCTATTTCCTAGACCAAGTTCATTTGCCGCTTCAACTGTACGAATTCCATGTCTTGAATTCATTCTTTCTATTAAAGCTGCTTTTCCTGGGTCATCTGAATTTATTACAGCGTCATAGCATGCTTGGTCCAATGCTACAGGATCAAGTGAAGCAAATATTCCTAAGTCTTTCATTTCTGGTGTGTGAGGATTTGAATCACAATCACAGTCAACAGATAAGTTGTTTGCCACATTTATATATGCTATATTTTCTCTTCCAATATAGTCCATAACACCTTTGCAAGCATCTGCCATTGACTCTAAGAAATGGTCTTGTTCTGGTAAGTTATCCCATAATTCTTCTGGTGTTTTTACTTTTCCTGCTGTATGGATATTTGCCTTTCCGTTTGAAGAACCAATTCCTATTGACATATTCTTTAGTGCTCCTCCAAATCCGCCCATTGCATGTCCTTTGAAATGAGATAATATAAGAATAGAATCATAATTCTTTAAATGACTTCCTACAATATTTTCCTTTAGATGAAATCCATTTTCTACTGGTATTGACATTTCCCCTTCTTCGTCCATTAGATCAACATTTGCAATATCCAAAAATCCATGTTCTTTTATTGCTTTCCAATGTTCATCTGTCTTATTTCTTCTTCCACCATATGCAGTATTGCATTCTACAATTGTGCCATTTAATTTATGAATTAAATCTTTTATTAAATTTGGATTTAAAAAATTATGTCCTCCTGGTTCTCCTGTTGATATTTTTACTGCTACTTTACCTTTTAAATCTCTACCTAAAGCATCATATATTTTTATTAAGTTTTCAGGACTAATGTCTTTTGTAAAATATACTTTTGATTTTTCCATTCTCATAACTCCTTTCCTTACTATTTTTTCCATTATTTAGTATTTTATATCACATACAATAAGAATTTTCAAGTTTTTAATTTTATAAAGGTATATGTATGCAAAAAGCTATGTTGTTTAGATTGGTCTAAAAGCATAGCTTTTTATTTTTTTATATTATCCTCTACTCTACTTTAAAGCACTACTTTGGTTTATTAATAAAGTGCTATAAATGAACAATACATCTGAATTATTAAAATCTATATAGTTTTGCAAAATATTTTCTGATACATATCTAGTATCTACTAAGGTTATTTCTTTATATCCGCTAACTAGCCAAGGAGCTAATGAACTTCCAAAAGAATCTCTAAAAATTACAAGCTTCTTCTGGCTTTCAGTTACTGGATTAGTTATTTTTAATATTGGAACTGATCCATATAAAAAGTAATTATATTTATCTAATGAATCTAGTCCTTCTTCATTATATATTCCCTTTGTTTCATTTTTTTCTGCGTCAAACACATAACTCTGGTCTATATCACTATTTGTTATATATTTAAGCTCGTCTAATTGTCCACCTAAATTTATTTGTCCATAATAAACTCCTTGGAATTCTCCTTTTGAATTAACTGTATATTCTTCATTTACATCGAAGTCCATTCTTTCAGATAATCTTTTTGCTACTTTTAACAAATTTTCTTGTTTCCAATGTGTATCGGTTTTATAATAGTCGTCTATGCTTAACAAATCAAATAAATCTATATACTCTGCATTTTGAATATTTTCTGATAGTATTTTCTCTAGCTCTGTATAATCTATTTTTAAATGGTCATCGTTTAAGAAATATGATTTATCTGGCACTACTGAATAATATACATTATTTGTTTCATTTAAGTATTTTTCAGAAATCGTATTAATATGGTCTGAAACATTAATAACTGAATCGCCTTTAAGTGGATATTCTTGTTTATATATCACTCCATCTTTTATAAAATATCCATCAGTATCTTTTTGTCTTAATATATTTAAGTGAACAAAGTTTTTAATACTACGAATACTATCTCTAAATGCAAATTGGTCTGCCCCATATTCTTCAAAGTCTTCTGATGTTTTTCCAGACAAAATAGAATCTACACTTATTTCTGGCAATTGCTGCAATCTTCTTCTTTCACTTATTGACATTTCTTTATCTTCAGAAATGAAGTTTATTATTAACATTCCTATTATTATTACTAGAAAAATTACGGATACGCAAATATTTTTTATTTTATCGCTCATGTTTTGTCTCCTTAAAATCTAAAATATAAAAATGGATTAAATGATCCAGATACTATATAAGCTACGCAAACAATTAATAAAATTATTAAAAATATCATTTCTAATACATTTATAGTTTTTGGATATTTCTTTTTTAATTTTTCTGCAATTGTCTTTGCTATTGGCGTTGAACCCACTATTGCTATTAATAGAATAATTAAATAACTCTTTAAATAGTAAATGCTTACATTTGAAGCAAATCCTGTAGCTCCTATTCCAAATAATCCTAGTATTTGGCTTAAAATAGTATTCATGTCTGTGCCACTAAATATTACGAAGCTAATTGCTACAATTACTAAAACAAGTATGTGTCTAATAAATCCAGGTATTTTTTCTATTATATTTTTGAAAATAGTTTTTTCTAAAATTAGTAATACTCCAAATAGTAATCCCCATATTACAAAGTTCCATGCTGCTCCATGCCATAAACCTGTAAGAGTCCATACTATTAAAATATTTCTAATCCATTTTATTTTAGATACTCTATTTCCACCTAGTGGTATATATACATAGTCTCTAAAAAATGTACTTAAGCTTATATGCCATCTTCTCCAAAAATCTGTTATACTTTTTGCAATGTATGGATAATTGAAGTTTTCTAAGAACTCAAATCCTAGCATTTTTCCTAATCCAATTGCCATATCTGAATATCCAGAAAAGTCAAAGTAAATTTGAAGCATATTACTTATTGCATATAACCAATAGAAAATGACTGTTCCATCTCCATATTCATTAAATACATTAACTAGTTCTCCCATTACATTAGCTATTAGCACCTTTTTTGCCAAGCCTATTACAAATCTTCTTACACCATGTGCAAACTTTTCAAAGGTATATTCTCTATTTTCTAATTGCTCTTCTACTGTTGTATATCTTACTATTGGCCCAGCAATTAACTGTGGGAATAATGAAATATATGTTGCTAGTTTTACAAAGCTTTTTTGAACTTTTGCTTCTCCTCTATATACATCAACCAAGTAACTAATCATTTGGAAGGTATAGAAAGATATTCCTATTGGTAATATTATTCCAAATATATCTATTTTTTTATCCAACCACAAATTTATATTTTCTATCAAAAAGTCAAAATATTTGAAATAAAATAACACTGCTATACTTATAACTATTCCGCTAATTAGTGGAACTTTCTTATATTTTGTATCTTTGAATTTATCTATGAGTATTCCATGAATATACATTGAAATTATGGATAAAATCATGATCCAACCATATTTAGGTTCTCCGAAGAAATAGAAAAATAATGATGAAATTAGTAATACTAAGTTTCTAAATTTTTTCGGTGCTATATAATAAATTATTAGTACAATTGGCAAAAAATAAAATAAAAAAGTTATGCTTGAAAATACCATGTTTCCTCCTTGCAATAAAAAGCTCGCATATGAATAAGTATCATATCGAGCTTTTATAATTAATTTATGTTTTTCTAGAATCCATTTTTCTCATATTCATTTCCCACAGAACCAGCTAATTCTTTGAATTTGTCATAGACTGGTTTTGCCCAATCTTCACTAGCCATAACTAGCATTGCTACATCTCCACTACTTGTAGAGTATACTTTTTCTGCTGATACGCAAATCCATTTATTTGGATTAACAGATTCATTCATCTTAGCTGCTATTTCATCTGCTTTAGTAGCGTTTTCACATTTTACTAAGATTAAAGAAAAAGCTTGAGAACTAATCATTGGTTCTGAAACGACAATATCTTGAATTCCTTCTGTGCTATCTAACCCTGTATATGTTTTCACTAAATCTATATTTGAAAGTTCTAACTTGACTGTATTTAATGATGATGGTATAGCTCCTTCTAGTCCACTATAAATTTGTTCTACTAGATTTCCCATATCCTCTGCAGAAGCTATATTTAAGTTGTTTTCTACTGGCTTTTTATTTACGAATAATACAATTCCTGCGATAATTGCTATAATAATTATTACTGCTATTACTATAAATAATGTTTTCTTTTTCATATTAATCTCCTTCCATTTTTCATATATTGTTATAAAAGCTCTACTTTTTTGATTATTTTTATTCTAAAAAAGTTTAAAGTTTTTCATTATAAAAATGTCAGAAAATATCTGACACTTTATATTTTACTCAACTTCTTTTGACCAAAGTTCATGTTTATTACAATATGCATATAAAATTGCTCCTGGTTCATAGTGGAACTCTGTTTCTGCAACATCTCCTGGTTTAAAATATTTTGTGCATTCTTTTTTGTCTGTTACCATGCTAATCCATTCTATATAATGTTCTTCTTCCATAACATGATTTACTTTTACTTTGATTTTACAGTTTTCTACTGTATATTCAGGTACATGTTTTTCTACTGCTGCATCAACTGAATTAGGTTTCATTTCTGACATTTGCTCTCCACAGCATCTAATTCCACAGTCATCGCAAGTACAATCTTTTAAAACTTTTACCATTGCACCGCAACTTTTACATTTTTTTAATATTAATTTTCTAGCCATACTTTATTATTCCTCCACTTTTCTAAACATGTCTTTTCCAACTCCACAAAGAGGACAAGTCCAATCTGCTGGTAAGTCTTCAAATTTTACTCCTTCTTTTTCTTCATCATAAATATAACCACAAGCTATACATTCATATTTTGCCATATTTTTTACCTCCTTATAATTTATATTTGCATTTTATCATTTATATTCTTGTTTGTAAATAGTAATTATAACTGTAAGCTCTTTTCTAATTCTTCTAATTTTTTGTTTGATTCCTCATTTAATTTAGTTTTTATAGTAACTACTGGCTCTATTATTTCAATATCTTTCATTTGAGAAAGTATATTTTTTATACAATTAGCTGCATTTGGAGCCCATGAACCATTTTCTATAATTCCTACTTTTCTACTCTGATAATTCTTTTCTTTTAGTAAATTTAAGAAAGAATTTATTGCCGGGAATATACTCATATTATATGTTGAACATGCTACAACCATTTTTGAGAATTTAAATGCCTCAGGAAGTGCATCTGGAACTGGAGTTCTCGCAATATCTATTAATTTTACTATTTGTCCATCTTCTATCAAATCTCTCTCTAATTTTTTTGCCGCTTCTAATGTGTTTCCATGTAATGAACCACATACAATTACAGTTCCTTCTTGCTCATATTCATATTTGCTCCAGGTATCATATAATCCTATATAATATCCTAAGTTCTCTTTTAATATTGGTCCATGCAAAGGACAAATTGTCTTTATATCTAAATTTGATGCTTTTTTTAATACATTTTGTACTTGAAGTCCATATTTTCCAACAATATTAAGAAAATATCTTCTTGATTCATCTATCCAGTCTTCCTCCGTATCTAATGTTCCAAATTTTCCAAATGCATCTGCAGAAAATAATATTTTTTCTGTAACATCATATGTCATCATTACTTCTGGCCAGTGTACCATTGGAGTCATTATAAATTGTAAATTGTGTTTTCCTGTATTTATTATGTCTCCTTCTTTTACTACTACTTTTTTGTCATCAAATTTTTCATTTATAAATTGTGGTAACATTGAAAATACTTTTTCGTTTGCAATGATTTTTATTTCTGGATATTTTCTTAATATATCTTCTATACTACCTGAATGGTCTGGTTCCAAATGTGATATTACTAAATAGTTTGGATTTCTTCCATTTAAAGTTTTCTCTAAATTCTCAAGCCATTCTTTTGTTTTTCTTTTGTCTACAGTATCCATTATTACTATTTTTTCATCATCAATTAGATATGAATTATATGATATACCATTTTTTAATATATATTGATTTTCAAACAAATCCATTTCTTTGTCATCTACACCTACATATTTTATGGTATCTGTTACATTAAATAACTTATTCATCCTTTTCTTCCTTTCCTTCTTCTTGTCTTAGTACAAATAAATTACATTTGCATATTTGCTTTTCTATAAATTCATCACAAGGACAAAGCGTTGTATCATCCACATTTAGTCTACAAGGACAATGCCCATCTTTTCTATATATTCCTTCTAATATCTTTCTTACATATTCTTTATCTGGATTTAACATATATCCTTTCATATTCTGCTCCTTATAAATATCTCTTTAATTCTTCTTCTAATTCTTCTTTTGGATAATATCCTCCAAGTCTATCTATTGCTGTTCCATTTTTGAATATAATCATTGTTGGAACTGCTTCTATATCATATTCCATTGCTAATTCTTGTGCTTTATCTACATCTATTTCAATTATGTCAAAATCGTCTCTTTCTTTTGCTATTTCTTCTAATACTGGCATTAGCATTTGACATGGACCACACCATGTTGCAAAAAAGTCAACTACTACTGTTTTAGAGTTTTTTAATACCTCTTTTTCAAATTCCTCTTTTTCTATTTTCTTTATCATATTTTCCTCCTAAAATCTATGATTACTTTCAGTCACATTATATACTATGCTATTAGTTTTTTCAATAGGCTATACTTTTTTGAGTTTCGAGATTAAAAAAGATGTTACGATTCATAGCTATTATTGTTTTTTATAATTGTATATTTGAACTTTTTGTTCCTTGCGGTCGCTACGCTCCAAACGCACTTCGCTAAAGTCCCTTTAGCTCGTTTGAACGCTTACGCGGAACTGCAAAGTTTCAAATATACAATTTTATTAAATTAATAACAAGTTGCGAATCATAACATCTTTTAAAAAATCTCGAAACTCAAAATTTATACAATATCAAAGCACTTTATATCGCTGTGAATTGTAGCTATTTAAGCAAAATTATTTACAAAATCTATGTTTTCCAATAGTTACTGTCATTGGTCTTGACCATATCCATTTATTTGTAGCTGTTGCTGGATTAAAATAATAAATTGCTCCGTATGTTGGGTCCCATCCATTTAATGCATCTTGCGCTGCTTTTTTTGCTGTTTCATTAGGTGTCAAGTTAATTTGTCCATCAGAAACACAGTCAAAAGCTCCTGATTGATATACTACACCAGATATTGTATTAGGAAATGAACTATGTTTTACTCTATTTAATACAACTGCTGCTACCGCAACTTGTCCTGTGTAGCTTTCTCCTCGTGCCTCTCCATAAACTACTCTACTCAGTAAATTCAGATTACTTGAATTTACATTACTACTCGAATTTGATGAAGAACTACTACTTGAAGAATTAAATATTCCCATTGCCTCTAGTGTTTGTTTTCCAGCAATTCCATCTACTTTTAATTTATTTTTTTGTTGAAATTTTTTAACGGCTGCTAAAGTACCGCTTCCATATATTCCATCAATATTTCCTGAATAATATCCCCATCTTTTTAATTTTGTTTGAATTTGCTTCACCTCTTCTCCTCTTGAACCATATTTAGATAAAGCCTGAACTTCTGCATTTCTAACAACAATATTATAACTTACAAAAAGCATAATAGCTAAAATTAATAAAATACCAATTTTTCTTTTACTTTTCATAAAAAAACCTCACTTGGCATTATTTTTACCAAAAGAGGTTTTTTTATACATTTTTTTAAAATATTCCTATTATATTTCCACTTTCATCTATATCTATTTTTTCTGCCGCTGGATTTTTTGGTAATCCTGGCATTGTCATAATTTTTCCTGCTTTTACTACTACAAATTCAGCTCCGTTTTTTATTTCAATAGAAGTTACATTTATATTAAATGGTTCTTTGCAAAGTAAATTTTTTGGATCATCTGAAAATGAATACTGTGTTTTTGCTATACATACTGGCATATTTTTTGCTAGTTTTTCTATTTTTTCTAAATCATAAATTGCTTGTTCTGAATAAGTAATTCCTGTTGCTCCATAAATTTCTTTAGCAATTGTCTCAATTTTTTCTCTTATACTTCCAGACAATTCATATATTGGTTTAAAGTCTTTTTCTTTTTCGCAAATATTTACTACTTTTTTAGCTAAATATATAGCACCTTCTCCACCTTTTGCCCAGTTTTCAAGTAAACTATATTCTACTTTTCCTTCTAATAATTTTTTTAATACATCTAATTCTTCTTCAGTGTCTGATGTAAATTTATTAATTGCTACAATTGGGTTTAATCCATATTTTCTTATATTTTCAACATGTTTTAATAAATTATGTATTCCTTCTTTTATGGCTTCGGTATTTTTTAGGTTTACATTTTCTTTTGCGACTCCACCATGATATTTTAAGGCTCTTAAAGTTGCTACAATAACAACCGCATCAGGTGATTTGTCTAAATTCCTACATTTAATATCTAAGAATTTTTCTGCTCCTAAATCTGCACCAAAACCTGCTTCTGTCACAACATAATCTCCTAATTTTAGAGCCATTTTGGTTGCTAAAACACTATTACATCCATGTGCAATATTTGCAAAAGGTCCTCCATGTATTATTGCTGGATTATTTTCTAATGTTTGCACTATATTAGGATTTAATGCATCTTTTAAAAGAACTGTCAAACTTCCTTCTGCTTTTAAATCATGACAAGTTATTGGCTTACTTTCTTTAGTATATCCTACAATTATATTTCCTAATCTTCTTTTTAAATCTTCAATAGAAGTTGCTAAACAAAGGATTGCCATGATTTCTGAAGCAACTGTGATATCAAAAGAATCCTCTCTTGGAGACATATTCTTTTCTCCTGAAAGTCCTATTTCAACTTTTCTTAAAGCTCTATCATTAAGGTCTACACATCTTTTCCATACAACTTTATCAAAACCTAATTCATTACCTTGAAATATGTGATTATCTATAATCGCACTAAGCAAATTGTTAGCAGATGTTATTGCATGTATATCTCCTGTAAAATGTAAATTTATGTCTTCCATTGGAGCTACTTGAGAATGTCCACCTCCAGTTGCTCCTCCTTTTATTCCAAATACAGGGCCTAGAGATGGTTCTCGTAAAGTTAGTATAGTTTTTTTATTTATTTTATTTAATGCGTCTGAAAGGCCAATTGATGTAGTAGTTTTTCCTTCTCCTAAAGGTGTTGGATTAATTGCTGTGACCAATATTAGTTTTCCATCCTTTTTATCTTTTAGTTGATTTAAATAATTTATAGATATTTTTGCCTTATATTTTCCATAAGGCTCAACTTCATCTTCTGGAATACCTAAGTTGCTAGTTATTTCATTTATATTCTTTAACTTAGCATTTCTTGCAATTTCTATATCTTCCATTTTACATCTCCTTTCATAGTTTAAATATATAATGTAAATTTAATAATAATTAATGTTTTACTATTTCACGCCGCGAGGACGCGTCGCCCGACTCACTCTTGGCTACGCCAAATCGCTCCTCTGAAATTGAAAACATTATTATTATAAATTTACAATAGGTATTTTTAAACTATCAAACCTGTAACTAGTCCTATAAGAGCTCCAGCTGCTACTTGCACAGGAGTATGACCAGTTTTTTCTTGTAAATATTCACCTGGAGTCATATCTTTATATTCTTTTACCACTTTATTTAAAATATGTGCTTGTTCTCCAACAGCTCTTCTCACTCCAGAAGCATCATACATTGTTATAAAAGCAAATAGTGCGCTAAGTGCAAAAACAGGAGAATCGATTCCTATGTACTTTGCTATTAATGTTGCTAAAGACACAACAACTGCTGAATGTGAGCTTGGCATTCCACCAGCTCCCATGAATCTTTTAAAATCCCACTTTCCTTCTTTCACATATTCATATAATACTTTAAATGTTTGTATACCAAACCATAATATGAATGGTACTATTAAAAATTTATATTGATTAAAAAATTCTATCATTGTTTACTCCTCTGCTTTAATTGTAAAGTCTTTTTCTTCCCCATCTATTAATATAGTTATTTTCTTTTCCGCTTCTTGTAACATTTCATTACATTTTTTAGATAACTTCATTCCTTCTTCAAATTTTTTAACAGATGTGTCTAAATCTAAATTGTCTTTTTCTAATTCATCTGCTATTTTTTCTAATTTTTGCATTGCTTCTTCGAAACTTAATTCTTCCATATTTCCCCCTATTTATCAATTACTTTAGTTATTACATTTCCATCAATAAATCGCAAAGTAATTTTATCTTCTAAATTAACATCTTGCTTTTTAGTTATGATTTTTCCATCCTTTTCTGCAATGTTATATCCTCTAGCTAAAGTTTTTAAAGGACTTAATGCATCAAGTTTTGTTATTATTTCTACTGCACTTGTCTTTGATTTATGTAATTTATTTTGAATACTATTTTGTATTGATTTTACTAAAATATCTAAAGTAATTGCTCTTTCATTTATTTTTTGCAATGGTTCTTTAAATACTCTTCTCGTCATACATTTTTCATATCTTAATTTCATGAGTTCTACTCTTCTTTTAAGAGCTACTCTATATCTATTTTGATATGTTTTAATTGTATATTCCACATCTTCTATATTAGGAACTGCTAATTCCGCTGCAGCAGAAGGAGTTGGTGCTCTTAAGTCAGACACAAAATCTGCTATTGTAAAATCTGTTTCATGTCCTACTGCTGAGATTATTGGTAAATCAGAATCATATATTGCTCTTGCTACAACTTCTTCATTAAAAGGCCATAGGTCTTCTAATGAACCTCCTCCTCTTCCTATTATCAGGACATCGGCTAATTTTTCTTCGTTCATTTTTTTAATGCCTTCTGCTATTTTTTCAGCAGCGCCCTGACCTTGTACTGGTACTGGAAGAAGTCTAATATGCACATTTGGATTTCTTCTTGTAGATACATTAATTATATCTCTTATAACAGCTCCTGTTGATGAAGTAAGAACTCCTATTGTTTTTGGAAACATTGGAATTTTCTTTTTATGAGAATCATCAAATAGTCCTTCTTTTTCTAGTTTAGCTTTTAGTTTTTGATATTCTTCATAAAGGTCTCCTATTCCTTCTTGTTTCATAGCTTTGCAATATACTTGGTATTGTCCATCTCTTTCAAAAACCGAAACTGTACCTAATATTACTACTTTCATACCATCTTTAGGCATAAATTGTAAATGAGGAGTATAACTTTTAAACATCACACACTTTATTAATGAGTTTTCATCTTTTAGAGTGAAATACATATGTCCTGAATAGTGAAGTTTAAAATTTGATATCTCCCCTTTAACATAGACATTATTAAGATATTCATCATTATCTATTTTATTTTTAATATATTTATTTAATTCTTGAACTGTGATTGGTTTTATTTCCATTATTTTATCCTTCTATGCCACTTTTTTTAACGACACTTGCAAGCACTCCATTTACAAAAGATTTGGAATTATCATCTCCATATTTTTTTGAAAGTTCTACAACTTCGTTTATTACTACTTTATATGGTAATTTTGAATAAACAATTTCAAAAATTCCTAATTTCAATAATGCTAAGTCTATTTTTGAAATTCTTTTAATATCCCAATCATCTTTTATATTTTCTGATATTAGAGACTCTATTTTATCATTTTCTTTATTTGTTCCTTCTATTATATTACTAATATATTTTATTGCTTCCTGGTCGTTTATTTCGTTTTCATCTAAGAATATTTTTACTTGCTCTTCTATATTTTTTTCTGTCATGATTTGCAAACTATATAATAGTTTGAAAGCTTCTTCTCTTGCCTCTGTTCTTTTCATATTCTCCCCTTACATTTTATCTATTATATTTCTTAGCTTTGTTTTTACTTTGTCTTTATTATGTTGGAAATAGTTTCCTGCCCAAATTCCCATGCCAACAAGTACTATTCCTATAACTAGTCTGTACATATCTGTACATGCTATAATTAGTGCAACAATTCCACCTAGAACTGCTCCCCAATAATTAGCCATAAATTTTTTAAAATCGTCCATTATCCGCACCTCCACTATTCTTCTGATGTATTTTCTTTAGTTTCTTTTACTTTTTCTTCTGTGCGTTTTTGTTCTTCTTTTTCTACATCATTTACTTTTATATTAATTTCTTTTATTTCTAGGTCTGTAGCTTTTTTTACAGACTCTTTAATTTTGTTTTGTAATTTTGTAGATACTTCTTTAATAACTGTTTCTTTTTGCACATTTATAGTTAAGTTTACATATACTTCGTTGTTTTGGTCTATATCCACTTCTACTTCTGTTCCTTCAAGTTCTTTGAACTCCCCTGCTGTACCCTTAACTAAGTTTTTAATTGTTCCCTTTGTTATTAATAATTTTCCATTATCGTTTTGAAGCAAAATTCCATCATCATCTGATGAAGAACTATGTCTTTCCCAACTTGGGAAGAATAGACATTTTATTGCAAGTAATATTAATACTACTAATATTCCTATTGTTATGTATACGCCATTTTGCATGCCTAAAATTTCGTTTATTGCTATACTTATAATTCCTATGTCTATAAAGCCAAATAAAATCAAACATAATATGACTGAAAGTATAAGTACTATACCTGAAAATATAGCTAGTCCTAATTTATCTAAAAATTTCATAATTTAACACCATCCTTCTAAGGACAAACCTTTACTATTTCTTTTTTGTTTCTTTCTCTCCTTCTTTTACTTCTACTTTTTCTTCTTCTTTGTTTTCTAATTGCGCCATGCTAACTCCTTGTACATGTACATTTACTTCTAATACATTAAGTCCTGTCATGTTTTCAACAGATTTTTTTACTCTTTTTTGAATTTCAAATGCTACATCTGGAATTCTTGCTCCGTATTCTACTATGATGTTTACATCAATTCTTGTTTCTTTATTGTCTAGTATTTCTACTTTTATTCCTTTGGCTAGGTTTTTCTTTCCGCTAAGAACTTCTGAAATTCCTCCTGCAAATCCTCCTGCCATTTCTGCTACTCCCGATACTTCTGATGCTGCCATGCCAGATATTACAGCTACTACATCATCAGAAATTTCTATGTTATTTTCTCCTTCATTTATTACTATTTCATCCTCTTCTTTTTTTACTACTTTCTTTTCTTCACTCATAATAAACCTCCTCTTATAGTTTATAGATATTATAAGTATATCAATATATACATAAATTTACAATAGTTATATGAAATTTTTTAATACTAAAGTATGTGTCAAGTAAATGTAGGCAATTTTTTTATTCTTTTTTCTAATCCTTTAA
>CAKNIZ010000007.1 GCA_930980855.1 uncultured Clostridium sp.
TTATTTTTAATTTTTTTACCAAAAACTATTGACATTCATATAGTTAGTCTATTTGTTAAAACAATTATACCATAATGCTTTTTATTTAACAACGCTCTGGAGATTTTTTATTAGTCTGTTTTTCTTCCTTTTCTTCTTGTTCATCTCCTAACATTTCATGATCAGTATCATTTATTTTTAATTCTGCATTTATCTGGTCTAACTTTTGTAATTTTTCCTTTAGCTCTTGCTCCTTTGGAAACTCTTTTTGTATTTCTTGTTTTGCATTTTCTAATTGAAAATTAGTATTATCAAGTTTTTCCCTCTCTATTGGAATATCTTTAGCAATATTTTCAAGGCAATTATTTATTCTAGTTATATTTCCATTTGCATCTGTTCCTAAATCAATGGAATAGCTAAATTTATTTTTTAATTTTAGTTTTATATTTTTCGTAAATGAATCAAAACTAACTGTCATATTGAAACCTCTATATTCTCCAATTTTTTTTTCTTCCATACTCTTTAAATTTTGCACACACTCTAATAGCTTTTTACCTGCATCTTGTTTTTCTGTATATAATATACCTTCTATTTTCATTGGAGAAAATCCATCTTTATTAGGTTTGGTATATTCACTAAGTTTTACTGTATCTTCTTCCATTGCTGAAATTTTATTATTTAATCTTGCAATTTCTTCTGGAAAATATTTTATTACTTTATCTTGTAAAGAATATCTCTGATTCATAAATTCTTGTTTTAATAATTTTAGCTTTGAAACTTCTGTTTCTAATGTTGTTTTTTCTAATATTAAAGGATTACCTGTGGCTAGTGCTTTTATTTCTCCATATGTTAGTGCCTTATCATCTATATCTTCCATTGTCCTTGCTGGAGTTTTTGAAGTCATTATTTGAGATATAAACTTTTGCTTTTGCTCTACTAGCTGATACATATAGCTATCAAAAGTTTTTTCTGTTACATACGAATATACATATACTTTTTTATTTTCATTTCCTTGTCTTATCATTCTTCCATTTCTTTGTGTTAAGTCTGATGGTTTCCAAGCACAATCTAAATGGTGTGTTGCGATTAGCTTATTTTGTACATTAGTTCCTGCACCCATTTTTTGAGTAGATCCCATAAGTATTCTTACTGTTCCTTGTCTAACTTTACTGAACAGTTCTTTCTTTTTTACTTCTGTATCTGCCACATGAATAAAAGATATTTCATCAGGTGGTATTCCCTTTTGAATCAGCTTTTTCTTTAATTCATTATATACATCTGTAAATTCTTCTTTTTCAAACCCTTTCATATCTTTTGGAGTAGATAAATCGCAAAATACTAATTGTGTAGATTTTTTATCTAGATTTTCATACCAAATTTTATAAATATTATCTGCACAAGAATTTACTTTACTATTTTCAGCATCTGGTAATAACGGATTCATTAACCTTTGATCTAAAGCTAATTTTCTTCCTTCGTTAGTAATTTTTAGCATATTATCTTGAGTTGCATCTACTGCTCCGTTTCTTATATTTTCTGCTCTTTCGCCTAATTGCTCTACCATTTCTTGTTGTATTTCACTTGGCTTCACAACTACATTTATATTTTCAAATTCTGGAGTCGGAAGATTTAATGTTTCTGCTGTTTGTATGTCTGCTATCTCCTTGAACATTGCCATTAACTCTGGCAAATTATGAAATTTTGCAAATCTAGTTTTCGCTCTATAACCTGTTCCTTCTGGTGCTAGTTCTATTGCTGTTACTGTTTCTCCAAAAGTACTTGCCCAATTATCAAAATGTTCAAGATTATTTTTCTTTAACTCATCATATTGTAAATACCTTTGCATAGTATAAAGTTCTGCCATCGAGTTACTTACTGGTGTTCCTGTTGCGAAAACTGTACCTTTTCCTCCTGTGATTTCATCTAAATATCTACATTTCATAAATAAATCAGTAGATTTTTGAGCTTCTGTTTGTGCAATTCCACCTACATTACGCATTTTTGTATAAAGAAATAAATTTTTATAATTATGTGCTTCATCTACAAAAAGTTTGTCAATTCCTAATTCCTCAAAAGTTACTACATCATCTTTTCTTTCTTGTTTATTCAACTTTTCTAGTCTTGTTTCCAAAGATTTTTTTGTTTTTTCTAATTGTTTAATTGTATAATATTCTCCTTTATTGTCCTTTTCTTCAGCAATACCATCTGTAATATCATTTATTTGTTCTTCTAATAAAGCCCTTTGTCTTTCTACTGACATTGGTATTTTTTCAAACTGACTATGTCCAATGATAACAGCATCAAATTCTCCTGTTGCTATTCTACTACAAAACTTTTTTCTATTTTTAGTTTCAAAATCTTTTTTAGTGGCAACAAGAATATTGGCAGATGGATATAATTGCAAAAACTCATTAGAAAATTGTTCTATAATGTGATTTGGTACAACAAATAAAGACTTGTTGCATAGTCCAAGTCTTTTACTTTCCATTGCAGCAGCTACCATCTCAAATGTTTTTCCTGCTCCTACTTCATGTGCCAAAAGTACATTTTTTCCATAAAGTACATGAGCCACTGCATTTAATTGATGAGGTCTTAACTTAATTTCTGGATTCATTCCAACAAAATCTATGTGTGAGCCATCATATTCTCTAGGTCTTATTGAGTTGAATTTATCATTATATAATCTAACTAATTTATTTCTTCTCTCTGGATCTTCCCATATCCAATTTAAAAAAGCCTCTTTTATTGCATCTTGCTTACTTGAAGCAATAGCAGTTTCTTTTTTATTTAAAATTCTTTGCTTTCTTCTTTCATCATCTATAATTGTATCAAATACTTTAACATCTTTTAAATTAAGTGTTTGCTCTATAATTTTATAAGCATTCATTCTTGGTGTACCATAGGTCGTATATGCTTTCACATTATCCCTATCTACACTTTTACCTTCTATATACCATTCAGAAGTTATGTTGGAATATTTTACTTTTATATCCCATGTGTTGTATCTGGGAGTTTCTAATAATTCAAAAATAAATTGTCTAATTATTTCTGGTGGTATCCAAGTTGCTCCTAATTTTACGCCTATTTCACTTGCACCTAAATCTTTAGGAATAACCTCTTTTAGTTTTTCTACATTTATATTAAAACTAGAATCTTCTTTTGCAAATTCTTCAGCTACTTTTAACTTTTCCCTTACATTACCAGATAAATACTCATCAGCAGTTACCCAATTATTTGGATTTCCTTTCTCTGGCACTCTAAATATAACACCTTGTAAACTTTCTATCATTTTATCCATATCTATACCACATAGCTCGTGCATATAATTTAACTCCACTTTTGCTTTGTCTTGTATAGATAATATTAGAGCCTCATCTGGTGTATCTACTTTTAATATTTGCTTTTTAGCTTTAATAGTTCTTTTATTGAACATATCTGCTTTTCCAATGAATTTACCTTCTCCATCTAATTTTTCTAATGAACATAATAGAAAATAACTACTATCATTTGAAAAAGCATTTTCATTAGCTCGTGAGTTTATAATTCCATATTCTTTGGTAAATCTATCATATAACTCGTTTAATTTTACTTGAGCAATATGTATATGTTCATCTGAACGATCCTCTAGTTGAAAATATATCAATTCTCTTACTTGTTCTCTTAATGCTATTAGTCCTTTTATTCTGTTTTGACTTGTAAGTGGTAAGTTATCTTGTAAATACATTCTTGAATTTTCTCTAAAGTAAATTTTGTCATTGATAATAGTATATGAAAAGTTTTTTACATTAGGTCTTGCTGGAATTGAAGTATCTTCTTGTTCTATTTCATTTTCAGCAATATATTCTTGCAACTCTCCATGAATATTAGTAATAGCAAAATCTAACTGTTCATCTAAAGAAATACTATTGTCTGCTTTACAAGTTGAATCGTAACCATAGGCAGTAGAAACTATTTCCATGTTTCCTAAAATCATTTCTGGATTATCTACAAAGTACCTATTCATAGTAATATTATTCTCATCTTTATCTAGGTAAACCCAATCAGGCATTATATCTGTTAAACTATCTCTTTTTTGTAGAAATATAATATCTGAAGTAACTTTTGTTCCTGCATTTTTTGTAAATGTATTATCTGGTAATCTTATTGCACCTAATAAGTCAGCTCTTTGTGCAATATATTTCCTTACTTCTGGATTTGCTTTGTCCATAGTACCTTTTGAAGTTATAAAAGCTATAATTCCTCCAGGTCTGACTTTATCAAGAGTTTTTGCAAAGAAATAATCGTGTATTAAGAAATTATTTTTATCATATCTACTGTCATTTAATTTAAAATCTCCAAAAGGTACATTTCCTATTGCTACATCGAAAAAAGAGTCAGGTAATTCTACTTTTTCATAACCTTCTACTCTTATATCAGCCTTTTGGTATAGTTGTTTGGCTATTCTACCACTAATAGAATCTAATTCTATTCCATATAAATTAGAATTTCGCAATTTATCTGGTATCATTCCTAAAAAATTTCCTGTTCCACAACTCGGCTCTAAAATATTAGCTTGCTCAAGTCCCATATTTTCTAATGCTTTGTATATAGACCTTATAACTATTGGTGGAGTATAAAAGGCTGTTAAAGTTGAACTTCTTGCTGATTTATATTCATCATCTGTTAGCAACTCTTTCAGTTCTTTATATTCTTTATTCCAGTTATCTTTATTAGGATCAAACACATCTGGAAGTCCACCCCAACCAACATATTGTGCTAAAACTTCTTGTTCTTCTTTATTTGCTAATCTATCTTCCTGTTCTAATTTTTTTAATGTTTTTATTGCCTCTATGTTTCTTGCCACTTTTTCTTTTGGAGTTCCTTCTCCTAAAGTATTATTTTCTATATGATAATTTATTTTTTCTATATCCTGATTAACTATCATTTCTTCATTAGAAATTTTTTTACTATTGTCTGTATTTATTCTCTGTTCATACATCCATTTTTCATCTTCATACTCTGTATCTAACCATTCTTTGTATTTTTCTTTTTCAATTCCGTTTAAGTATGTATCAGTATTTACTAACTCTTTTAATCTTTTTTCTACTTTATTCCATGATAATAATAATTCTGGTGAATTATCTTTTAGTCCATAAGATAATTTAATTCCTCTTGCATTATGTTGTTCAAATAAATTATCATAGTTGGATACATGACCTCCTCCTTCTCCATATTCTTTTTTTAAAAAGGCAATATTTTCTTCTGTAGAATAACTTTCTTTAAATAATCTGTTAATTCTAAACTTTCCATTACTAAAATGACTGCCTTCTAAAAGAACAGCATCAATTATATTTTGATTAAAAGAAAAAGCAGGAGTATTTTCTACTTCTGCTTGTATTGTGCTTTTTTGTTCTTCTACACTTGGCAAATTTTTTATTGGTGGAATATAAGTATCTTTAAATAGATTTAATTGTAAATCAATTCCCTCACTATTATTTCCTCTGCCTGATTTCTTATTGAATTCATTTCTTGTACCCATTCCATTTGGTTGTGTGTTTTTAATTTCTCGTCTACTTTGTTCTTCTCTGCTATGCTCTTGATTAAATCCTTTAGCATTTTCTGTGCTGTTTCTTCTATTTCTCCTAAATGTTCTTCCATCTTGCCATCTAGCATTAATTCCTCGTATAGTCCTCTTTTGTATTCCTTTAGATATTTCTCCCTCATTCTTGAAAATCTCCCCTGTGGCATTTGTTTGATTTTTGGTAGTGCTACTTGTGGTATCTGATAATCTCCCATTTGTTTGTATTCTATTTTCATCATAATTACTTCTCCCTTCATTATTTTTATTTATATTTCTATAATAATTTACATTTTGATTATTTACAAATGTACGATTTATATTATTTGTAGTTTTCTCAAAGTTTCTTACACTTGAGGATATTTCTCTTAAAATTTGTTCAGAAATATCACTTGTTGCTGCACCTAATCTCGATATAACTCTTTTACTATTAAATTGTGTAATTAAATCAAAATCACTATATTTAAAAAAATTTAAAGGATCTATATTGCATCTATTCAATGTCATATAAGTTATAGAGTTTACTAATATTCCTTTAAAAGCCGATTCCAATTCATTTTCGTTTAAATTCTGAAGCAAACTATCTTCTATAACTTCTCGTAAATCCACTAAATAATCTTGATAATTATCTTCTACTACATTTAATGAACTTGAGTATATAGCTTCTGCTAAATTATCTTTTATTTCTAAATTATCAAAGTTATTTTCTAGTGTTTCAATAAGTCCATTTTCATAAGAAGGTATAACTTCCCACAATTTTAAATTTCTATTTATACCACTATGTGTGTCTGAAATATCAAACACATGCTTTAACTCTGTTCTTCCATTTTCAATAGATATTAAGGCTATACCTTTTGCTCCTTTATTAACCCATCTTTTTAATCTATTATTCCAGGTCTCTATATCAGCACAAGCAGTTGCATTAGGCTTTTGAGCATATATTAGCACTTGTTCATTAAAAGAATATTTATAATTATTGCTTGCTGTTTTTAAAAACTTTGTCCAGTTTTCTCCACTCTTTGTTATTTCCTTTAATGTTTCATTTGCCATTTGATTAACTAACTGATATTTGTTAGGCATTAGGTTTCCTCCTTTCTTTCAACTTTTTGTTTATAATTAAAATACTCCAATGTATTATGATTTTTTATACATTCACGAAGTGTTATTATATTTAAAACATGTGGATCATTTGTTATATCTTTTAGATCTTCAATTTTTAAATTTGAAATAGCTTTTTCACTTGCTTTACCTATATTGATTAACTTATCATATGTTGTATTTCTTGTAATTTCTTTTTTTCTAGGCATTTTTCCACCTCCTAAATATAAAGGAGAGATTAACCTTTAAAAATTAGTTAATCCCTCTAATTAAATTTATTTATCTTTCTTATTTTTCTTGTGATTACGAATTATAATATAAGTCGCTCCTAATAAAGAAAGTAGTCCAATTCCTGCAAATAATTTTATATTACTGTCATCTCCTGTTTTAGGTACTTCTATCTTTTTGTTCTCAAATGTAAATTCTACTGTATCATCCTTTTCTTCCATTTGTTTATCATCTACAAATATTCCCTTGTCATTTATTTCGACTTTTACAATTTTATTAGATAGTTTATAATCAGTTGGAGCTTTAGTTTCTTTAATATAATATGTGCCATATCTTAAATCCTCAAATATAGCTGTCCCATCTTCTTTATTAGATTGAACTTCTTTAATTAGTTTCGTACATTCTTGATCTTCATATATTGCAAATGTAAATCTATCTTTGATTATTTCTTTTGTTTCAGAATCAACTTTAATTACTTTTACATTCTTTAATATAGGCATATCTTTCATCTCAACTTTTTGTGTTTCTTTGTCAGTTGTTACAGTGAATTCTATTTCTTCAGTAATTTCATATCCATAAGGAGCTGATGTTTCTTTTAATGTATATGTTTTTCCTTCTACTAATCCTTTTACTTGATGAGGCTCTTTAGTAGATGTCCATTTGTCTATTACATTTCCTTCTTCATCTATAACCTCTAATTCTGCTCCTTCTAATTCTTCGCCAGTTGTTAAGTCTGTCTTTGTTATTTCTACTAACTTATCTATCATAACAATTTGTTGAGTTTTTTTATCTTCACTTACTGTAAATTCAATATCAGATGCTTTTACATAGTTACCTACTGCTATTTTTTCGTGTAATATATATGTTTCATTTTCTTTTAGACCTTTTACTTTGTGTGCTTCTTTTTCTGAAATCCACTCATCTATAATATTACCGTCTTTGTCTAATACTTGTAATTTAGTACCTTCTATTTCTTTTCCAGAAATATCTTCTTTAGAAATTTCAACCACTTTATCTATCATTTTTACTTTTTGAATTTCATTAGTATCTTCTACTTTGAATTTTATTTCTGTCGCTATAACATATCCATCTGGTGCAATTTCTTCTTTTAGTGTGTATTCTTTACCTACTGTTAATCCTTCTATTTTATGAGTTTCTTCTGTTGATGTCCATGTATCTATTATATTATTTTCACTGTCTAATACTGTAAGTTTTGCCCCTGGCAATTCTTTTTCTCCAGTTATATCAGTTTTAGAAAATTCTACTAAAGTAGTATCATTTGAAACATCTAATTTAGTATCATAAACTTTTGTTGTTAAATCTTGCTGTTCAAATTTAACTTCATATTTGGTTGTATTTAACACAAGACCATCTAATGTTTTTGTTTCTTCAATTTCATAAGTTCCCATTGGTAAATCTGTAATTGTTAATTTTCCATCTTTACTTAAATTAAAAGTTTTAATCTCTTGTCCTTTTTTATATATAACACTTCCATCTGCTTTATCTATTATGTCTTCTTTTGCTGATAGTTTAAATTCAATACCAGATAAATCTGATATATCAACTAATGATGTATCTACATTTTCTCTTATTGCTATTGTTTTATCTAAATTAATTGTTCCTGTTGGTTGTTCATTTTTTATTACTATCTCTTTTATGAAATCTCCATCTTTATCTGTATCATAATCTTTGATATTTTTAATTTCAAAAGTGATAGGACTATCTAGTTGTAAAAATCCTTCTGGTACTTTTATTTCTGTTATTTCATAACTTCCTACTGGTAATTTTAAAGGTGTTGTAACCTCAGCTTTATTATCATTTTCAGAATTGTATGAATTATCTGGAACAACAATATTATCTGCATTTGTTGTAAACGATGTATATGTTGTATTTCCGACTTTTTGTGAAATAACTTCTCCCTCTTTGAATAATATTTTGTTTGTAGCTCTATCATAAATATCTTCTGTTGCTTTTATTTCAAAAGTTGTAGAATTTAATGTTACTGGTTTATTAGTTTTTAAGTCTTTCTTTATAAGTTTTATATAAGTTTCTAATTGTTCATTATTTACTACTATATGTTTTGTTTTCTTTGCAATCTCTTGAATTTCTGATTCATCATCTGTAATTGAAAAAGTAAAATCTATTGCACTTTCATAGTCTGCTGGAGTTTTAGTTTCCTTAACTATATATTTTCCATAAGGTAATTTGTTTTGAGTATACGCATCTCCGTTTTCATCTGTTACTATTACTTCTATTGTTGGTGCAATAACTTGTGCCTCTGCTACTCTTTTGCTATTCACTTCTACTTTATTTCCATCTTCATCAATACCATTCCAAACTTCCTCATATGTATAACCTTGTTTATATGCTTCTTCTACTGCTGAATTTAATTTTATTGTAAATTCTGCACCTGCAAGTCCTGGTGTTACTCCTGAATTTTCTTTAATACCAGATTTGAAAATATGAAGTCCCATTTCTTTTACTTTTTCTAAACTTGTCGTTGTGTTTGTAATTATTTCTTCATATTGATCTTTATATGATAGCGTAACATCATACTCTTTAGTATCTAACATATAACCTTTTGGAGCAACTTCTTCTTTTACTACATATTTTCCTAAAGGAAGATTTGTTATATCTTCTGTTGTTCCTTTTTCATTCATAGTTCTTGTTGCAACTAAATCCCCACTAGAATAGAATTTTTTAGTTTTTGCTTTATTATATATATCTTCTTTTGCATAAACTTTATAAACTGCTCCTTCAAAAACTGCGTCTCCTTGTGTGGTTGTTCCAGTCTTTGCGTCTTTTTTTATTATAGTTATTGTGCCTGTTGGTTCTTCATCTGTTCTTTCTGCTGACGCAAAAACTACTGCTGTGTTTTGGTCTTTATATTTTAATTCAAATGAATAAACGGTATCATCGATTAAATATCCCTCTGGAGCCTTAGTTTCTTGATAATTGTATTTGCCTAATTTTAATCCTTCTACTTTTATTTCTCCATTTTCATTTGTTGTAAATGTTTTATCATAATTTGAATTCCATATTCTATATTCTGCTCCTTGTAAGTTCGCTGATTTATCTGCGTTTTTCTTAACTAATGTAAAAGTACCCGTTGGCTCTGTATTAACTACTGCTTGAGTTGCAGTCTGATTTACTTTGACTTCTACATTATATGTTTTAGTATCTAATAAATATCCATAAGGTGCAGATATTTCTTTTATTGTATAAGTTCCCTTCTTTAATTTATCTAGTGTTATCTTTCCATTTGTTACAACTACTTCTTTGTTGTAATTATCTGGACCTGTAACTTTAAACACAGCACCAGAAATTAAATCTCCTTCTTTGTTCAATTTTGAAAGTTCCAATTTTCCAAAACTATCTATTTTTAATGAAAAACTTAAAGTTATAGGATCATTGTAAGACATTGAGTATAATTGATTTTGTACTCCATCTTGAAACTCAAAAAATACCATTGTATCTTTGTCCTCTGTTCCATCTTTAATCATTCCCCATGATTTAAATTGAGCATCTGTTATAGTATAATTTTCTAAAGTAGTATTTTCATCAACTAATATAGTCATTGAGTTGCTTCCTTTAGTATGTGTAACTCTAATACCATTAACTGTTTTATCTATACTAGGATAACTTGCTAAAACACCATTTGAATCATTTATTGTTTTACTTTCTCCTGCTTGAACATTTATTGCTGTTCCATCAAAACTTGGTCTAGTTTCTATTTTAGCCATTTCTTTGTTTATTTCAGATTTGAAAGTCTCATATTCTGCTTGAATTCCACTATCTAAAAATTCAGCATTTGTTTGCCCTAATACTTCCCAAATATATTGCTGAACTAAAACATATTGTTTTTTGTCTGCGTTTGATATTCCACCGTCAACAACATAATCGCCTTTATCTTTGTACCATCCTAGGTATGCTATTTTACAAGCCTTTCTAACATTTGAATCTATTGGTGTATAATAACTTCCATTATAGACTACATCTGTTTTAAAATCCACTCCATGCTCTGCACAGAAAACTGTTCTTTTTTCTCCAGTTGTATAGTTTATCAATTTTCTTATTAAAATTCCGAATTCAGAATTTGCATTATCTTCTGTTCTGATATATGAAGCATATTGTCCTCCAACCCATTTACCTGTTCCAGATGCTGCAAAAATAGGTTGTGCTACACTTAACATTGTTATTAGTAATAAAATAAAAGCTAAAATTCTTTTATATTTTAATTTTTTCATCATATAAAAATTCCTCCTTTTTTAATTTCACAAAAAAAGAACAAGTTAGTTACTTGCTCTTAAAAATTTTTTATTATCTTTTATAATAATTTAGAGTCCATTTGCCACAATATTGACAACTCCAAACTTCATACCCATAAGGACATAATTTATAGTATTCTTCAGAAGTTATCTCCCCATTATGCACTTGATCACTATAAGGATTAATTAAATTATCATAATATGAAACTGCTTCTTCATAACTGTTAAACCATAAATTAGAATTTCCTACACCAACTCCATGTTTAGTATTAGTACATTTAGGCGTTTCTTCTACTTTATTATCGTTGTTATTCTCTTGCACAGATTCCTTTACCTCATCTACTTTTTGTATGTTTTTTTGTGGTGTAGTATTCTTTTCTGGTGTCTGCGTTGTTTTATTTTTTTCTGTTTGTTTTGGAGTTTCTACTACTTTTTCTTGTGTATTTTTAGTATTATCTTTCTGTTTATATTCTACATTTTCCTCTACTTTAGTTTCTTCACTTTTTTTATTACTTTCTTGTTGTATTTCTTTATCTTTGTCATTTTCAATTAAAACAGTGTTTTCTTTATTGATTTCCTCTGTTTTTTGAATTTCATTAGCATTTTTTATTTCATCTACAAACTCATTCACATACTCTATATTACTTTTATTTTGATTATTTTTAACTTGATATATTATTAAAGCTATTATAACTAATGCTATAACTAGAGCTATAATTACAACTATTTTTCTTTTCTTCATACTTAATTCATCTCCTTTTGCTTTAATTATACTGCTTTTAACTAAAATCTCAAGTGTATAAATTATATTAAATTTTAAATTATTAAAAAATAAATATATATTCTTTTAGTTTGTAATATAGTATGTATTTGAAAGGGATTGTAAGGGAAAACTTTGTAATGTGTTCACACACAAATATATTATATTTTTCGTATATGTTCACACACATTATCTGGCACTTCTTTCCTGTCTTAACTTTTCTCTTTTATTATGTTCTTCCACACATTGAATAATAAAATCTTCTACTTTACCAGATTCTTTTATTTTTGTTGGTATATATTTTTCTATTTTTTCATTATGAATTTTTATAAATTCCTTTTGATTAGGTTTTTCTTGTTGCATTATTTCTTCAATTTTTTCCTCTGTTAGGTTGCCCTCTTGTTCAAGTTTTTTAAGCCTTATTGCTTGACTAAGTGATGGTGTTACCTCATCAAATTCAAAAATATTTAATAACACATATTGATTATCTTCACTTAAATATGAAAGTTCTACTGCTGGTCTAAAAGCAATTCTTTTTAAATCTACTTGTTCTAACAATTCTGGAATAAGATAAGTAAGGCGAATATATCTTCTTATTTGTTCAGCACTTTCATTATTTTGTTCTCCTAACATACCTACAGATGTTTTGCTTTTTAACTTCTCCACCATTGGTGTAGAAGTTTCATCCTCTAATAAATCAATTCTTTTTCCCTGATGTTTCATTGCTTCAAGTTTCATTTTATATGCAAAGGCTTTTTCACTTGGCAATATTTCTTCTCTTTGTATATTACTATCTACCATTAAGATTACTGCTTCATCATCTGATAAGTCTTTAACAATACATCTAATTTGTTTTATTCCTGCTAGCTCACAAGCTCTTTTTCTTCTATGACCTGAAATCATTTCATAAGTTCCGTCATCTTTTGGTCTAACAATAACAGGTAATATAACACCATATTGCTTTACACTCTTTACCATTTCATCCATTTTATCGTCATCTTGCACTTTGAATGGGTGGTTTGGAAAATCTGCTATTTTGTTTATATCTATTTCTTCCACTTTTTCAGCTTTTTCGTAATCTCTTTGAGCTTGGCTAGTAAATAAATCATCTAACTTTGGAAGTTTCATTTCTTGATCTTGCTCTTTCATCTTCTAAAACCTCCTTTGCAAATTCTTTATAACTTAAAGCAACAGGGCTATTTTTATCAAACTCAAAAATGCTCTTACCTGTTGAGGTGGATTTTGCTGTATTTACTGCCTTGGGGATTTCTGTATTATATATCTTCACAAACTGACCATAGTTTTCATTTATTGTATTTCTTACTTTTTTCGACAAGTTTGTTCTTTTATCTACAAGAGTTAGTAATACCCCTCCAATTTTCAAACTAGGATTTATTTGTTTGTGTATTCTATTAACTGTTTTTAATAAATGTCCCATTCCTTTTGCAGCAAGATATTCTCCTTGTACTGGAATTATTATCTTATCACTACAAGCTAGTGCATTTATTGTAATTAAACCCAAACTTGGCATACAATCGATTATAATGTAATCATAATTATCTTTAATGTCTTTTATAGCATTTTTGAGTGTGAACTCTCTACTCATTGCATTAACTAGAGAAAATTCTATTGCAGATAAATCTAAATTAGATGGAATTAAATCTATTCCCTCTTTATGATGAAGTATGCTTTTTTCTGCATCAAATTCATTATCACATATTGTATCAGACATCAGAGTAGCAATAGTATTCTGTAATTCTTCTTGGTTATAGTATCCCATACAAGTGGTTAAATCTCCTTGTGGATCTGCGTCAATAAGTAGAACTTTATTTCCTTGCTTTCTGAGAGCAACTCCTAAAGAAAAAGCAGTTGTAGTTTTACCTACACCACCCTTTTGGTTTGCTATTGCTATAATCTCACTCATTGACATTCTCCTTTTCTGATTTTTTTATGCTATTTCTATAACTAACAAATTGCTCATACAATTCGTGATTTTGTATATCATCAATATATTCTTCAACATTTTCAACAAAATCCATGATATTCTCATTCATAATTTTACATATTTCTTTATAACTTGGTGCTTCATATAATTCTGCAAATATAAATGTTAAACTTTCTGCAATTTCTTCTTCTAAATCTATCATATAGTATAAATTCCTATACATTTCTGGAATGTCTTGTTTAAATGCGTGTTTTATCTCATCTGATGATAACATTTGATGTAACACAGTATATAAACTATTTTCAGAAATTTTTGTAAAATGCAATGAATTTCTTAATCTATCTTGTGCATTTTTTAGTATTCTTAAATCTTCTTCTGTTTTATTTTTTTGTGCTAACAAATTCATTATTTTAGCCATATCTGGATCCATCCAATTTTCGTATTTAATACAATCTTTAATTGTATTTATTAACATTGCTTTTATTGTTTCGTGCAATGTTCTTTCATCAAGTCCTTCTAATGCTCCCTCGTTTAGTAATTCATTTTGAACGTCATATTTCCTTTCAAAATCATAAATTGTTTTTTTCATCTAAATTTACCTCCTTAAAATTATTTTTGAGGCAATAAAAAAGAAGCTAACTTATTTCTAAATTAACTTCTATATGTTAGATATTATTTCAATAACTACATTTTTTATTTAAATCTTTTGAATAATATATTAAATCTGTACAAACTAAATCTCCGTCTTTTATTTCTTCTTCATAATTATCTATAAAGAAATTCTTTACTGTTTTTTCATACTTATCAAAACCTTGTTTTACATAGAATGGGATATTATTTTCTGTTGTTCCAACTATCATTTTGTTATACCTTGTCTTATAATTATCTGCTAAATACTTAATCATTTTTTTTGCATAGCCTTTTCCTCTGTAATTTTCTTTCGTAGCAATATTTTTTAGTTCTATTGTATCATCATCTTTTTTTATAGTTACTGCAATACATGCTAATTCATCATTATAGGTTAATACAAATAATTCTCCCTCAGATAAGTATTTATTTATCATTTTTTCACTAGGATCTGCCTCAAGAAGCAAATCCATATACTGCTTTTTATTATCTTTTTGTTTCTTTATATTGATGGAATGCTTAACTGGTAAAAACTCAAAACCTTCAGGTAACTTTGGTTTATTATTTGTGTGGGTTAAAATTATTTGCTCCTCTGAAAATATACAACCACAATATTTTTGCATGTATAGTCCCAAATCGTGTGCTTTTTGGTGTCCTTCCCAAAAGCCAACTCTAAAATCTTTATATAGAAAATTCAATCCATATTTTGCACAAGTTTCTTCCATATATTTTTTTATAAATTCGTGATTTTGATATATGCTATAAAGTAGAGTTGTTGTCACAGTATCAAATTCATTTTCTTTAGCAAATTTACAAGTTTGTTCAATTCTAACAGGATAACAATAATTTGTGCATCTATTTTTCAAATCTTTTACCGCTTCAGTGCAAAATTTATCTAATCCATAGTCTTCATCGATAATAGCATCTAAGTTCAAACTTTTTGCATAATCTTTTAAACAGTCTCTACGAGATTTATATTCTGTATATGGATGTATATTAGGATTATACCAATAAAGTGTTGGCTTAATATTTTCTTTTTCCAATTCATCTATACAGTAAACACTGCAAGGCGCACAACATGTATGCATTAGTAATTTCATAGTAATCCCTCCTTCAAATTATGATTTAGCTCAATAAAATTATTTTTCATTTTTTACTAACAGTCCACCAACATCATTTGAATACAATATTGTAGAATTTTCAAATAATTCTTCATTTAAGTATTTATAACCTAATGTATATTTAAAGTATATCACATATTTTGCTTTATTTAGCAAATTATCATATTCTAAGAAAGTTACATCAAATTTATTTTGTCCTCTTCTATTTTCTGTTTCGTCATTTTCTACAACATACTGAGTAAATGAGTATCCCCATGAAATTTGTTCTGGATTTCCAAATATTAAATAATTATCTTCTAAATCATAATTTTCAAGTATGTATTTTAATAATTCTATTTCTGAATGATTAAAGTCTTCTTCACAATCTTGAATTATATATTTATTTGAGCCATATATATCCATTAGAGTAAATATATTTTCACGAGATGATACTTTTTCCCCTTTTTCTAACACAGTTGGCACCGATATTAAATATACAACTAAAATTCCAACATACAGCACAACTAGCATAATTGGAAGTATCTCTTGTTTTTCAGCTAAGTACATTAGTCCTCTAAAATTTAATATGAATATTATAATCCACAATGTAAAATAGTTTTTTGACAAGTAATAATATGAAACTTTATCAAAAGCTCTTCCTATTAGGAGCAATATTATATACAAAACATTTAAAATAAATAGTATTGATAAGAATTTGTTCTCTTTGAATTTCCTTATTACTACATACAATGCTAATGGCAAAAGTAATATAAAATTTGAATATAAATTTGTATATATATATCCAAACCCATTGAATCCACTGCCTATAAGTGATTTTGGTACATCTAAAATTTCTTCTGTATCTATACTATTATTAATTAAAATTTTATATATACTTGGTTCCATATGATAAATATATCCTAAAAAAAATGGAACAAGCAATGTTACTGTAAGCATGATTATATTATTTTTACAAATTATTTTCTTTTCTTTCTTATAAGAATATATGCACAAATATATCCATTCTGCTGAATATACAAAAGGTACAAACATGTAATAAGAGCAGAATAAACCAAAGTTTATTAAAAATAGTATTATTATGCTATATGAGAATTTTATTTTATCCTCTTTTATCATGAACATCATTGCAATAATCGCTAATATTATTGTAAATGACATACTCATATATTCGAAACCAAATAATAGACTATTTAGTGGATATCCTAAAAGGCACAGTATACTTACAATTAATGCAAGAATTTTATTTTTTTCGTTTTTAGTAAATCTACACAATATGAAATATATTAGGTAGCCTGTGAGATACAAAATAAAAATTCCAAATGTAATGAAAATAACATAGTTATCTATTACATTTATTTTGCCTTCAAAACATTTCATAAGTAACCCAGAATTAACATATGATGCAAATTTTCTTGTTTCAAAATTTCCAAAAGCAAAATCTTTTGAATTTGTTAAAAGCTTTTCTTCTTGCATAAATTTTATTGATGTCAAGTAGTGTGTTGCTGGATCCCCTGTTTCATACTTAATATTGAATGGAAATCTAAAGTTCAAAAATGTCACCAAAAGAGTTATTATTAATATTACTACTGCTGAAAAAGAATCGACTCTATTTATCGAATACTCTTGTATATTAAATTTATTGTTTTTATTCTTTCTTAAAATTTTTATAATTAATATTATAGATATTACTAAATTTATAATTGCCAATATGTATAATTTGTTTGGTATGTTAAAAAAAGTAAGTACATAACAAATAAAGGCATTATAGCACATATTTATAACTGCTGTTATTCCTATAAATGTTAATATACTTATCTTTTTATCTACCTTTTTTATTAAAATAAAACTTGCATTCAATATTACAGTTGTTATTACAAATATTATTCCTTCTAAATTCATTTGTTTTATTCCCCATTTTCTTCATAAGGTATATTAAGATGTTTATATGCCTCTGGCATTGCTATTCTTCCTCTTGGAGTTCTTGAAATATATCCTATTTGTATCAGATATGGTTCATACACATCTTCAATTGTCGTTATTTCTTCACCAAGTGTTGTTGCCAAAGTTTCAATTCCAACAGGTTTTCCCATATACTTTTTAATTAAAGTTTCTAATATTCTTCTATCTATAGAATCTAGTCCCATATCATCTATATCTAGCTTATTTAATGCTATCTTTGCGATATCTAATGTTATTGTTCCATTTCCTAAAACTGACGCATAGTCTCTTACTCTTTTTAATAGTCTATTTGCAATTCTAGGTGTTCCTCTTGAGCGTTTTGCAATTTCTATTGCTGCATCATTGTCTATTGCTATTTCTAATATATTAGATGACCTTTTTACTATTGTGGTTAATTCTTCCGCATTATATAATTCTAATCTTTCAACTATTCCAAATCTATCTCTAAGTGGAGTTGTTAATGCTCCTGCTCTAGTTGTTGCTCCAATCAAAGTAAACTTAGGTAAATCTAATCTTATTGACCTTGCACTAGGTCCTTTTCCTATAATTATATCAAGTGTAAAATCTTCTAATGCTGGATACAATATTTCTTCAACACTTTTGTTTAATCTATGTATTTCATCTATGAAAAGTACATCAAATTCTGATAAATTTGTAAGTAGCGCTGCTAAATCTCCTGGCTTTTCTATTGCAGGTCCTGATGTAATTTTTAAATTTGAGTTCATTTCATGTGAAATTATATTTGCAAGTGTAGTTTTTCCAAGTCCAGGTGGTCCATACAAAAGTACATGGTCAAGTGGCTCTTCTCTTTTTTTGGCCGCTTCTATATATATTTTCATATTTTCTTTTACTTTTGTTTGTCCTATATATTCACTTAAAGTTTTTGGTCTTAGAACATTTTCTTGCTGTGATTCCATATTATCTAAGACATTAGGACTTATTAAGTTTTCTTCATCCATTTTTGCTCTTCCTTTTTATTTAGAATTTTTCTTTCTATCTTTTATGCTTTTTATTTCTTGATTTTTAAAGTTTTTTAACTCTTTATATCCAATAGCTATAATGGCTATTACAATAAGTGCAAAGGATAATGCTTTCCATATTCCATCATCTATTAGTATAACTGCAAACATTCCAAGTGTAGCACTTGCTCCATATAAAATAGTAACTGCTTGCTTTTGTGAGAATCCTTTTCTCATTAACCTATGATGTAAATGTCCTTTATCTGCTTGAAATACCGCTTTTAACGATTTTCCTTTAATTATTCTTCTAATTATTGCAAATAATGTATCAAATATAGGTAATGCTAAAACTAATATTGGTGCTACTAAAACTACTAATGTAACTGTTTTTGCAACTCCTAATATTGATATAGTTGCTAAGCAAAATCCTAAAAATTGAGCTCCAACATCTCCAATAAAAGTTTTTGCTGGGTTCAAATTAAATGGTAAAAATCCACTGATTGCTCCTGCTAGAGCAGTTATTAATATTATAGATATAATAGGTGATTCATTTGTTGCAAATATTATTAATAATGATATACATGAAATTAATGATGTTCCTGATGAAAGTCCATCTAAACCATCTATTAAGTTTATTGCATTTGTTATTCCTACAATCCAGCCCACTGTTAGGATAAAGTTAAGCACTGGGTGTATTGCTATTTCGTTTATTGTATCTATTCTTATTCCAAACGAATACACAATTACCGCTGCTAATACTTGTCCTATTAATTTTTGCCAAGGTTTTAATGTTTTGATATCGTCAATATATGCAAATACGGATAGCACAATTATTCCCAATAAAAATCCTAGTAATTTCATTTGATAGTTTTCAGAATCATTTAATACTAAGTTTCCTTCGATTGTCATAGTAATTATTAAATATACTGCTGAAACTAAAAATCCTATAATTACTGCAATTCCACCAATTCTAGGTATTGGTCTTTTATTTACCCTCCTATCTGATGGATAATCTATTGCTCCTACCTTTTTTGCTAATTTTATTGTATAAGGTACCATTACAAATGAAGTTATAAAGGCTAACAAAAATGCTATTGCGATATCTCCCCACATAAATTAGTCCTCCTGTTTTTTATTATTTTTTGATGTTACTTTTTTTACTATATTTTTAATCCATTCACAAGTTTCTTTTATTCCTATGCTTGCTATTGGAATTAGTATTATTACATATGGTATTATGTACCTAGATTTAGCTTCCCATAATATATGAAATAAAAATCCACCTATAAATATAAGTATTAATAATGCTTGTTCATTTGTAATATTGTTATTTCTTAACATAAATATTAATACTGCTGAAAATATAAGTAATACTAATATTTTTTCATATGTCTTGTTAAGATTATAAAATCTCAAGACCTCTTTGTCAACATTTTCATATTCAAGTATTTGTTCTTCAGTAGCTGTTCCTTCATTTACAGACATGTCCCCAAAATTAAATGATAAATTATACCACACACTACCAAATGTACACTCTGCCCACATTGAAGCAATTTTCTTTGTATAAAATTCCATAAAGTTTTCTGGATTTTTGAACTCAGCTAATTTTTTTTGAAAATCTAGTTTATAAACTTCTTTTGTAAGTGTTCCATCCCTCCATCCATCCCCAAAAAGGTCCGCATACCAGCCATACCCTCTTGTTGCTCTGGTTATTCCTATATCTAAAAATCCTATAGTTGGAAATGCCTTTTCTTTATCTAGTCCTAATTTATTTTGCATAAATGCTTTATATAAATTTGTTGGAATTATGCTAACTAACACAAAAATTATGATAAATCCTACTTTTAAGGTTGATTGTAACACTTTGCTTTTAGGCGGTATTTGTTCTTTTGAAATCTTTGCTATAAATTGTATTAAACCTAAAATTAAATAAATAGTAATTGCTACAACAAATATTAGCATATTCATTCTTAAGAAATATGACATTGACATAAGTAATGCTGATGCCACCAGATATCTTGCCTTATTTTCTCCAGAATATTTCATAATATAATATATTGCAAATATTGCAAATGGCAAACTTATAAAGTCTCCATATATAAAGGTTGAGAGTAGTGGTAGTGCTGTAAATGTAAACCCATATATTATAAATGCAAATGTATTTAATGAATTTTCTTTATTTGCAATTTTCTTTGATATTAGGTATAAACCTAAAATTGTAAATGTATTTGCTATCGCATTAGCATATTGCAGTACTTTTACATCGTTTGTATTAAATAGTTTTAATATTACAGCGTAAAAGCTTGCAGTAGATATTTGCTGAGGATACATTTGTAAATATGAATCTCCCATTAAATCTGTATTACCATCTTTCATTTTGACTGCAGTGTCATACATATAATATTGGTCATAATTTGGATTTGCGCTTCTTATATTAATCCATAATACTTGCATTATAAAGTATATAACAAATAATGAAATTAATATAATATTCTTCGTTTTTTTACTTAATTTTATGTTTTTTGATTTATAAAGTACATAGTAAATTGCAATAACTGAAATAATATAGCCTAAAATTAATATTACATCATTTGAATTAATAACAATGTCTTCACTCATTCTGTTATTTAGACTTACATTATAGGCTAAATTAATCATTATTATTACTACTATTGCAATTAGTCCTATTAATTCTATTATGCCTTTTAAAAACTTATTTATCTTCATACTTTCTTCCTTTGATTAGTCGTTATTTTCTCTTTCTCCATTATATTCATTTACTAGATACAATGGTCTATTTTTTGATGCATTAAATATTCTTCCTAAATACTCTCCAATAATTCCAAATAATAGTATTTGTACTCCTGAGAAAAATAGTACTAAAAGAATAATTGCTTGAAATGCTTGAATTGCAACATCTTGAGTTATACATTTGATTATTACATATATGAAATATACAAACAAAGCTAAAAATGTAGGTATAGCAATATATGTTGAAATTCTAAGTGGAGATGTTGTAAATGATGTAATTCCATCTATTGCAAGATTAACTAGTTTTTTATAATTCCATTTTGTTTTTCCGGCAACTCTAGGGTCTCTATCATACATTACTGCCTTTTTCTTGTATCCAATCCAGCTAAACATTGATTTTGAATTTCTATCTGTTTCTCTTAGTTTTTTAAGTGCATTTACACATCTTCTATCTAATAATCTAAAGTCTCCTGTATCTTTTTGAATAGGAACTGGAGTTAAAGTTTGTAATACTTTGTAATACATTTTTGATGTAAATTTCTTCAAAAATGTTTCTCCTGCTCTACTTCTTCTTTGAGCATAAACATCATCATAGCCTTTTTCCCAATATTTTATCATTTCTGGAATAAGTTCTGGTGGGTCTTGAAGATCTGCATCCATAAAAATTACTGCGTCACCGGTTGCATAATCTAATCCTGCAATCATTCCTATTTCTTTTCCAAAATTTCTTGAAAAATCTACATATGATATTCTTGAATCTTTTTCTCTATATTCTTTTATTAAATTTAGTGTATTATCTTTTGAACCATCATTTATAAATAAAATTTCAAATTCATAGTTTGTAATACTATCCATCAATTTTTCTAATCTTTCATACAAAAATGGTAAAGATTCTTCTTCATTGTATGCTGGTATAATTATTGATATTTTTTTCATTTTAGATTAACTCCAATCTTTTTTATTATTTTTCAAATTGTATATTTTAAGTTCTTGTCACTTGCGGTCGCTTCGCTCCAAACGCACTTCGCTGGAATCCTTCCAGCTCGTTTAAACGCTCACGCGTGACTGCGAATCTTTAAAATATACAATTTAAAGATTATAATAAAAAAATTTATTTAATATTAATTGTTTTATCTACTATATATTGTGGTCTTTGCTTTGTTTCATCATATATTCTTGCTATATATTCACCTATCATCCAAAGAGAAATTAAAATTACTCCTCCTAAGAACGTCATTGTACACATAAGGGATGTCCATCCTGGAGTCAAATTGTTCCAGCTAAATGCGAATGATAATATAGAATATAACAGTATTCCTATAGAAATTATTACTGATAATATGCCAAGTCCTCCTACTATTTTTAGAGGCTTTGTTGAAAAACTTAATATTCCATCTTGTGCTAATTTAAGCATTTTTTTAAGTGGATATTTAGTTTTTCCAGCAAATCTTTCTTTTCTTTCATATTCATAAGCATATTGTTTAAATCCTACCCAACTAAACAATCCTCTTAAAAACTTATTGTGTTCTGGCAAAGAATTTATTACATCTACAACTTTTTTATCTACTAATCTAAAATCTCCTGTATCTTTTGGTATTTCCACATCTGATAGTTTATTTAAAGTTGTATAAAAAGCTTTTGCAGTAAGTAACTTAAATGCAGATTCTCCGTCTCTTGTCTTTCTTTTTCCATAAATTACTTCATATCCTTCTTCCCATTTTTTAAGCATGTCCGGTATTAGTTCAGGTGGATCTTGAAGGTCTGCATCCATTATAACTATTGCATCTCCTGTTACATATTTTAGTCCGGCAAGTTACTGCAGCTTGATGGCCAAAATTTCTTGAAAAAGATATAATTTTTACCTTGTCATCTTCTCTTGCAATTTTTTCTAGTATTTCTAATGTTCTATCTTTGCTTCCGTCATTTACAAATATTATTTCATATTCATAATCTTTTATCTTTTTAAGTACTTCTGTAACTCTTTTATAACATTCTTCTGCTACTTGCTCTTCATAATACATTGGTATAACAATAGATATTTTTTTCATTTATTCATCCCTCTTTTCTTTTAAATTTTAATTGAATCTTATTTATACAAATTGTTGCAACAGGTATTAGTACAATTATATAAGGAATAATATATCTCGATTTTGCTTCCCACATTACATGGAATAAAAAACCACCTATAAATATTGTAACTAATAAAATTAATTCATTTGATAATTTTTTTCTATTTTGTATTAACACTACTATTGAAGCTCCAAAAATTATTAGTATTAGTGCTTTTTGATACATTGCAATATTATCCTTTTTACTTATAATCCATTCGTCTTTTTGTAAATTCTTATTTTCTTCCCCAATATTAAATGACGAATTATACCAAATAGATGCATATGTGTTTTCACTCCACATTGAAGTTGTTTTATTGAAATAGAATTTTATTAATTCTAATGGATTCGTGGCTAAAAACTTTACTCTATCTTTTATTGCTACTTTGTACATTTCATTTGCTTCATCCGCCGGATTATCCCATGCCCATGCTCCATTATCGTTATACCATCCACTCTGCCTATATCCATCAGTCATTCCCATATATAAAAAACATGTAGTTGGAATTGCATTATCTAAATTAAGAGAAAATTTATTTGTAATATATTGCTTTATAACTTGAGCAGGTAAAATTGTAATTAGTATAAAACTAGCAATAAGTGTAATCTTTATTAAAATTTCCTTTGCATTTCTTTTTTTCTTTATTAACTCTAAAAATAAATATATAAAAATTGCAATTATAAAAATCAAGTTATTCATTCTTAGGATATAACTAATTGCCATTACTGCTGCTGATAGAATTATAAATCTTATTTTTTCTGTTTCTCCATATTTCATAATAAAATATATACTAAGTAAGGATAATCCTAATCCACTAAAATCTCCATAAACAAAAGTTGATAATAATGGTAAACTAATAAATGTTCCTATTAGTGCAATTCCTAACCATTTATTAGTTTTATACTTTTTGGAAAGTTGTTCTATTATTAAAAGAATTGCGATAATTGAAATTGCATTAAAAATGGCATTCATATATTGTATTACTTTAAAACTAGATGTTGAACAAATTTTAAAAATTATACTCCAAACATAAGAAAGTGTAATTTGCTGAGGATATCTTTCCATATAACCTGAATTTGCTAAATTTTCTCCGTTACTTTCATAAAGTGTTTGTGCAGCTTGGTATGCACTTAGTTGATCTCCAACTGGTGTAAGATTTCTATAATTTATCCATAAAATTTGTGCTACTATATAAACTATAATAAACAACGCTAATAATACAATTTTTATTTTTTTATTTATGTTCAATATATCTAGCTTCTTACAAATTACATAAATTCCTGTTGAAAGTAATATTGTAATAAATATATTAAATACTCCTAAAAATATAATATTAACATGTTCATTTATGTCATCTGATAAAACAGAAGTAAATAGTAAGTTTTCTAGAAATACTATTCCTAATAAGATTACTCCTATTATCATAATAATTTGATTTAACCTTTTATTCATTTCTTACTCCTACTTTTAAAATTTACAATAATGTATTGTATCCCCTTCTATAATAATTTGATTTTCATTAAAACTATTCCAATCTTCATTTTTAAAATTTTCTGCTATTTTTTCATTTTTATCTACCTGTACTAAGTTAAATCCATTATAGTAATTTATCATTTTTATTATTGACCAATCTGGGAAAAAACCTGTTATGTTCATATCTCCAATAGCTATAATTCCTGGATATGTGTAATTTACATTCTTATCTTCATATATAGCTATATTAGTTATTTTGTTCCCAGTATTTTCTTCATACTCTAATATTTTATTTCCAATTTGCAAAGAGTTAATTTTATCCAAATAATTTACGTTATAATGATCAATTTCAATCCCATTAAATTTGTAAAACTGAATTATTAATAAAATAATTGCAAGTATACTAATAGTAATTTTGACTATTTCTATTTTGCTTTTTATCTTATAGTCTTTTGTACATAAAACTATATACATTGCTACAATCCCTATAATTGATGCAAAGCAATATGTTGATCTTGGTACAAACCAAATTGAAGATGTATTTTGCATAATTTGTGGTACAATAGTTATTGCTAATGTAACTATAATTAGATATATTAAACTCAAAATTCTAACAATTTTTCTACTTACTTTTTCTTTATTTAAAACAATTGTTAAGAATGCTAGTAATATTATTAAACCCAATAATATTATAAATGTCTCTTTAGGTAAAATGCCATATGTATTAAGCATTGAGCTTGTTCCTTGTAATATTTTATTTATAGATTCACCTAGTATAATTTCTCCATTTACTCTATCATTTACAAAAAATATTCTTACAGTTAGAAAATTGATAATGGCAGGTACTCCATATCCTAAGAGTATTATAAAATTGTTCTTAATAAAGTCTTTTATATTTTTTGAATATAGTATAATGAAAACTGCTGAAATTGCTATAAAAATTCCTACTACACCTTGATAACAAAATACTGCCACTAGCATTAACAAAACCATCCAAATTAAGAATTTTTTATTACCTTCTAAATATTTTACAAATGATTTTACTGCTAATACCGAAAGTAAAACTGCTAATGTTAATATTCCTTTTTCAATATACATAAATAATTCTATAGAAAAAGGATTAATTATGGTTATTACACTAATCAATAAACTTACTAAATTACTTTTAACTTTTGCATTTATCAATTCAAATAACTCATATATAGCAAAAGTTATACATAATATAGCCATTAAATAAGAAAGCATATATATTATATTGTCACTTAAATTTAATACATTAACAATTCCCCAACAAAAGGCAGTTACAAATCTTCCTGATAGCATAAAGTGCATGAATATTTCTTTTGGCATACTGTTTAACACAGAATATGTATCTGTAGTAAAATCCATTTTCATAAATATTCCAAAGAATACCATTGTAATAATTAAAATGATATATAAATTTTTATTCTTAATTTTTTCCACTTGTAATATCATTTCCCTTCTAAATAAATTATATTCTTTTTTTAATAGCTCCTATTATTCCTGCTTTTTGCAATAATCTAATAAATCCTCTATACCATTTATGTTGCCACATTTTTTCTTTGAATAATTCGAATTTATAGTTTTTACCATTATGTGTATTAAATCCATAATATTTGTTATAATCTTCACATT
Organism: uncultured Clostridium sp.; assembly: GCA_930980855.1. Taxonomy (GTDB): domain Bacteria; phylum Bacillota; class Clostridia; order TANB77; family CAG-508; genus CAG-793. The sequence continues at coordinate 26,491 of CAKNIZ010000007.1, forward strand.
CCCATTCATATTTGGCTTTATTAAGCATGAGTTTATATGTCATAAGTTCTTTTCCAACATCCAAATTATTTATATTCATAATTTTGCTTTCATTTGATTTTTTTATAGTATTATCTATTATGTTTGTCATTTTTTCAACCATTTGGTCTATTGTGAATCCATTTAGTATTCTTTGTCGACATTCTTTTTTATATTCATTTAAATTATTTAAAACCTTATTAATTGCTATAACATAGCTGTCTATTTCTTCATCAGAATAATCAAATTTAAAAATGTCTTCTTCATTTTGAATACAAGGTACAATTACTCCTGTTTTTTCATTAATCAGTTCCTTTTGTCCTCCAACATCACTTGAAACTACTGGAACTCCCATTGCAAGTGATTCATAAGCGGTAAGTGCTAAACCTTCTTTTATAGAGCAATTTATAGTCATATCACTTAGAGCATATATTTCATCTGTTTTGCTAGTTCTTCCCCAAAATCTAATATTTTCTGTTAATCCCATCTTTCTTGCATTTGCTTTCATACTTGCAAGCAAATTGCCATCTCCAACTATTAAAAACAAGAAATCTTTTCTTTCATCTAACATTTTTCTTATAACTTGCAATAACAAAAATGGTCTTTTTTGTTCTGAAATTCTACAAATATAACTAATAATATATTTATCTTTAGGCAAATTATATTTTTCTTTTAGTTCCTCTTTATTATATTTATCTGGATCAAACTGTTTTTCATCTACTCCAATATATACTGTTTCAATTTCGTTTTCTTTTCTTCCAAAATGATTAATTAGAACTTTTCTGCTATTTTCATTACAAACTAGTGTTTTATCAATTACAGATGCTACACCGCTTGAGTCTCTTGAATATCCTCCATTTCTGTTATACCATTCTTCCATATGCACATAATCAATTATTGGGATTTGCTTATATTTGGATTTTAAATATGGTAACATTCCATATCCTACTTCACTATTTGTGTTTAAAATAAGATTTATATTGTTTTTTTCGATTATATAGTTTATAAAGCTTATCCAATATTTTTGATCTAAAAAAGTTGTTAAATCATATACTGTACAATGATTTTCAAAATCCTGCCTATATGTATTAATAGCTGGTTCTGTTGAAATAACTGTTACATCATATTTTGCTTTATCTAATTTTGAAATTAAATCAAAGTTAAATTTATCTGCTCCACCCATTACCATCCAAGGGATTATTAATAATATATTTGTTTTTCCATTTTCTTCTCTTTTATTTTCTCTAATACTGTTTATTTTATCTGGCATTATATCCCAGTTGTAATTAAATCTTGGATATTGTATTGCTTCTACTTCTTTCTTTATTGTTTTTGCTGTACTAGTTATAATTTCCATTGCTCTTTCTTTATTTCTTTTTGCTCTATTTAGTTCACTTTCTTTTTTCCTTCTATACCATACTCCATAATAATTTATATGTACAGGAAAATATCCTCTTGAAAGTAGTTTTAGCCATAAATTCCAATCTTCATATACGTTTTTTTCTCTAATTTCAAAACCATTAACTTCAAAAAAGGCATCTTTTTTAATAACAGCTGTTATTACTAAGTCATTTTCTTTTTTCATCTTATTGCAATTAAAATATTTATTCCATGTATATTCTTGCCCCTCAAATCCAACTGAATCTGTATATGCCCATGTTGCCTTTGGGTTAGTTTCTAATGTCCAATAGCAAGTTTCTAAAAAAGTTTCATTTAATAAATCATCACTATCTAAAAATACTAAATATTTTGAATTCTTTTCTGCTTTTTTCGCTCCATAGTCCCTTGTAGCAGATACTCCTTCATTTTCTTTATGAAATACTTTTATTCTTTTGTCTAATTTTGAAATTTTTTCTAGTTCTTCCAAACTTTCTTTATCTTTTGAGCCATCATCTATTATTAGTAATTCAAAACATGGAAAAGTTTGATTTAATACTGAAGTAACTGATTGTTTTATGTATTTTTTATCATTATAAAAAGGCATAATTATAGATATTATAGGTTCTAATTTTGTAGTAAATTCTATTTTTTTTAATTCTTTTCCAGGTTCTTTCGAAAAATCGAATTTCATATATTATAATTCCTCCGCAAATTTTTTCTGTAATTTATTATATAGTAAATATCCTGTTATACATAGTAAAATTCCTATTACTAATACTATTAGCAAACTTCCCATTTCTGGAGTTGTTTGATAATAGAATATATCTCTATATCCTTCTATTATATAGGTCATTGGATTAAATTTAAAAATCCATGTAAAGTTTTCTGGTATTGCATCTATAGAATAAACAATTGGTGTTGCATAGAAAAATAATTGTAGCAATACCCCTATAAAATGTTGCAGATCTCTAAAATATACAGTTATACTTGAAACAAAAAGTGAGATTCCAAGTAAAAGTATAAATTGAATTACTAGTAATATAGGATAAAATACAATATTTATTGTTATTCCTAAACCATAACCAATTGTGAAAGCTACAATTATAATTGATGATATAAGGAATGTTACTGTTTCACTAGTTACCACTGATAATGGTAATATTTCTCTTGGGAAATACACTTTTTTTATAATATTTCCATTTTCTATCATCGTAAATGATGCTCTATTTATTACTGTCGAAAAATAGTTCCATGGAATAAGTCCACATACCATAAATACTACATAATATTCAATATTGTTTCTCATTATAAGTGGGAACACTATTGCATACACTATAATTTGAAGTAGTGGATTCACAAAAGACCATAATACACCCAAAAATGAATGTTTATATTTTCCACCTATATCTTTTTTTACGCTCGTTTTTAATAATTCTCTATAATCGTATAAACCTTTAAATACATTCATTATTTTTCTCCTTTAAGTTGTTTCTTTTAAATATTCTTTTATAACCTCATCAGTTTTGCCATCCATTTGAATTACACCTTTATTAAGCCATACAGCTCTATCACATAATTCCTCGGCTGAACCCAAACTATGTGTAACAAAGACCATTGTTTTTCCTTCTTTTTTTAGTTCTTTCATCTTATTTAAACACTTTTCTTGAAAATGTTGATCGCCGACAGATAATATTTCATCAACTAGCAGAATATCTGCATCAACATTTATTGCTACTGAAAACGCTAGTCTCATATACATTCCTGATGAATAGGTTCTTACAGGGTTATCTATATAGTTTCCAAGCTCTGAGAATTCTATGATTTGATCTAATCTTTTATCTATTTCTTTTTTTGTTAGTCCAAATATAGAAGCATTAAAGTAAATATTTTCTCTTCCAGAAAAGTCTGGATGGAATCCTGCTCCTAGTTCTAATAATGATGTTAATTTACCATTAGTTGTTATTTTTCCTTTATTAGGGTATATTATTTTTGTCATTAATTTTAGAAGTGTTGATTTTCCGCTTCCATTAACTCCAATTAAAGCAACGGCTTCTCCATTTTTTATTGTTAAATTAATATCTTTTAATACTTCTCTTGTTTCTTTTCTATTTCTTTTCCAAAATAATAATTTTTCTTTTAGACTATTTGCTTTATCTAAGTATACATCGAAAGTTTTGTATACATGTTCTACAATTATTCTATTTTCTGTATCTTTTTGCATTCTTCTCACCTTTCTATATAATAGTATAAATTTACAATATTGTCAAAATTTATTTTTAACTTTAATATATATTCTTTCACATTTCGCTTCGCGGTTCGCTTACGCTTTGGCGCTCGCACGTTACGCTCCGCTCCTACGTCGCCTACGCTCACTTGAAATGTTTAAGAATATATATTAAATATTTAATTAAATTTTATTAAATTGATAGCAATTCAATTATTTATTAAAGCTTATTATATTTGCAATTTTGTTTACTATCTTAAATCTTTTACTATTGTATACACTTTGTAGTTCTTTTAAAACTTCTTCTTTTTGACGTTTAGTTTCCTCTAATTCTATATTAACTTTTTCTAATTCCACATTTAATTTTTCATTTATTTTTGGTATTTTTTCTTGTAGTTCTATATTTTTATTCTGTAGTTTTTCCATGAGCTTAATAATTTCTATATTAGCTTTTTCATAGTTTATATCTTGCTTTTCTTCAGTATATATATTTTTTTGTATATTTAAGTTTTCTTTTACATAATTATAGTTTTCTTCTACATCTATATCTTTTTCTTTTATTTGATTTGCTAATTCTTCTATGCTTGTACTTTGCAAATTTTCTCCACTAAATCCTTCCTCTGCTTCTTTTTCTATATTTTCTTTTGTTATAATTTGTTTTGGTTTGCTATATCCTATAATTACAGCTATTTTTTTCATTGTAATTGCTTCTAAAATCACTCTATCTACTCCCAAAACGATATCATTTTGATCTATAATTTCTTTTACATTAGTACATGCTCCAGCAAAATGTATTTTATCTTTATCCTTTTTTAGATTAACATATTGTTCTAATTCTTCTCTTTTATCTCCATCTCCTACAATAGTCATTTTTTTATTTTTACAATCATAGTTTTCAAAAATTTCTATTCCATTTTTTACAGACTCTAATTTTTCTTGTGACAGTCTTGATATTAATACAAATTTTTCTTTCTTATTTTCTTTATTTTCACTTTTATATACATCTAAATTAATACTATTGTGTAGTATTATTACCTTGTCTTTTGTTGCTTCATACCTATTAATCACATATTCCGCTGCTAGTTTTGAAATAGCAACTATTCTACATGCATTTTGAAAATATATTTTAAGCAATTCTTTGTAAATTGGATATGTTCTTTCATACCAATTGTACATATTATTATCATCATTTTTAATCGTAGAAAATGATGTATGAACATATGCAATATATGGTACATTTTTTATTATGCAAGCAGGCATTACTGATAATATACAAGGTAGTTGATTAATTATTACTTGCTCTACTTCATATTTTTCGATTATTCCCATAATTCTTTTCGTTTTATTACTATCCACATTATTTTCTAGTGGAAAGTCTACTTCTTCAAATGTGATATCATTTTCTTTTAGGAAATCACTATATATTCCATTTGCAGCAACTATGATTGGATTTATTCCTCTTTTCTTATATTCAATAGCTTGATTTAACACTGATGTCTCTATTCCTCCTATACCCATTTTTTCTAGGCATATCATTATATTTTTCATAATATTCCCCTTTTATTAAATTCATGTAATGTATATTCAAAGATTTTTTGTTTCTTGCTGTCGGACGTAAAGTCCTCCAAACTGCGCGAAACTGCAAAATCTTGAATATACATTCTTAAATCATTTTATAACTACTGTGAATTTAACATTTTGCAAACATTCTCTTTGTCTTAATTAAACCTGGTACCCACAGTATTGCCACAATTATCTTATTTATTACACCTGTTACATTTCTTATTGCATGGTCTCTTTCTGCTAATATTGAGAACAAAATATAATGTTTATAAATATACAATCTTTTATTTAAAGTTACTCCGTCTAAATCCATTTCTAATATTTCTCTAAAATATTCATAATACCCTAAAGGATTTTCTTTAAAAACTTTTTGAATATTTTTTGAATATCCATCTTTTTGATATTCACATATCATTATTGGCTCATTTATGCAAATTACATCATATTCTAGGTCCATTTGATGATACATTCTTGCTTCTGTTACAAATTTTTCATCTGCTTCTAGTTTATATTCAAATTTCTTTCTTATCTTGCTATTGAATGCTATTGCTTTTTCCCCAGTTATGCCTTCCCTAAAGTATAAACTAAACATATCACTTCTATAGTTATTTTCTGGAAATTCATTTCCCATATTATTACCATTTTGGTCATTCTTTAAAAATACTAGGCCATATATTTCATCATTTAGTTCATTTTTATATTTTTCAATTGTATCAAATGCTCCAACAGTAAAGTAATCATCTGAGTCACATTCTATAATCACATCACCTGTTGCATATTTTACTAAATTATTAAGAGCTGCCATTTTTCCTTGATTTTCTTGATAATAATACTTTATATCTATAATATTTTGTTTTATAAAATTTGTTACTATCATTTTCGTTCTGTCTTTTGAACCATCATCCATTATAAGCCATTCTATTTCAACTTTAGAATTATTGTTTACGATTAAACTTGTATATAATCTATTTAACTTATCTCCCCTATTGTATGTTGGTGTTAGTACTGATACCTTCATTTTGCACCCCTATATTATTCCTTTAATTTTTCTTATGATTATTTCTTCGCTTTCTTCATTTTGTAAATCACTTTGATTATTTTCTAAATATTTTATGCTATCACTCTTAAGTTCTTTTTTGAGTCCTTTTAATATTCCTTCTTCAGTATTTTCTAAAATTATTGCTTTTGAATATCCTTTTGCACATTCTCTTGCTGCTGTATCTGTTAAAACAATTGGTTTTCCAAGTATTTTAGCTTCTTCTAAAACCATACCATAACCTTCATAATAAGAAAGCAAACAAAAATAGTCACATTTCTTTATGTATGGATAAGGATTTTCTTTTTTTCCAAGTAATATAAAGCTTTCTGTAAGGTTTAAAGAATCTATTTGCTTTTGTAAATTATACCTTAAAGGTCCTTCTCCTATTATATAAATCTTAGTATGAATTCCTTCTTCTTCTAATTGCTTTTGGATTTTTATAAATCTATCTAAAGCTTTTTGCTCTACCAGCCTACAAACTGTAAGTAAATTAATGTTTTTATCATCATAAGGTAATTCAGTTTTTTCTTCTGCTTTTGCTAAAACCTTTTTATAGTCTATATAATTTCTTATGATAATCTCTTTTGACTCATCTATCCATTTGTATTGTTTTTCAAAATCTTTTTTATTTTCTTCACTTACAAATACTAATTTATCGTATTTTTTATATACTTGTCCATCTACTAATTTCTTAAGTTTAGCTTTAAAATTATTTCCATAAACTTTTGATATATCATTATGAATCCATGCTATTTTCTTTTTATTTGATTTTACTGAAAAAAGTCTAGTTATAGGTCCTTCTAGAAAAGCTATTTCTGTGTCAAACCCTCTTTTCATAATTGCTTCATATATTTTATTTTTATATACTATTAATCTTAAAGATGCTTTGATTTTTTCGATTTTGCTTAAGTCTTTAAATTGTTTTCTGTATAATGCAATTTTTTTTATTTGAGGATTTAATTCTTTTCTTAGTTCTCCTCCATCATAAATTGTAAATATTGTAATATCATATTCTTCTGAAAGTTTATTTGCCAAGTCTACTAATACTCTTTCTGCTCCACCTATTGTTAGGCTCGTTATTCCAAATATTATTTTTTTCAAAATTATCACCTTCTAACTTTTAGTCTTTGAAAAAAATTCTTTAAACTTTAATTTATATTTTAATTATATGATGTTATCTTAGGCGAGCGAAAGCTTGGAGTGAGCCGTGCGACGTGTCCTCACGTCGTAAGATTAAATCATATAATTAAAATAATAGTATAAATTTCAAGAAATTTTTTCCAAATTCAAATTTGCACATACTGCTGAAATTATTATCATTATTGATGAATTGAAGAATATATATCCTGAAAGATATGATAAACCAAATATTAAAATCAATGCTAATATACTCATCAAATAATTTGTTTCTAATTTTTCTTTATTTTTTAGTTTTTTTATTGCTTTTATAATTGCATAAATTAAAATTGTAATAAACGGTCCTGCATATAATAAAAATCCGATTATTCCAAAGTTTAAAAGTAGGCTTGCAAGTTCATTTTCCATAATCATTTCTCTGAAATTTGTTTCAAAGCCGTTTCCAAACAATATTCCCATTGGACTTTTTTGTGCTTTTACTAAATATATATTATACATTAATTGTTGTGTTCTAGTATCATTTCCCGCAATTTGCTTTTCGCTCGTGTATTCATGTAAGTCCAATACTGCTTGTTTCTGTGCTTCTGACATATAACCTTCTTCTAAATTCCCTGCTAAAATTTTGTTTTTAATTTTAAGCATATCTCCTGTCATATGTCCTACTTCGCCAGTTGCTTCATCTATAATTGTGTACATTGATTCATTCATCTGACTTCTTCTTTTTAATGTATTTGAACCTACTAAGCCTATTACTATAACACCTACCCCTAATATAACAAAGCCTATTATTGCTACTTTATTTTTACTAAATAATACTTCTATCGTTATAAAAACTGCTACTGCTAGGAAAAATCCTATGAGTCCTGTTCTTGTACCAATTAGAGCAATTAGATATATTCCAGTAAGTATTATAACTATTATAGCTGGTATTCTATATTTCTTCTCTTTTATTAGTGGCAATATTATAAATGTCGCTATGCAAAGAATTGCACCTAAACTGTTTCCTGATTCTATCCAACCTTTATATCCTATTTGTTCATAAGGGTATGTGTATGATGAAGTTCCTGTTAAAATCGCAATATATATTGAAGCAATGTATATAGTACACATTATCAATACTGATACTCTTATTTTTTCTTGTTTTACATTTGCTTCTGTTTCTTTTTTTCTCCATTTTTTATTGGTAAAAGCATAGAAAAATACAATTAAATTAATTATTAAAAATGAATAATTTATAATATATTGTAATTCTTGTTTTACTCCACCATAAGAACATCCAGTAATAAAGTTTTTCATCACTGCTAAATGAATTATACCATATAAAACATATGTGAGCATTATTCCTAATAAAATAAGTTTATGTTTTTTATTTGCCTTTATAAAAATATATACTGCAAAAATTATTGGTATTATTGGTCTTAAAAATGTAGATATTGATATTGTTGTATTAAAGTAATTTCTAAAAAGATAACTTGCTATATCTAATATCGGACATAGTATTATATATAAACACAATATATCTTCTAATTTAATTTGTTTTAATTTTTGTTTCATATATTATCCATTTCTTTAGAACTTTTGTATATTAATAAAGTTTTAATAAATTATATAAATAATTTTAATTATAAAACTTGGGCTTAAGTGAGCGTAGGGCCGCAGCTTGCAAAAGCCCGCAGTGAGCTGGGCGACGTGTCCCCACGTCGTAAGCTAAAGTTTATAATTAAAATTTATTATAAAAACATAATAACTTTATTAATATACAAAATTTCTAACCATTATCTCCATATAAAGCTTAATATTTTAGTATAAATTTTATAAGTAATTTTATTAACACTTTTCATATATAACCCATTAAAGCTATTATTATTTTTTAATATGGTATTTTTCTTCCAATTTGGGAATTTTGTATTCAAATTTTGCCAAGTTTCAGTAATTAGAAGTTCTTTTGTTACTTTATCCTTTATTTTTAACATTCGTTTCAAAGAACTACATAGTAAAAGTCTTGTATAAGTATATTCTATTTCTTCTTTGTATTCTTCATATATATTTTTTTCTTTGTAATAATTAATTACATTATCCAGTACCTTAAATATCTGTTTTGTCCTGTGATCTTGTTTATTTACGATTGAGCTTTCTCTTTGAACATAGTAGATTAGTGGTTCTTCTACAAAACTAAACTTTTTAATATATGGTAGCAATTTGTAGAAAAATTCCACATCTTCATAATATAAACCTACTGGAAATTCTAATTTGTTTTCAACAATAGTTTCTCTTTTTATTAGCTTATTCCATGCTACAACTCTTGCTTTTGCAAACATTTCTTTTTTATCTTTATATCTAAATCCTATATCTTCTTTTTTATGGTCAGGATATTGCCAATAAAAATCACATTCTACGTAATCGCTATTAGTCTCTTTGGCTTTGTTATACATTTTTTCATATATAGTTTTATCCACATAATCGTCTGAATCTAGAAATGCTACATATTCTCCTGTTGCATATAAAAGGCCAAAGTTCCTTGCACTAGACAATCCTCCATTTTCTTTTGTAACATATATTATATTTTTATATTCCTTCTTATATCTTTTTACTATTTTTTCAGAATCATCTGTTGAACCATCATTGACAATTATTATTTCTAAATCCTGTAGTGTTTGATTTACTAATGTTTGTATGCATTTTTCAATATATTTTTCAACATTGTAAACAGGTACTATCACACTTACTTTAGGCATCTTTTCACACTTTCTATCTTATATACAATTTAATATTTACAAATAGTAATATTTTTTTGATTAATTGTTTTAAGTTTCTTATCTTTATATTTTTATATATTTTTCTTTTTTTCAGTTCTTTTATAAAATCATTTTGAGCTTTACCTTTCAGTTCTTTAACTTTAAGCAAAATGGCATTTGTACAATATATTCGTACATTCTCCTTAGTTTCTCTACTTATGTCATACTTTTCGGTTTGCTCTACAATATTATCATAATGATATAATACATCTTTTGATTTTTTTATGGTTTTAGCATCATCACTATCTCTCATTATACTTCCATCTGTTTGAACATAATAGTAAACATAGTCATTTGTTGATATTACACTTTTAGCTTTTAAAATAAGAAGAGGAAGTAGTCCAAAGTCTTCATGATATTTGTTTGGTTCAAAATATAAATTGTTTTCTGTAAATAAATTTTTTTTAATTATATATGACCAAAGAGTATCTAAATAAATATCTTTAAAGCATAGTTCATTAAAAGCTTGTTCTCCAGTTATTTTTCCAAAAACTGGTCCTTTTATTTTAGTTTTTTCATTGTCTTTTTCATTTATAATTATAGCTTTTCTTTTTATTATATCTATTCCTTGTTTTAGATACTTGTCCAAATTTTTAAAATAATTATTTGAAACATAATCATCAGAATCAATAAAAGTTATATATTCTCCTTTTGCTTTTTCTATTCCAAAATTTCTAGAATCTGCAACTCCTGTATTTTTTTTTGAAAAGTATTTTATTTTATCTGATGCAAATAATTCAATGACTTTTTCTGTTTTATCACTAGAGCCATCATTAATAACTATAATTTCATAATCATTATATTCATTTTCTAAAATTGAATTTATACATCTTTCGATGGTTTTTTCAGCATTATATGCAGTAATAATGATACTAAGCATTAATTATTTTCCTCACTTTTTCTGCTATTTCTTCATTAAATTTTTCCGGGTCAAATTTTTCTGTTTTTATTCCTTTATCCAAGAATTCTTTCATCCCTTTATAAACACCTTTTTCTGAATTTTCAACAACTATTCCGTATTTTCCTGCTATATCTTTTTTGCTATCTGACACATCTGTTGTGATTATTGGTAAGTTTAAAATTTGTGATTCTACAAAAACAACTGGATACCCTTCAAACTGTGATGATAGTAAAAAACAATCACTTATTTTAAAATATGGATAAGGATTCTTTTTGGCTCCAAGCATTAGTATATTATTTAACTTCTTTTCTTTGATTATGTTTTCATATTCTTTTGAAGCTGTACCTTTTCCAACTAGCAAAACTCTAAATTTATATCCCTGTTTATTTAATTTTTCTGTTGCACTTATTATTCTTGATATTTTCTTTTGCTTTTCATCATGTCTACCTACATTTATAAAAGTTGGTATATCTTCCTTTTTCTCTTCTATCTTTTCTTTAGCTAATTTTTCTATTCTTTCATAATTAATCAAATTATTGCATACAATTGTATTTTTAGTTAATTCTGGAAATTGTGCTATAAAAACTTTTCTATCTAAATCAGACACAAATACTATTTTTTTAAATTTGCTAATTTTTAATTTATTGAAAAAGTTTCTATATTGAGTTATGTTATTATCATAAAAATTCATATAATTATTATGAATCCATATTGCACAATTTTTGCTTGCAGTTCTAGAGACAAATGATGCTGGCATACTGTATGTTGCAAAATCTGCTGCAAAATCAAATTTATTTTTATATTTTCTTTTAAAATTAACTTGCTTTGCAAAATTTACTAATTTTCTGATTATAGGAAATTTTATAGAACTTGGCCTATATGTTATTACATTAATTTCTTTTGGTAAATCTTTAAGAAAAATCCCTTGTTTCTTCTCTAATACTAAAGTAATTTCATATTCATCTTTTAAATATTTCAGCAATGTTATTAATGCTGTTTCAATTCCTCCAACATCTAATGAATATGCTGAGAAAAGTATTTTTTTCATTCATTTCCTCCTATTACTTCAATATCATATCCTAAGAATAGTCCAGATTCTATAACTCCTGTAATACTTTTTATATCTTTTTCTAATTCTTTATATATATTTGTGAATTTAACATCTAAAATGCCATTGTTATTCTCTGTAAATCCTCTATACGTTATTTCTGTTGCTCCTAATTTTTTTAATTCTTCTGATACATATTTCATTGCACTTGGAAACACTTCCACAGGAACTTTGCATTTTTCTCCTAAAAAGCTTACAAATTTAGTTTTATCTACTAGAATGTATGTAATTGGTGAAGATATGATATTCAATTTTTCTTTAAACATAGCTGCCCCTTTTCCTTTTATAAGCCACATATGTTTTAAATCCACTTCATCTGCTCCATCAAATGCCCAATCAATATTATTTTCTATTAGGTTTCCTATTTTTATTCCATATTCTTTGCATACATTTTCTATTTCTTTTGAAGTTGGAATTGCAGTTATATTTAATCCTTCTTTTTTTACCTTTTCACCTATTTTTACAGCTGCAATATATGATGTGGTTCCTGATCCAAAGCCTATTGTATCTCCATCTTTTACTTTATCTAATATTTCAAGTGCTAATCTTTCTTTTTCTTCCTTATTTTCGATATCTATCATAAAAATTTCCTTTCATTTTTCAACATAAATATATCAAAAAAAGCAATAAATTACAAGTTTTTTGCAAGAATTATTAAAGTTTACAATTTGTACTGTAATATTGTTAAGTTCTTTCCTTTAATAGAAAAAATACCTTTTGATATATTTATTATATCATAAAAGGTATTTTCTAGTTTACACAAAATTTTTTACATACTCTTATAAGTCAAGCTTATAATCAATTTTTTATATATTTTTTACTTCTTCTTCACTAAGTCCTGTTGCTATCATTATTTCCTTGTTTGACATTCCCATTTCTTTTAGTTTTTTTGCAATCTGCCTCTCCTTTGATTTTTCTCCTTCCACAATTCCAGCTTCTCTTGCTCCTGCCATTCCACTGTCATAATTATATTTTGCCATTAGTCTTGCTTCATATAGCTCTCTTTCTTTTGGGTCCATACTCATTTCATCTACTAATATTCCTGCTTTTTTTACTTCCTCATTCTTATCCTCTGCCATTTTGATTTTTTCCTCCTTTCCGCTTATTAGCCAAAACCACTGTTATATCTAGTATACTTGCTTCTATTCTAATAAATTGTTTACGTTTTTTCAACAACTTATTAAAATTATTTTTTTATGATAACTTGCCGACATTTTTTGACATATTTTGCAATTTAATTAAACATATTCTCATAGTATTTACACACTTAATGCAATTTTTGAAGTTCATTAAATAAGCTGTAAACGTAACTTAACGTTACAATTTACAGCTATATTGATAACCAATCTCTATTTACATTTTATATAATCATTTAATATTACATGAATCTCTTTCCGCCTTTTTTCTTGTCTTTTACCTTTTTAGATTCATTCTCTTCTTCTTCATCGTATGTATCGCAAAAATCGTCCCATTTTAATTTTGCAGTTTTATTTTCTTCTACTTCATTTTCTGTTTTTAATGCTACATTGCTTCCCATAGTTTCTTCATGTTTTTCTATTGATTCATTTTTTTCTGAAATTGGTTCTTCTTCGTTTTCTCTAGTCTTTATTGTTTGTGGATATGGGTCTATTATGTCGTCTTCTTCATTATTTTCAAGTTGAGCATTGTTATATTCATCGTCATATTCATCATAATCGTATACTTTTTTCTTTCTTCTATGTTTTACTATTAATACAATTATAATTATTAATAATATAACTCCAACTATTCCACCTATTATTATCATCCCAATTTGTTCTTGAGTTAATCCCTGCTCTTCAACTATTGCAGCTTGCCTTTCTATATTTAAAGTATAAGTTGTTGTTATTGTCTCATCACTAGGAGAAGTTAATATAATTACAATTTTATTTTCTCCCTCTTTTAATGTGGTTTCTCCATTAGTTTCTATTATTATATCTTCATTTTCTGTTGTTGGATTTATTGAAACTGAAGAAATATTATTTGGAACTGTTAAATTATATTCAAATACTTCTGGTTCTAATGTAAAATCTATTGTTTGGTATTCTCCATTTGTATTGATTCCATTTAATATTAAAGTTTTTAATCTCAAAGAAGATTGTTCTATAGGAGCTGGTTTATTAACTTTAATTGTGTATCTTCTAACTGCACCATTTTCAGCTGTTACATTTATTGAAAAGCTATTCTCACCTTCATTTAATGTAACTGTTCCTGCTCCTTGTATGCTTGCTCTACTATCTTCTGCTTGTGCTGTTATTTCCATTTCTGTTAGTTCATATAGATTTACTGTATCATCAAATTCTACTGTATATTCAAATGTTTCTCTATAAAATTCTGGTGACAATGTTCCTGTACTTAATGTTATTCCAGATAAATAGTTGTTACTTGATTTTTCAGTTTCTGTTTTAGGCTTTGTTGTTTCAGTAGGTACATTACTTTCATTTGGCCTATCTTGACTTCCTGAATTATTTCCTGATGAAGAACTTCCACCTGAGCTGCCACTCGAATTCTCTTCATTATTATCATTTTTCTTTTCTGTTATTGTAATAGTTTTAGCAGAAACATCTGCATCATTATATTCACTATCACTAAGTTGATATGGTGTTGCAGTTATCTTTGCTGGAAATCCAGTAATTGTTGCTGTTACAGTAGCGTTGTTCTTATCAACCCATACAGAATTACTATTTAATGTAGCATTAGTAGCAGTCAAGTCAACTCTACCAGTCAATCCATCAGCAACAACAGTTAAAGTAACACTTTGTCCTTTACTTGCTTCTGTTGGACCAGTTAAATTAAATGTATATGACGCTGCCTTGCTAAAATTAACTGTTGTAAATAATACTACTAATAATACTACAAGTCCCCCAAAAACTCTTTTCATTTATACCTCCACTCCATACATAATATGATCTTTTATCTTCAAATAATCGCTTGCTTTTGTCTGATTATCCTTAACCACATCTGCTGCTTTTTCATAAGCTCCTTGTAGTTTTGCCGTTCCTGTACCCATGATAAAATCTTTTATCATCAAGTAATCACTTGCTTTCACGTAACCATCCCCACTACAATCGCCTCTTTTTACTACAATATATTCATCGTTTCCTATAATTACTCGATCTCCTGTTTTGGCTAGGCTATTGTCTACTTCACTTCCGTCTGACCTTTTTATAGTACAATCCCCAAGTTTTTCTTTAATATTATTTATATTTGTCACTTCAGATATCTCTATTGTTTTATTAACATCATCCTTTTCGACTTCAACTTTCGATAAACCTCCAGGAATATTACCATTTTTATCTCTTAAATAATCTCTTGCTACATATCCCTTAGCACCGTCTGCAGTTATTACATAATCCCAATAGTGATTATCTGCCATTGCTTCTTGTCCATTCACCATATAAGTTCCTATTCTTGTAACTTTGCTTCCGTCAGATAATAGTCTTATTTTATTTGCTTCATTCATTGATGGTTCACTTCTTAAGAATAATCCACCACTTGCTTTTATTGTTAATATTTCAGTTGAACTTTCATCTAACAAGTATTTTCTTTCTACAAATCCTTGTCTTCCGTCAGAAAGTTTTATTCTATCCCATGTTGTTCCATCAAAAGTATATCTTCCTGTATTGTCTATTCTTGTTACAGATTGTCCCATTGATAATGTTGTAAGTAATGTTTGTGAACCTCCTGGTCCCACATACATTGGCACTCCATCAGAAGCTATTACTTTAGTTTCACTACAATTCGTTACATCATCAATTTCTTCTAAGTATGATGTATCAAATTTTAAATATCCATATCTCCCATCTGTTAATACAACTTTATGCCATCCATTATTTAATCTTTCAACAGATAATAATACTACACTTGAATCTGGAATTATATATACTACTGAGCTTGAAGTATTTGCTGATGTTCTTAAAACAACATCTGAATGTCCTTCTTTTACTCTAATATTTTTTGGATAAATTTCTCCAACTCCATCTGGTGACTGTGATGCAGATTGTGGCATATTTTCATATACTGGGATAATGAAGTTTAAGCTTTGATTTAATAATCTTGCCTCTTTCATGCAAGAATACATTTTACTTGCTTCATTTTTTGGTGCTTCTATATTTTGCATGTATTGTCTCCAGTATGTTCCATCATATTGCTCTACATCAAATTTATTTAAATATTGTGTATTTTGTTTAGCATTAATATAACTTGTAAGAGTATCTACTCCACCTTTTATACTTGCCTTAACACTTGTCCATCCTCTTGATTTAGCTGTTGCTAATGCATTATTCCATATCTCAGATGGCGAATTTCCGCTTGCCCCTATATTAAACAAGTTATAATATGTGACTCCACCAGATTCCATCTTCCAAGTAGAACCTCCACCTGCACCTTGTTCTTGAATTACTCTTGCTACTACATAATATGGATTTACATTTGATTCTCTACATGCCACATTTATCTGTCTTGCATAATCCATGTTATGTAAAAATGTATTAGCTAGCGCATTATATATTTGCTCATCTGATGATTGTATGTAATCTAATTGTAGAAATTGAAATAAATATTGATTGTCTGATAACCAATTTCTACTATCCATATAGTATCTAATTGTCATTTCAGAAGCACATTTCCACGAACCATTGTCGTATGCATGATCTCCACATATTGAGCAAACCCATGAACCTGTTCCATTTTGAATTAAATTTTTAGGTTTTCCCCAGTGTCCAGAATATTCTGCAGTTATTACTTGATTCCAATCCAATCCGGTTTCCATAATTGTAAATGTCCAGTTAGGATGATTTCTTTTTAATATATCTATTTTTTCCTTAACCCCTGGATATCTATTTGTATCTAAGTTTCCCCCATCATATGTATATCTGTGCGATTCCGCTGCTTTTACTTCGTTCATTAAGAATATATTATCAAATATAAAAAATAATAATATTGCAATCGAAATAGCTGGCACTACCTTATTTAATATATTTATCTTTTCTTTCATTTTTTCCTCCGTTTTTCGACATATTTTTCATTCATATTTTAACATTACGTTTTTTATTAGTCAACTATTTATTAGTGTAAATTTTTGGATTTTAAAAATAGGTTAAGACATATAATCTTTAACCCACTTTTTCCATTCATATTTTTTCGCAGATACACAAAATAAGAGGAGAGGTTACCCCTCTCCTCTTTTCCTCATAACAATTGCACCATACGGTTTTATACTATTCTCAGCAACCCCCATTTCAAAAAGATGTTCTGCATCCAAGTATTCTTCTGGAACTCTCATCTCTTGAGTCAAATTCGAGAAGTTGACAATGATAAAAAGATTATTTCTTTCAAAACGTAAAACCCTATTATCAAAGTCATAAATGCGAATTTTCTTATTGCAGAGTTGTTCCTCATTTTTTCTTCTTACTTTGCCCAGCTTTCTAAAGAACTTAAGCAAATCCTTGTCCAGGTGACCCCAAGGGAAGCACTTCCTATTGAAAGGATCCTTATAGCCATGTAGTCCTACTTCTGAGCCATAGAAAATACATGGAGCTCCAGGTAAGAAATATAGGACGACGCTTAAAGCTTTTAATTGCTTTTTTGCCTCTCTATATACTTTTGCTGGAAGCTTATCATATTGGAATTCATCTTCCCTAAAAACATCAGTGAGAAAGATCATCCTTCCATTGATGTACTTATGCCATGGACTTGGTGGTTCATCAATTTTCCAGATTTCTATATCATGTCTCATCCATTTTCCACCCAATATTGTAAGTGCCCTCACAGTATCATGGGTATCAAGTGAATTAAGCATTGAGCAGACAGTCTCTTCTGGATAATTTGAAATCACATCTTCAATTTGCCATTTGAAGTATTCGAAATCGCCAAAAGCCATCAGTTTGTACAAAGCATCTGTGAAAAGATAATTAGTAGGTGCATCAATACAAGTTCCCAATCTTTCAAGTGGTACCTTATGCCAGCACTCTCCTATAATTATATGCTTTCTTTTCTCGTTTGCTTTATTTCGAATCCCTTCCAGAACTTCTGGTATCAATTCCTCAGAAACATCAAGCCTGAATCCATCAACATAGTCTGCAAATAATTCCACTACACCATTTTTACCAAAAATATATTCCTGATACTCTTTACATTTTTGGTTAAAAATAGGCATATCCTTGAATTCATCATACCAATACCTATATGTTCCATCATCATTGATGTAGAACCATTTTCTATATTTTGAATTAGGATTGGATATTGCTTCCTGGAAAATTGGATTGTCTGAACCACAATGGTTGAAAGCTATGTCTAAGACTATTTTCATTCCATTCTTATTGGCGTCATCATGAAGTTTTCGTAAATCCTCAAAATCGCCAACGTTTGGATCAATAGTCCTGTAATCAGTAACTGCATATCTATCATAGCGAAGTCTGCTATAATTAATTGGAGATAAATACAATGCAGTAGCTCCCAACTTTTTGAAATATTTTAGCCTTTTCCTGATTCCTTCCAAATTTCCAAGAAAGAAATCGTTATTGTGGAAGTAGCCTTCTTCATTTCTTTTGTAATCCGGCATATCACCCCAATTTCTGTAATTTCTTCCTTCTATTTTGATGCATTTTGCTTTTCCTTCTCCGAAGAACCTATCTACAAAGATTTGATAATAGATTGCACCGGATTTTGTCCATTCTGGAAGTTGTAATTCTTTTTGAATCACAAATAAGTTCCAGTATGGAGACTCACCCATTGTAATAAATGGTTTTCCAGTCTCTCTGCTGATTTTGATTGCTTTTTGAGCTCCATCTACTATTACTTTGAAAAAATAATAGTAATTTCCAAGTAAGGGTAGTGATACTTTTGCTGAAAACTCACAGCTGTCAGTACTTTCAGAACTTTTTTGCATTTTTCTTACAACTGTAGGCTCTTCTCCATACCTATTGAACAAAACACTTATTTCTGAGCAGTTGCCTACCGTTTTGGGAATTATTAATCGAACCTCAAATTCTTTTCCTACTTCGACTTCATCCCGATTGGTCGAAACAGAAACAAAAATGTCATTTATCATATGTTTTTCCTCCTTATTTAAGAACTGGTTTTTAAAAGCTTACTACTACCTTTATACTCCAACATTTTATTTTTGTCAATTACCTATCTATCTTTTATGTTGTACTATTTACCTCATTATAAATTTAATAAATGTATATATTCAAGATTTTGCAGTTTCGCGCAGTTTGGAGGACTTTACGTCCGACAGCAAGAAACAAAAAATCTTTGAATATACAATTTTCAACTTATTATAAAATTACTATAAATGTATATTCAAGATTTTGCAGTTTCGCGCAGCTTGGAGGACTTTACGTCCGACAGCAAGAAACAAAAAACCTTTGAATATACATTTTTTGCTATTTTATATCTACTGTAAATATTTACTTTTTAGATGCTCTACGAATTGTAACAACATACAAAACAATTTCTCCCACTAGTATTAATAATTCTACTATTAAAACTACAATTTTCCATGTTTCATCCATTTTTACAACTTCTGCTGATGTTTGCATTGCTGACTGTCTATTTACTTTTATAATATACGTTGTTTGTATGTTTTCATCTTCTTGCGAAATTACATTTATTGAAACTATGTTTTCACCGTTTTTTAAATTTTTATCACCTGTTGTTTCTACTATTATTCCCTCTTTTTCTACAGTAGGATTTACATCTAAATCTATAATATCTTCTTCTACATCTACTGAATACTCGAATTTTTCTTTTTCAAAAGGTATATCTAATTTTGTAAATTCTCCATTCCTATTTATTTTACTAATTTCTAGCGTTTGTAATCTTAAATCTGATTCTTGAATTTTTTGTTTTCTATTGACTATTAATACATATTCCCTAACATTACCGTTTTCAGCAGTTACGCTTATTGGCAAACGATTTTCTCCTTCATTTAAAGATATTAGTCCTAATCCACTAATACTTGCTCTTTCATCTTCTGCTATTGCTGAAATTTCTAATTCAGTAACATTTTCGTCCAAATTTTCTACTGTATATTCAAATGTTTCTCTATAAAATTCTGGTGATAAATTTCCTGCACTTACAGTTATTGATTGTAAGTAATTATTACTAGAATGTACATTTTCATTTTCTAAATCACTTTGATTAGGTACATAATTTTTATCTGGCGATTGAGTTGATGAAGTTCCACCAGATGGTTTTGTATTTGGTTTACTACTTGATGAACTTCCACCAGAACTACTAGAACCACCAGATGAACTGCTTCCTGACGAACTACTTCCACCAGAAGATGAACCACTATTATTACTTCCTCCTGAACTTCCGCTATTATTGCTTCCTCCTGATGATCCGCTTCCACCAGTTGAAGTCTTTTTTTCATTTATTGTTATTGTTTTTGATGACAAATTTACTATATTGTATTCATTATCAGTAAGTTCACTTGGTGTTGCTGTAATCTTCGCAGGAAATCCTGTTACTTTTGCTGTTATATTTACGGAATTTTTTTCTACCCAAACTGATGATGAACTTAAACTTGCATTTGTACTACTTAATGCTACTTTTCCTGTAAGTCCAGTTGCTGTAATAGTTAAAGTTACTGTTTGCCCCTTAGTTGCTTCTGTTGGTCCTGAAAAGTTAAAATTATATGATGCAGCATTTACTGTTAAATAACAAGATATTAATAACATTAGTATAATAAAACTTGATAATATTTTTTTCATTTATACCTCCACTCCATACATAATATGGTCTTTTATTTTTAAATAATCATTTGCTTTTACTTGACTATCTCCTGTTACATCTGCCGCAGTTTTATATGCTCCTTCCAATTTTGCAGTTCCTGTTTCCATTATATAATCTTTTATGATTAAATAATCATTTGCTTTTACATATCCATCTCCATTACAATCGCCTTTTTTTACAATTGTATATGAATCATTTCCAATAACTGCTATATCTCCTGTTGCTAACATAGTATTTCCTTTTATTATTTCACCATTTCTCGTTATAGTTGCTCCTTCTATTGATTCTGCTGTAGCCTTTGGTTCTACAATTAGTACTCTATCTGTTTCTATTTCTCCTTCTTCTGGTGGAATGTCTTCCCCTTCTTCTGGTGATGTGCCATCTTCTCCAACAGTGTTATCTGGTTTTGTTTCTTCATCTTCTACACTATTCTCCGATTCTATTTCATTTTTTATTACATTTTCTTCATTATCATCTGGAACCGTAACGTTTTCTGTTACATTGTTACTTATAATATTATTTTCTATTATATCATTTGTTATTATTTCATTATCCGGATTTTCATCAGGAACATCTTCTCCATCTTTCTTTACTAAAAATTCTCTTGCAACATATCCAATTACTCCATCCTCTGTAATAACTTTATCCCAAGTATAATCGCCTAATTTCGTTCCTGCTTCTAATCTAGTTACTACACTTCCATTTTCTAGTTTCCTTATAATTTCTCCTGCTGGTGTTGCTCTTAAATATAACCCTCCTTCTGCATCTACATAAAAGCTTTCCGAATAATCTATCATTTGAATATTATCTCTTGCAACAAATCCTTGCCTAGAATCAGTTAATATAACTCTGTCCCATATTTTACCATCAAATTTATATCTACCAGTATTGTCTATTCTTATAATCACTTGTCCTTTATCTAAAGTAGTAACTTCAATATGATCCAGTCCGGGTCCAACTCTTAGTATTACATCATCTTTAGTAACAGTTACTTCTTCATGACAATTGGTTATGTCATCTATTTCTTCTAAATAACTTGAATTGAATTTTACATACCCAGTTGTTCCATCTTCTAATACAACTCTATGCCACCCATCTGAGTATCTTTCTACTGATAATACAACTACTGAACTGTCTGCTATTTTTCCTATAGGTGTACTTGTAGTACTTCTTCCAGCTCTTATCATGACGTTTGAATGTCCTTCTTTTACTCTAATATTTTTTGGATATGCCTCTGTTCTACTATCCGGAGATGCCTCTGTTGTTGATTTCATATTTTCATATACAGGAATAATGAAAGTTAATTTTTCATTCAATAATCCTGCACTTTTCATCTTATTATACATTGATGTTCCTTCTGATTTTGGAGCTTCTACATTTTGCATATATTGTCTTACATATACCCCACCATATGTTTCAACATCGAATTTATTTAAATATATTGAATTCTGCTTATTATTTATATATGATGAAAATAAAAATGTAATTCCGTCAGATAAACATTTTTCAATACTGGTCCAGCCTTCTCTTTTAGCTCTAGCCAAAGCATTATTGTATACTTCCTCTTTCGAATTTCCACTTGCTCCTATATTGAACAAGTTGTAATATACAGTTCCATCTGTATCTACCATTTTACTTGTAGCTCCACCTGCATTTCCTTGCTCTTGAAGAAGTCTTGCTATAACATAATATGGATTTGCATTTTTTTCTCTGCAAACTCTATTTATTACCGACGCATTTTCTCTTGAATATAAAAATGTACCATTTAAAGAATTATAAACTTTGTCATCTGTTGTTTCTAAATAATCTGTTTGTAAAAATTGAAACAAATAAGGACTGTCTACAAGCCAGTTTCTACTATCCATATAATACCTTATTGCTTCTTCTGAGGCACATTTCCAATTTCCAGTATCATAGACTCTGTCTCCACAAATCGAACAAATCCAACCTCCTGACTTCCCTTGTATTAAATTTTTTGGAGTTGCTAAATGTCCCGTATACTGTGCTTTTATTACTTGTTCAAAATCCAGACCAGTTTCCATTATAATAAAGTTCCAGTTAGGGTGGTTTGCTTTGATAGTATCTAATCTTTCTTTAAATCCTGGATATTTATTTGTGTCTAAATTTGTCCCATCATAAGTATACCTCTTAGATTCAGCAAAAGAGATTTTTAAATTTACATTTATAATTAAAAATATACTTAAAAAAACCACAATTAAAAAAATAGAGATAATTTTCTTCATATAGATATTTTTAGAAAATTTCTCTATTTTATACATTATTTTTTATCTATTTTCAAAATCATCACTTTTTGATGGATTTTCTTTCGTTTTTCTAGCAATTACAGCATCATTTACTTTTTCTAATCCTTCTATAACGCCTTCTAAATCTTCTTTTTCTGAAACATAGTTTGCTATTTTTTTAACTTCAGTTCTGCTATTTTTAGGACAAATTACAAACCCTCTTGGATTTTCTTTTACTTTTCTCATTGCCAAAATGTCATTTCCACCATTTCCCGCATAAATATATAGCTTAGCATCTGGATAAGCTTCCATCCAATTTCTAACATATGTTTCTTTTCCTTTTTCTCCTCCATCCAGTGTTCTTCCTGGAAATGGTTCAATTATATCATAAGTATAATCTCCTCCACTAAACGTTTCTCGTGGAAATGCTACTGCAGAATTTATCGGATCTAGTCTATCTCTATTAGATGATTTATTAAATTCTACTATTTGTCTATCAAATAAATCAACTAATTCTTCCATTTGGTCCATATAAATTGGTGAAACGATATTAATTTTTACCGATGCTTTTAAACTTTCTTGTAATTTTGACAATTCTTCTAATAGTTTTTTAAATTATTCTTTATCGAATTTTCCATCCGACTCTCTTAAAATTGTACCTTCTAAATCTGTAAAATAAAATATAGTATTTCTCATATAAAAATACCCCCTCTTTTTTTAACTATTTTACCAATTGTTTTACTGCTAAGTCTCTGTAATTTTTTTGCTTCTAAGTTTCTAAGAATCTTATTAAATCCACAGTATAGCCTTATTCTTCTAAGACTTTTTTACATCTTGGGCATAATCCATCTTCTGTATGTTCATCATACATCCAACATCTTTCGCATTTTTCTCCGTCTGCATGTTCAACTTTAATTCCTAAGCTGTCCTCTCTTTTTCTCTTATTCTCTTCAATTTTTAGTCCTGATACAATTAATACAACTTTTAATAATTCTTCATTTTCTTTTAGGAAGTTATATTCTTTTTCATCTGCAAAAATTGTTACTTTAGCATCTAATGAATTTCCTATTGTTTTCTCTGCTCTTGCAAGTTCCAATTCTTTTGCTACTAGATTTTTTACTTTTATTATTTCTTCCCATTTTTTTGCTAATCCTTCATTATCCCATTCTTTTACTGGTTCTGGATAATTTGTAAGCATTGGACTTTCTACATCTTCTGCTTTTGTATGTTTCATAGCTTTCCATATTTCTTCTGCTGTAAAACATGTCATAGGAGTTAATATTTTTACTAAGCTATCAAGAATATAATACATTGTTGTTTGTGCAGCCCTTCTTTCTATAGAATCTGCTTTTGAAGTATATAATCTATCTTTTATAATGTCTAAGTAGAAACTACTCATATCTACAACACAGAATTGGTTTACATCATGATAACAATTTCCAAAGTTATATTCATCATAGTCTTTTATGCAGTCTTTTATTAATTTATTAAGTCTTGTTAATGCCCATTTATCTATTTCCATCAAGTCTTCATATTTTACTGGATTTTCTGGGTCAAAATCACTTGTATTTCCTAAAATATATCTTGCTGTATTTCTTATTTTTCTATATACATCTGAAATACCTTTTAATATATCATCAGATAAGCTTACGTCCATTGAATAATCTGCTGATAATACCCAAAGTCTTAATATATCTGCTCCATATTTTTTGCAAACATCTATTGGAGATACTCCATTTCCAAGACTTTTTGACATTTTTCTTCCTTGTCCATCAACAACAAAACCACAACTTAATATTTCTTTATATGGAGCTTTGCCTTGTGTTGCTACTGATGTAAGAAGTGATGATTGGAACCATCCTCTATATTGGTCATTTCCTTCTAGGTAAAGGTCTGCTGGATAATCTATTCCTCTTTCAACTAATACGCTTTGATGTGTAGAACCTGAATCAAACCAAACGTCCATAATATCTGTTTCTTTTTTGAAATGAGTACATCCACATTTTGCACACTTAGCATTTTTTGGCATAAGTTCTTCTGTATCTTTTGCCCACCAAGCATTTGTTCCTTCTTTGCCAAATATTTCTTGAACTTTCTTTATTGATTCTTCTGTTACATAAGGTTCTTCACAATCTTCACAGTAGAATATTGGAAGTGGTACACCCCATGTACGTTGTCTTGATATGCACCAATCATTTCTTCCTTTTATCATCTCACTCATTCTATCTTCGCCCCATGTTGGATGCCATTTTACTTTTTTTACTGCCTCTAGTACATCGTTTCTAAATCCATCAATTGAGGCAAACCATTGTGGAGTTGCTCTAAATATAATTGGATTTTTACATCTCCAACAATGTGGATATGAGTGCATTATTTTTATTGATTTTAATAGATATCCATTTTCTTCTAACCATTTTGTTATTTCTTTATTAGATTTTGCATAATACATTCCTGCAAATGGTCCAGCCTCTTCTGTTTGAATACCTTTGTCATTTACTGCAACTTTTATTTCTAATCCATCTTTTAGACTTTGCATATAGTCTTCTTTACCATATCCAGGAGCTGTATGAACTGCACCAGTACCTTCTTCTAGAGTAACATTTACTCCATCTTCTCCTCCAAGTACGACTATTGAATTTCTTTCTAAGAAAGGATGTCTACATAGTATTCCTTTTAGTTCTTCACCTTTAAAAGTTTTTATTACTTCATAATCTTCTATTTCTGCTAGTTTCATTACTTTTTCTAGTAATTCGCTTGCTATAACTAGATTTCCTTTATTTGTTTTTACTAAGCTATATTCAAATTCTGGTCCTACTGTAATTGCCATATTTCCAGGAAGTGTCCATGGAGTTGTTGTCCAAATTACGATATAAGTATTTTCTTCATCTAAAACACCTTTTCCTTCTACTACTGGAAATTTTACATATAAGGAAGTAGATTCAACATCTTTATATTCTATTTCAGCTTCTGCTAGCGCTGTTTCACAGTCTGTACACCAATAAACTGGTTTTAATCCTTTATATATATATCCTTTTTTATACATATCTCCAAATACACCAATTTGTCTAGCTTCCATCTTTGGATCATATGTTATATATGGATTTTCCCAATCTCCTAATACTCCTAGTCTCTTAAATCCTTCTGTTTGAATATCTTTGTATTTTTCAGTAAATTCTTTGCATGTATCTCTAAACTTTGTAACTGGTATTTTACTTCTATCCAATCCTAATTTTTCTATTGCTTTCTTTTCTGTAGGCATTCCATGTGTATCATATCCTGGAACATATGGAGAATAAAAACCTCTCATTGATTTATATCTAACTATTGTATCTTTTAATATTTTATTTAGAGCATGACCTGCATGTATTTCTCCATTTGCATACGGAGGTCCATCATGTAAAACAAAATGTTTATGTCCTTCATTCTTCTTCAATATTTTTTCATATAACCCATTCTCGTAAACAGATTCTAATATTCCTGGTTCTTTTTCTGGTAAATTACCTCTCATAGGGAAATCTGTTTTTGGTAAATTTAGTGTTGAACTATAATCTTTCTTTTCTTCACTCATAATATTTCCTCCTTTTTTTATTAAAAACAAAAAAGACTTTCAATCCTTATAGGACGAAAGTCTTTTTTCCGCGGTACCACCTAATTTAAAAGAATATATAATTTATAATTATTCTCTTCACTCAAACATCTTTAACGCAGATATACGACTTAAATTAATTGCTAATAGCTTTCACTTAAGTAACAAATAAGTGATAATAAATAAATAGTTTCTTGCTAGCATTTCACCACCACTAACTCTCTATAAAGGCTTATTTATTTACCGTGTCTTATTTTTAGTTTTTAATATATATTTTATATTCTACCACCGACTACGTAAAAAAGTCAATATTTAAAATTCAAGATTTTCACATTTTTGCAAGGTTTTCAAATAATTTCATCACACTTTTGCAAATTTAGCATTTTTAAATCTCTTTATTTTTCTTTTTATTTCTATAGAACCAATATATTCCTAATATTACTAATAAGATTAGCACAACTAATATTATATGTGAGAAATTATTAAATATTTCTACTACCTTTTCCCATGAGTCTCCAAGTTGTTTCCCTAAAACGACTAAAACTGTGTTCCAAATAGTAGAACCTAAAACTGTATATAATAAGAATTTTAGGAAATTCATTTCACTCATACCAGCTGGTATTGAAATTAAGCTTCTTACAATTGGTATAAATCTACAAATGAAAACTGTCTTTTGTCCTTTAGTATCAAACCATTTATCAGCTTTTTCTATATCTCCGGCTTTTAATCTTAGTACCTTGCCTATTTTTCCAGATACTATTTTTTCAAGTCTTTCTTTATTTAATATTCTTCCTATTAGGTATAATACTATTGCTCCAACAGTTGAACCAATAGTTGCTGCTATGATGACACCTATAGCATTTAAGGTTGTCTTTGTTGTCATAAATCCACCAAATGCTAATATAACTTCTGATGGAATCGGTGGAAATATATTTTCTATTGCAATAAGCATTGCTACTCCAATATATCCCCATTGTTCTATAATTTGAATTACTAATTCTTGCATATATCCTCTCTTTCTTTGGTATTATTCTTCATATCCTGGTTTTTTTAATAATTTAAACATGTTAGTTTTGTACTTTTCAACACCTGGTTGATTAAATGGATTTACTTCTAATAATTCTGCCGACATAGCACAAGCTTTTTCAAAAAAGTATATTAATTGTCCTATTGTATTTTCATTTAGTTCGTCTATGTGTATTAAAATATTTGGAACTCCACCGTCAACATGCGCTTGTACAGTACCTTCCATTGCTTTTCTATTAATATAACTTAGTTTTTTACCACATAAATAATTTAAGTTATCTAAATTGTCTTCATCCATATTAATATCTAAATCTCTATTTACTTTTTCTATGTCTAGTACTGTTTCAAATAAAATTCTTCTTCCTTCTTGAATGTATTGACCTAATGAATGTAAATCTGTCGTAAACTCTGCTCCAACTGGAAATAGACCTTTTCCATCTTTTCCTTCACTTTCACCAAATAATTGTTTCCACCATTCAATAAAATAATGCATTCTAGGCTCATATGCTGCTAATAATTCTAAAGATTTATCACTTTCATATAATAAATTTCTTGCAACTGCATATTGATAACATTCATTATACTCCAAAGAACTATCTGAATATTTATCTTGAGCAAATCTAGCACCTTCCATTATTTTGTCTATATTAATTCCACTTGCTGCTATTGGCAATAATCCAACTGCAGTAAGAACTGAAAATCTTCCACCAACATCATCTGGTATAACAAAAGTTTCGTATCCTTCTGAATCTGCTAATTGTTTTAGTGCTCCTTTTTTCTTATCTGTAGTAACATATATTCTTTTTCTTGCTTCTTTAATTCCATATTTTCCTTCTAGAATTTCTCTAAATATTCTGAATGCTATTGCTGGCTCTGTTGTTGTTCCAGATTTTGAAATTACATTAATACTAAAGTCTTTTCCTTCTAGTATTTCTATAACATCATTAATATAATCAGCACTTAAGTTATTTCCAACAAATATTATATGAGGTGCTTCTGATTTCATATTTTGAAATGAGCTGTGAAGTGCTTCAATAACAGCTCTTGCGCCTAAATATGAACCACCTATTCCTATTACTAATAAAATGTCTGAATCTTTTCTTATTCTATGTGCACATCTCTTTATTTTTTCAAATTCTGCTTTATCATAATTTGTTGGTAAGTTAAGCCATCCCAAAAATTCTTTTTCATCTTCTGATTTATCTATTAATTCTTGATTAATTTCTGCTACAACTGCTGCATGTTTTAGGATTTCTTCATTCTCAATTCCTAAGTTTTTAAAATCCACTTTAATTTTTGCCATATAATTCCCTCCTTCGTTTTACAGTATTCTATTATATTTAAATTATACTTGCAATAGTTTTATAAAAATTAATGAAAGATTAATAAATATATGATTTAGAATTCCATATCTACATAAATTTCTTATAAATTGTATATTCAAAGTTCTTTTGTTTCTTGCTGTCGGACGTAAAGTCCTCCAAACTGCGCGAAACTGCAAGAACTTGAATATACAATTATATTAAATTAGTAATAGGCTGTAAATTCTAAATCATATATTTATGCATTATTATAATAACTTGTATATTTGAAACTTCTCAGTTCCGCGCAAGCGTTCAAACGAGCTAAAGGGACTTTAGCGAAGTGCGTTTGGAGCAAAGCTCCAGCAAGGAACTAGAAGTTCAAATATACAAGTTTAGTATCTTGCAATTAAATCGTTTCCTTTATTTCTCCTGCAAGATAAGCTTTCATCAATTCTTCTAAATCATCTATCTCTCCTTTTAGCTTAGTTCCTATATCTGTATCTCCAACAGTTTTTCTAGCCACATCATCCTTTTTTATTATAATTTCGCTTATAATGTCTTTTTCTTCTTCAATTGCTTTTTGAACAGATTCAAAAGGTTTAGTTTGGCTTAATAATAGTCCATAAGAATTATATGTCAAAATATATCCAGCATTTCCTGTTTTTTCTCTAAAACTTTTTGCAAAACCACCATCTATAATTAATAATTTTCCATTTGCTTTTATTGGGCTTTCTCCATCTTTCGCTTTTACTGGCATATGACCATTTACAATATGTGAATCTTCATAATTCAAACCAAATTCCATTAGAACTTTGTTACAGTATTCTTCATCCTCGACCAAATGATAATATGCATTTTTTGGCTCTTTATGTGTAGACTCATCATCTACAAAATAGCTTTCGAAAGTTACCATTTTTTCTTTTCCAAAGAATGGAGAATCAGGCGATATCCATAAAAACCACATAATATCTACAAGGTCTTCTTCTTTTGTCAAATATACTTTGCTAACCACTTCGTTTATTTCATCAAAATATTCTTTTCCTTTTACGGTTTTTCCCAAGAAATTTACTTCTTTAAAACTTCCATCTTCATTTGATGGCATGCATCCATGGAACAATAGATTATTGTTAAATACTGTGTACATAGCACCTTTCGAAAACAAATAATTTATATGATTATTTAATTCTTTGCTATGTACAAAAGATTCTGTTAATCTTTCTATAACTTCCTTTTCTTCTTTTGTTAGTTTATATGGGTTATTTTTATCTATTGTTGGAAAATTTTTATCATTTATTTCATACTTTTTACCTTCTATTGTTACAAATCCATTTTCTATATCCATTTTATCTAATAATAATCTATCATTCAAATTATATTCTGGATGTTTTTTTATCAAATTTCCTTCAATTTTGAATTGAATTATTGTTATTGCTTTATGTATTTTTGCAATTGTTTTTCTATCACTACTATCATATTTGTTATAATCAAATACTTTTGGCATAAATTTTTTACAATCATCATTTCCATATACTTCTTGTGCAAAAGTTGAAAGTGGTCTTATATTAATTCCATATGCGTCTTCAAGTATGCCTATATTATTGTATCTTGCACAAATTCTAATAACTGTAGCAATACTTGCCATATTACCTAGAGCAGCCCCCATCCATAAAATATCATGGTTACCCCATTGAATATCTAAGCTATGGAATTTCATTAATTTTTCTATTACTAAATCTGGTTGTCTTCCTCTATCGAAAATATCTCCGATTACGTGTAAATGGTCTATTGCCATTTGCTTTATCAAATCTGAAATTGCAATAATAAAACTATCTGCTTGCCCTAGTTCTATAATTGTTTTTATTATTTGTTTATAATATCTTTCTTTGTCCCTTTCATTATTTACTTGTGCATGTAGCATTTCATCAATTATATATTCAAAACCACTCTTAATTGCTTTTCTAACTTTTGACCTGGTATATTTTGAACTGACTTTTCTTGCTACTTCTACCAATCTATACAAAGTTATTGTATACCATTCATCTAAACTTTGTTTATTATATTCTTCTTTTATTAATTTTAGTTTTTCTTCCGGATAATAAATTAAAGTTGCAAGTGTACTTCTTTCTTTTTCTGTGGTTTGATTTTCAAAAACATCATCTATTTTGCTTCTTATTATTCCAGCGCCATTATTTAAAATATGGGTAAATGGCTCATACTCTCCGTGTATATCACTTAAAAATAGCTCTGTCCCTTTTGGTAAATTTAGTATTGCTTTTAAATTAATTATTTCTTCTGCAACCTCTGTAATATTCTTAAATTCTTTACTTAAGAGTTTTAAATATTTTGATTTATTGTATACTTTCATTTTTCCACCTTCTTTTAATTATTTTTTCTATTCTATCATATTCAATAAAAAATTTCATTACTTTTTATTTAATTCTTAAAATTGTATATTTGAAACTGTTCCAATTCACAGCTTAAATCTTATTATTAGATTTAATATATGTTCTTGAACATTTCAAGTGAGCGTAGGCGACGTAGGAGCAGAGCATAACGTACGAGTGCTAAGCGAAGCGAACCACGAAGTAAAATGTGAAAGAATATATATTAAAGTTTATGCAGTTTAAAGGACCTTACGTCCGACAGCAAGAAACAAAAAATCTTTGAATATACAATTTAAAATCATTTTATACTCGCTGTGAATTGGAACTTGAAACTTCGCAATTCCATTTCGAATATAATAATTATTACATCTCATGCAAAATTTTAGCTAAATATTTCATTGCCCCCATACTTTCTTCTAATGTATTTCCTGTTGCTCCTACTTCTATAATGCATGCAGCTTTTGCAACATGTTGATTATATTCAGAATTTCTAAAAATTATTGGTTTAAATAGTCCTGGATATAGTTCATTTGCCTTTTGTTGTACTTTAACTGCAAATTTTAAATTTTGAAGCCAATTTGTATGGGCTGAATTTGCGCCATCAGACCCAATTACAAACATTAGTTGTGATACATATTCATCTCCTATTTTCACTTTTGGTGCGTATGTTTCATCTGCAATAGCGTCTCTATGTAAATCTATAACTATATCAGCATCCTGATTTGAACTTAATACATTTTTTGCTGTAACTAATGACCTTGAATATGACCCATTATATGCTGGATAGTCATGATAAGTTTTATCATGAACTACCGTACAGCCATATTGTTCTAAGTTCTTTGCTAACTCATCTCCTACTCTCGATACTGAATAATTTAAATCTATTGTTCTAAAATTTCCACTTGCCACATAAGGATTTGCCTCTGTTGGCGTATAACTTTCGCAAGTATGTGTATGATAAATAACAACTTTATTTTTATTTACTTCTACATCCGGTGTAAGCATTTCTTGTGTAAGATTATATTTAGTAGAATTATTAATAAGTACTCCTTGATATTCTGTTGTATATCTAGGATTTACTCCACTATTTATAACTTCAGTAACTGTTGCTCCCTCTTGTACTTCATTTTTGTTTTCTGCTAGCACAGTATTTTCTGCAACTGACACTTCATTGCTTGTAACTGGCACTTGAGTATTTTCCTCTTCATACTTTATTGAGTCAACAACTTCTAATTCAGATGTAAATGCATATTTTAAACCTTCTGCAAAATTTATACTATCATATGACTCTATTTTTCCTATTTTTATTTCTGGCAAAACTTCATCAATGCAAAAAAGCATCGCTCCTTTAGTATCCGCTTCTCCTTTACCTTTTGCTATAAAAAATTGTATTAGAAAAAACATTATTACTAAAAAGCTTACTATTTTTAATGAATATTTAATTAAATCTGATGCTTTAAAAACTTTTATCATAATAAAAATTATATTCTTGTACTTTTCATTTTATGTATATTTTTTCAAAATAAGGAAATTCTAATAAAAAATAATGGAGGAATCATGAAATCTCTACAAAACATTAAAAACTTTTTTAGTAATTTATTTAACGTTGATGAATCTTATGATTTTACTATGTCTGATGAAACCACAAGTGAAACTCAGCCAGAAGATTTATTAAAAAAGCAAAACATATATCCTAGCCTAGATGTTAATTTAGATTATATTCATGCTAGATATAACTCATTAATAAATTCTGATATAAAAATAAGAAACTTCATTTTAAATGCTAAAGGTAAGCAGTTTAAAGCTTTTATTATATACATTGATGGTCTTGTTGATAATAATTCTATTAATGACTTTATTTTAAATCCTCTTATGCTTAAAAACTACGCAAATCAGAATAATGCTCCGCAAGTAATTTCAGAAGCTGTTGCAAATAATATTAGTGTTAGAAAAGTAAAAAAATTTAATGTAGTTGATTATATATATGAATGTTTGTTACCACAAAACAGCATAAAGAAAATTAATTCATTTGATGAATTAGTAAAAGATATTAATTCTGGGAACTGTGCTTTATTTGTTGATACTATTGAATTCGCATTTGATATTGACATAAAAAAATTTAGTCAAAGAAGTATTTCTGAGCCTAAAAATGAGCCTTCTGTAAGAGGTTCTCAAGAAGCATTTGTTGAAAATTTGCGTACAAATACTTCTATGATTAGAAGAAGTGTTAACAATGAAAATTTAATTATTGAAAATATAGTTATTGGTAAATCTAATCAGAATAATTGTGCAGTATGTTATATAAAAAATATAGCCAATTCTAGTTTAGTAGCTGAAGTTAAATATAGATTAAATAATATTGATGTTGATTACATTCTTTCATCCAGTGAATTAGAACAACTTTTAAAAGATGACCCTGAAACTACACTTCCTGAAATTCTTTCAACTGAAAGAGTGGATAAAACTTGTGCTAATCTTTTACAAGGCAGAGTCATTATAATATACAATGGTTCTCCTTATGCATTGATACTCCCTGTTACACTTTTTGACTTTATATCCTCTCCTGAAGATGTAAATTTGAATTACCATTTTTCAAATTTATTAAAATTTTTACGAGGACTTGCTGCAGTTATTACTTTATTACTTCCTGGTTTGTATTTAGCCATAACGGTTTACCATAGAGAGCTCATACCAACAGAACTGCTTTATTCAATAGTGGCAACTCGTGTTACTGTCCCATTTCCTATTATTTTGGAAATACTAATGATGGAACTTTCTTTTGAATTAATTAGAGAGGCTGGTTTAAGAGTTCCTTCTCCTCTAGGTTCTACTGTTGGAATTGTTGGAGCGTTAGTGCTAGGAGAAGCTGCTGTTTCAGCCAATATAGTGTCTCCAATTTTAATAATTATAATTGCTGTAACTGCTATTTCATCTTTTGCAATACCTGACTTTTCTCTTAGCTTTCATTTAAGAATTAGCAGATTTGCATATATAATTTTAGGCTCACTTTGTGGATTTTTAGGAATTGGTATTGGAATTTTTATACACATACTTACTTTAAATTCACTAAAATCTTTTGGTGTACCATATTTATCTCCATATTCTCCTCTTTCTGGCGCTAACACTCACAGTTATTTTCTAAAACCTGTATGGAAAAGAGATAAAAGAGCTAACTTTTTGAAAAGTAAAAAGCCTATTACACAAAGTAAAATTAGTATGAAATGGAGAGAAAAATAATATAGGAAGGAGTTTTTATGAATACAGATAAAATTGGAAATCTAGAAGCAATTTCTTTAGTAATTGTCGTCATGATAAGCCATATTATTTTAAGTTTGCCAAATGAAATTTTAACAAATACTTTATCCGCCGCACCTTTGAATGTTATTTATATAACTGCTATTGTTTTAATTTTCTATATTATTGCATGTAAGTTATTTAGACCTTTTCACAATCAGGATATATTAGACGTAGCTGAATATGTTGGGGGTAACATTTTTAAAAAAATCGTTTCTACTATATATATTTTACATTTAATTTTTATATCTGGAATTTTAATACTTAGTTTTGCTGATACCTTAAAAACAATTTACTTGCAAAACATGCCAACTGAACTTATTTGCTTATTATTTATACTAATTGCTCTACTTGCTAATCAATTTGGTTTTAAAAGCGTATCAAGGACTAATGCTATTTTAATGCCATTTATATTAATAACTGTGTTAATTATATTTTTATCACTATTTACTGATTTTGTACCACAAAGAATATTTCCTGTACTTGGCTATGGAACAAATGAGACATTCATTTCTGGTGCAACTAATATATTCGCTTTTGGTGAAATACTTTTGCTGTTTTTAATAAGACCAAATCTTAAGGATACAAATAATGCAAAAAAAGTAGGAATATCTTCTATACTTTTATCTGGTTCATTTTTGTTAATTACAGTTACTGCTCTTTTACTACTATTTCCTTTCATTACTGGTGGAGAAGGTACTCTTTCAATTTATATGATAACAAGGAGTATTCATTTCGGTAAATTCTTCCAAAGAGCAGATGCTTTATTTATATTAATATGGGCTCTTACGTTTTTCTCTTATACTTCTGTTGTAATGTCGTATACTTTGAAAATTGCTAAAAAAAATACTAAAACTACTAAGAATTCTCCTATGCTTTATATAATAGCGATTTTATTATTTGTAGTGACCTTAATTCCACAAAATATATCTCAAATTAGATTTGCAGAAAATTTTATTTATAAATATTCATCTATCATTATCGTTTTCGGATTAAGTTTTGTTATTTTATTGCTTGGATATTTAAAAAAGAAAAGGCAAAAGGGTATTGTGGAAATAAATGAGGTGAAAAATGAAAGCTAGAAAATTTTTAATTATACTAATAATTATTGTGCTTTTATCAATGACACTTATGGGGCTTGATTCTATAAATGCAGTAGATAATTTAGCCTATGTAGTTTCAATTGGTTTTGATATTAAAGATAACGGTAAACTAGAATTAAGTTTTCAAATAGCTATTCCTTCTGGTGGAAGTGAATCATCAAGTTCTAGTTCATCCCAATCTTCTGACTCTATTATAAATAGCGTTGAGTGTAACTCTTTAGAATCTGGCATTAATTTGGTAAATTCTTATTTAGGAAAACAATTAAATTTATCTCATTGTAAAGCAATTGTTTTTTCCGAAGAAATTGCCACTAAAGGGATTGGCGAATATGTTTATACATTAATGAATAACATAGAAATTAGACCTACATGTAATGTAATTATTTCAAGATGCGATGCCAAATATTTTCTGGACAATTCTAAACCAATGCTTGAGCAACTATCTTCAAAATATTATGAAGTTTCATCTACTGCTGAACGTTCTACTGGATACACTACTGATACTACTCTTCAAGAATTTTTTTCAAGTATGACCGATACTTTTGGCGAATGCTATGCTATACTAGGAAGTGTTAACAATGGAAATAATTCCGGAGGAGATGCAGGAATAAGTAATGGCAGTGATAATAGTAATATTGCTCCAGAAACACCTATAGATACTCAAAAAAATATAGAAACTCTTGGTATTGCTGTATTTAAGGATGATAAACTAGTTGGAGAACTTAATGGCTTGGAGAGCATATCACTTCTTATTCTTAGAAATCACTTAAAAAATGCAACTTTAAATATTCCTAGTCCTTTTGAAAGTACTAATTTTATTGATTTATATATAGAGAAAAGTAAATGTGAGACTTATGTAGACGTGATTAATGGTACTCCTTATATTCAATCTAAACTTGAAATTTCTACTAGAATTATAAGTATGTCT
This sequence comes from uncultured Clostridium sp., assembly GCA_930980855.1. GTDB lineage: Bacteria > Bacillota > Clostridia > TANB77 > CAG-508 > CAG-793. The sequence goes on from CAKNIZ010000007.1 coordinate 63,284, forward strand.
GATGATTATAAAAATTTAGATAAATCAACTATTGATATTATTGAAGAATATGCTAAAAACTATATAGAATCTTTTATTTATGATTTTGTTTACAAAACGTCAAAAGAATTAAAGTCCGATATTGCTTGTTTTGGAAAATATGCCGTATCTGATTTTTCAACTTGGCAGGATTGGCAAGATTATAACTGGCTTAATAATTACCAAAATGCATTTTTTAATATTGATGCCACAATTAATTTAAAATCTAGGTATTTAATTGTAGATACTTAAGATATAAACCGAGAGCTCTTAGTACAGTTCTCGGTTTTATTTATTTTTCATTGTTACATTTTTGTAATTTTTTTGTAATATTTTATTGCTTAAAATACTCTTTTGTCGTATAATGTTTTTGTCCATTTCTTTCGTCTTTCCAGCGAAAGGAGGTGAACCCTTTGGATAATATCATTAAGTTTTACAGAACAGGAGGATAGAAAATGCATGTACATCTCTTCCTTATCTGTATATAAAATTATACTAGAGTAAATTATAAAAATCAATACTTTTTGTTCAATTTCTTGCACTTTTAGTATAATTTTTTATAATTTTATTCAAATCTTTTATTATTATACCATTTTTACGTAAATTAGTCAAATTTTAAAAAATAGCATCTTTTTCATTTGTAGCATTTTATATATTTCATTATACTTTTAACCTTATCCATTGTTTTCATCTTTTCTTTCTAACAAATTTTTAAACTAAAATAAAATCTATTTTTCTAGTTTGTTTGTCTGCATTGGCAACTTCAATATTCACTTTTTGGCCTAGTTTGTATGTTTTCCCAGTTTCTTTTCCTATCAACTGCTTATTTATATCATCATAAATATAATAATCATCTTTCATGTCTGCCAATCTTACTAGTCCTTCAACTGTGCTTTCCAATTCTACAAACATTCCAAAACTTGTTATACTAGAAATAATACCTGTATACTCTTCGCCAATTTTACTTTGCATATATTCAGCTTTTTTAATATCTTCACTTTCTCTTTCCGCTTTAGTTGCAATTTGCTCACATTCTGAAGATGTAATAGAGTATTTTTCAGCCTGTTTTTCAAATTTTTCTTTCATTGTTTCTGAAATGTTATATTCACCTGCCAGATATTTAGATATTACCCTATGTATGAATAAATCTGGATATCTTCTAATTGGTGAAGTAAAGTGACAATAGTACTTGCTTGAAATACCAAAATGGCCTTTATTTTCAGCTTCATATCTTGCTACTTTTAATGTTCTTAAAAGTAAATTTGATACTACCCTTTCTTCTTCTTTTCCCTTAACATCTTCTAGTATTTGTGAAAATGCTTTTGGTTTTATATCATCTAATTTTCCTTTTATCCTATAGCCAAAATTAAATAAATATTTATTTAATTCTTTTATTTTTTCTTCATCTGGCTTTTCATGAATTCTATATATAAATGGTGCATTTAACCAATAAAATCTTTCTGCTACAGTTTCATTAGCTGTAAGCATAAATTGCTCTATTATTTCATTTGCAAAATTTGTTTCGTATGGTTTTACATCTATAGCAATTCCATTTTTATCTAGTGTAATTTTGCTTTCTGGAATTTCTAAAGATAAATAACCATCTTTTAATCTTCTCTTCTTTAAAATAAGTGCTAATTTTTGCATTCTTTCAAAGTGTTCTATATATTTATTATATTTTTCAATAGTTTTTGGATTTGTTTTATTTATAATATCTGCAACATCAGTATATGTCATTCTTCTCGTTACATTTATTATACTCTTGCAAATATCGCTGTCAATGACTTTTCCCTGTTCATCAATTTTCATAATAACAGATAAAGCATATCTATCTTGTCCTTGATTTAAACTACAAATACCATTAGACAATTCTTTAGGTAACATTGGGATTACTCTATCCAACATATATACACTAGTTCCTCTTTTTATTGCCTCTGCATTTAGTAAACTTCCTTCTTTCACATAGTTACTTACATCGGCAATATGTACTCCCAAAGTATATGTTCCATCACCATTATCGTCAACACAAACAGCATCATCTAAGTCTTTTGCATCTTCCCCATCTATTGTAAAAATTTCCTTATTTCTAAAGTCAACTCTTCCTTCTGGTTTTATTTCTGTTTTGCTTACTTCTTTTGCTTCTTCTAAAACATTTTTAGGAAATTCATTTAGTAGATTATATTGTTTTATTATTGACAACATATCTATTCCAGCTTCATAGGCATATCCTAAAACTTCTACAATTTTACCTTCTGCTTTCATTCCTTTTCTAGGATATTTTGTTATTTTAACAACTACTTTTTGATGATTTTTTGCTTTTGCAAAATTGCTTTTTGAAATGAATATGTCTGTTCCTAGTTGATTATCGTCCGGTATAACAAAACCGAAGTTTTTGCTTTTTTCAAATGTTCCTACAACTTGTTTTGTATTTCTTTCAACTACATTTATTATTGCACCTTCATTGTGCTCACCATGTTTCTCTTTTAATATTCTTACTTCTACAATGTCACCATTCATTGCATCTTTTTTATTGTTTTTGGCAATAAATATGTCTGGTATTTCATCCGATATTTTTACAAAACCAAATCCTCGTTCATGTCCAATAAATTTTCCTTGTAATATTTCCATTTTTTCTCCTTTTATAGCAAAAATAAAAGTGCACTATTTTATTAAAGTGCACCTTTATAATTTATAAAACGAACATTATTCCTAAGATTATAGTAAGTATTATAAATAGAACTCCTAAGATAATAGTATTCTTTTGAATTCTTCCAGTTTTTGTTCTACTTTTATTTTTTTCAAAATACTTATTTGCTCTTGGATTTTCTGCTACATCTTCCATTGAATTTCTATCTTCTTTATTTTGTAATACTGTTGTTATTATTAAAGCTACACACACAATAAAATATAATACGATTAATATGTTTTTTGCTATTTCCATCTTTGCATCTCCTTTGATAAATTAACATATATTATCTTAACATATTATTTTTGAAAAATCAAGTGGTTTATGCAGCAAATTTTGACCTATAGCAACTCGAAATATTACATTACAGTTTTATTTTTTCGTCAAATTCTTTTTCATACCAACTATTTAATTTTTTTCTATTTTTAAAAATAATGATTTTCTTATTTTTATACTTTTCTAATAACTCTTGAACTTTTTTACGAGATTTTTTATTCCATGTTAAAGTAAACATGATAAAATGCAAATCCATCTTTTCTTTGCACCCTGGCATTTCCTCTCTTTCTTGTCCCTTTAGTTTATTATATCTCGTTAATATTCCTTTTAATTTAGATATTGTTGAATAATCAAGAAATATTATTAAGTTTGATTTATCTATTCTTTTCTCCAAAGTTCCTTTATATGTGCCATCAATTACCCATTTATCCTCTGAAACTTTTTCTAATATAATTCTGTCTCTTTCCTCTCTATCTCTTTTTTTCCAGTTTTCTAAATGGTCTATACCGTCCAAATGGTATACTGGCAAGTTTAACATTTTTCCTAAATTCTTAGCAAGAGTGGTCTTTCCTGTGCCTGGTCCTCCTACTATTGATATCCTTTTTAATTCATCTTCTAACATATTAATTTTTCCTTTCAATTATCATTCTAGCAAAGAATTAACGTTTATTCAATATTTAATATCTATCTTTCAAGAGTTTTATCATTCTTTTTGATAATTGTCTTTGTATTTCTTGGATGAACTTCATTTACTACTGTTGGAATTATTTTTTATACATTTTACCGTTTTTTATCAATAGTACAACGCAAAATTTTACATTACAATTTTTTTAATTTTTCTCTCTCGAGAGTGTAAAGTTTTTTGTGTAAATCGATTTTACCTTTTATGAAATTGATAGA
>CAKNIZ010000008.1 GCA_930980855.1 uncultured Clostridium sp.
GATTTTGTTTTCTAAGTTCTTAAGAAAAATTTTCCGATACTTCTTGACACTAATTTTTAGTTAATTTGGTTATTATTTACGTTTTCTGTTATACTGTCAGATTTTATAAACATAGAACAACACGAAATCCAGTATCATTTACAGGGGTTCCTGAGTTTTTGCTATAACGATATGAAGCTGAAATACTTGAACTAGAACTACTATAACATCCTCCTCTAACGACTCTCGATCCAATTATATCAGTTTCCATTCCCCATTCCCAAGCATTTCCTGCTAAATCATAGATATTTTTTACTCTATAATTATCACTCGAACCACAAGTAGCTAAACTAGAGGAATCATAATTTCCTTTTCCGCTTGAATTTCTTACAAATGAGTCTTCTGCACAGGTTGTGGTTTTATAATTAGGATCAATCCAAGCCATTATTGCATCCCATTGTGTTCCATAGATTAATGTACCAGTTATATCATATGTTCCTTGATTTACATACATTCCTTTTGCTTTTGCAACAGCACCTTCTGTTCCTATATCTGTTGTACTATTCCCCCATGCAATATTAGTCCAAACGGTCGCACCTTTCTTGCTAACAATTGTATCTACTCCATTTATTTTCTCTTTTCCTGCTTCATATCTTGCCACATAAAATCCATGATTTTCTTCTACACTTTGCATCATATTATTGTATTCTTCTACCTCATTTTGATATCTATATGATACTGATGCTGGTTCGTTAAAAGTTGCACTTTGAGTCGCACCATAGTTAGGATATCTTTTAAAATCTGATATATTTTCTACTGGTATCCATACAAATTGGTTTCCAACTAAGCCGTCTCCTGGTATATTTGCTTGATCTGCATATTTATCACTTGAATATTTATTTTCATCTAATGGCGAGTCAGAAATTACTATCCCTGTATCTTTTGCTCCACCTACATAGTAGAATGCTTTTGGTATCGTTACTCCTTCTACTTCTTCTATATGACTTTTATATGTACCTGTAATCTTCACTCCATTTACATATGCAGTTTTTCCTTCTAATAAATCTTCAGGTGTTGCATTAGCATCTGATGTGTCTAATATTTCTAATTTTCCAGTTATTCCACCAATTGTAATTCCTTTTCTTATATTATTAGCTATTAAACTTGAATTTTCATTTCCACTTGCATAGTATTCATTATTACTTATTTGATTATTTATGACCATATTTTGAATTATTATAGTACTTATTAATAAAGCAATTATAATTATAGATATTAGTATTATTATTCTTTCTTTTTTAGTTAATTTTATTATTTCTTTCTTTAACATATATCGCACTCCTTTCATTTTAATAACAAAAAACTACACCTTTTAGATTCGTCTAAAAAGCATAGTCTTTCTTCTATGTTTACATAAGTTTATTTTGTTAAATCCTACGATATATATATATATATACAGCCCCAAGGCTTTCAAGTGTTCTCATTGTTTTCTCCTTTGTCTTTATTATTTTACCATTCTTAAGTTATCATTTCAAGGTAAATCATTATTTAAGTTACTTATTTTTTTCATCTTCTAATAAGCCTACTATAAATGGGCTTTTTAACATAAAGAATTTACAAAATCTAAACCTTCAAAAGTTATATTATTACTAGAAATATATTCTTTTTGATTAGAAGAATGAATTTTAGAACAATTAACAATATCTCTTTTCAATTGATAAGTATTTGTGGTAGAATACTTTTCTCTATTTTTCTAAAAAATTCTGAAACTAAAATTTATTTTTCTATTGTAAAATTTTGTAATATGATGTATGCTTTTGTAAAGGAGAGAGAATTTTGAATAGATTAGATATAAAAAGAATGAAGAATTGTAAGCAAATATTAAAAATTGGTGAACTAACTGAAGAAATAATAAATATATTAAATATAAATGAAAAACCAAGAAATATAAAGTTTGCTTATGATAGAATACAACATTGTGAAAAACATAAAAAAGAATTTAAAGATAATCAATCATATGAAAAGGGCATGGAGAAAATACCATTAATCATAAATGAACCTGATTATGTAGGATATAATACAAAGAATAATAGTATAGAATATATAAAAAGACTTGATGACTTGACACTTGTTGCAATAAGAATAAAACCTAAAGGAGATTTATTTCTTAGAAGTATTTATCCAATAAGTGAAGTTAAGCTAAAAAATAAAATTATATCAAAAGAATATAAAGATGTAAAAAGAGGTGCTTGAAACACCCCTTTTTATTTAGTTATTTAGTAGGACGGCGTACCCTACATCTCTTTTCAGACCATCTCTGGCGTGGCAGCTGCCTCATATTCTGCCCTTAAATAACCATTAATATTATATGCAACAAAACTTATTGTTATTCTTATTATAAGATAGATTTTATATTTTGTCAATCATATTTTTACAAAAATATTTAGAGCAAATTGTATAACTATTCTTCTGAACTTGAAATAGATGCATCTAATAGAATCCTTACATTTTTTTAAATTGCTCTTCTATTTTAATACTTCTTTTATTTCTTCATTTCTCTTAATTTTTTGAGTTGTCGTTTTTATTAAAGGTTTATCTGTTAAAATCATATGTTTTATGTATTTATATGGTGGAAATGTTTTATTTACATCTTTTATTTTATTCCAGATAATATCATACAATTTTTCTTCCTCTATATCTCCATATTTTTCTTTTACTACTTCTTTGTTATATACGACTTTGACAGCAATTTTAATTTTTGTTCTATCATCTTCCTCAGGCATTCCAAATACAAAAGATTCTTCTACTTCTGGTATTCTATTTACTAATGTTTCTACTTCTTCTGGAAATACTTTTTTACCATTTTTCAAAACAATCATATCTTTTCTTCTACCTGTAATAAATAAAAATCCATCTTTGTCTATATATCCTAAATCTCCGGTATAGAACCATCCATCTTTTAATACTGCGTTTGTTGCTTCTTCATTTTCATAATATCCTAACATGACATTTGGACCTTTTACTCTAATTTCACCTATTCCATTTTCGTCTTTATTTACAATTTCCACTTGTACATCTTTAAGAGGAACACCAACAGAACCTAGTTTCATCTTAAAATCATTTTCTGCTGCAATTACTGGAGATGTTTCAGTAAGTCCATATCCTTGAACCATCTTAATTCCTAAATCGTTAAATCCTTTTGCTGTTCTTTTGTCTAGTGGAGCACCTCCTGAAATAACAAATCTCATTTCTCCACCTAAACCATCTATAACTTGTTTAAATAATTTTCTTCTTATGTCAATATGCAATTTTAAAAGTCCATTACTTACTTTTTTAGCCACATTTATTAATTTTGTTTTATTTTGTTTTTCTATTTCCTTTTCTATGTTTTCATACATTTTATCTACAAGAAGCGGAACTCCAACAAAAATTGTAACTTTGTATTCTTTTAAATTCTTTTGAATATATCTTAATCCATCTGTAAAAACAGTCTTAACTCCACAAGCCAACATAACTATCATTGCTGTTGAGCCGAATATATGGTGAAATGGCAAAAATGCAATATTTACATCTTTGTCTGTTATAGGTTCTACTAATTGCATATTATATACATTTGTTGCTATTCCATATTGTGATAACATAACTGCTTTAGATTTTGAAGTAGTACCAGATGTAAATAATAGTATACTCATTCCTTTAGAATCTACTTCATGATTTACATATTCCTTATTTCCACTATTTAGGATTTTCTTTCCTTTTTCAAGTAAATCTAATAAGCTTGTAAAGCCTTTTAAAGTACTCATACTTATATATTCTTTAATTTGAGTTTTGTTGTTATCTTTTATAGTTTTAATCTTATCTTCATATTTTTCATCAAATATTATGGCTTCTGCTTTACTTCTTACAAGTGAATCTTCTAGTTCTTCTACTTGAAGTTCTTTATCTAATGGAACTGAAACCATTCCACCTAAAAGGCATGATAAATGTGCTAAAGCCCATTCATATCTATTTCTTCCACAAATAGCAATTCTTTTGCCTTTTAATTTCAAATTATATAAAGCAGTTCCTAAAGCATTTACTTCATCTAATAATTTTTTATATGTAGTGTTTTTATATTCTACTCCTTTATCTTTAATAATTTTGGTAACGAATGCTACATGATTTGGATATGATTTTACAGAATTGTATAGTATTTCTTTTATATTTTCAAATCTAGTAGCTTCTCTAAACTTTTCTTTTTCCATGCACTATCTCCTATCTTTTAATAATAAGATAATATTATCACAACTAACTTCTTTATTCAATTTTCCGACCAGTCCTTCTATGAGATTTAACAATATTCCTTAAATTGCACTTATGTCATAAAAATAAATATATGATTTCAAATTCCCATAGCAGGTATCCCTTAAAAATTTAACGTTTTTATCCAAATAATATATAGTTTTAAATTCAAGGGGAGCGCAGTGCGAAGCCGAAGTGAGCCGTCCGGAGCGTCCCTGCTCCGGGAATTTTAAACTATATATTATTTTTTAAAAGAAACCTTAAATTCTCAAAATAGGAATACTCTGGAAATTTGAAACCACATATTATCTTAATTTCTAAGAAATAGAAGTTTAAAAATTTTATTTTCCTATCTTACCTTCCAATTGTTTTTCATAAATTTTCATTATATTGTTATCTATAATATTAAGTATCTTCGAATATATTTTCATCTTTTTAGAGTCTTTACTAGAAAGTTCATACTTTTTCTTATATTTTATTTTATGTTCTGTTGTAGCCCAAAAGTCCATAGCCATTGTTCTTAATTGTATTTCAACTTTTATTGGTATATAAGTATTATCGTATTGAATGAAATCTTCTAGTATAATGTGATAGCCCATATATCCACTCTTTTTAGGATTTTTTATATAATCCTTTTCATTTAGAATTCTTATATTAGGAATTTTATGAATTATTTTTATAACCTTATAAATATCACTTTTAAAAGTACAAATAACTCTTATACCTGCTATGTCATTAATCTTTTCTATTAAGTCATTATACGTCATATCATAGTTCTTTTTTTTCATTTTTCCTACTATACTTTCTTTAGTTTTTATTCTGCTTGTAATATGATTTACAACATCATACTCATACATTTCTTTTAAGTATTCTTGAATAATTGTTAATTTCTGCACAATATCGGTTTTGGCATTTTCATATAATGACATAAGCATTTCAAATTCTTTATTTTCCATATTTAGTGGAATTAGTGCTGAGCTTTTCGCTAATTCTTCATTTTCAACTTTCAATGTATTTTCTGTTTTAACCACCTCATTTCTTTATTTTTCATTATTTTACACAAGAATTGTAACCTAATTGTGTCCTACTAGTAAATTTAAAGAACTTATTTATCATATATGAAAAAGAAAAGAAACAAATACGTTTCTTCCCTTTTTCATTCTATGAATTTACTTGATTTAACATCCAACATTTTTTCTTGTAATCTTTTAAATAATCATCCATTAATGCTGATGTAGTATATGCACTTTCACTGTCTGCTTCTTCTTTAATTTTCTTACAATTTTCAATTAAAATTTCATAACCTTGTAATACATCTTTCCATACTTCTTCTGAACGAATCTTTTTACTTTCAGCCTCTTTTATTTGAGCAGTTTCTAAATATTCTTTCATTGTTGCCATAACTCTGCAGCCTTTGCTTATAATATGTTCTGCTACTTCATCAATTTGTTCATTAATTTCATTGTAATATTCTTCTAATTTTTCATGTGCAGTAAAAAAATCTTTTCCTGTAATATTCCAATGATAATTTTGAAGTTTCCTATAAAATACATTTAAATTAGATAATAATAAATTTAAATCATCACACATAATCATACCTCTTTTCATAATATTTGGTATAATTATTTCCAAAATAACAAATTTTATTCTTCTATAAACATAGCTTTTGCAATATAAGGCAAAATATCTTCAGCACTATACCATCCAGACATTTTTACTTTTCCATAAAGGCCATTTGGATTGGAAACATACACTTTATTGTCACCGTCAGTTGCTAGCAATAACATATAATGAGAAGCGGTAGTCCATTTATCATCTGGGTTGTTCCACACACAGATTAATATAGGTTTATCTTGAAGTAGATGCTCAAAAATATAATCTTTCTTAAAATATACATCTGCATACAAAAAGTCTGTATTGCTAATCCCAAACCTTGAACTTAATTCCTTTGACATTTGATCTCCTTCTAAATGTTCTTCTGGAAAATTTACATATATTTTTCTTAAGTCTTCTGGTGTATAGTTCATTTCATAGCCACTTAGAAGTGTTGCAATTGCTGCTAAACCACATCCGTTTTCTTCAAAAGTTCCTCCCCAATAAGACTTGTCTTTCCAAGAAGCATTTCCTACTTGCTTATATTCTATATATTTTCTATTTATTGAATTAAAAATAGTATCATATCCATCTTTTCCATCTACTTTTTCTTGACCTCTACCTGCAAACTTCTCGTTATATGCAAGTTCTTCTAAGTTAAATTCTATCTGTTTTTCTCCCTGAAGATACGATCCCATTTCACCTAATTTTGAGCTAAGAAATTCCACTCCTTTATTAATTACTAAAATTAAAATAATTATAATAAACACTATTAATTTTACATTTACTTTTTTCTTTGTTTTCATACGTCCCTCCATTAATTAAATTATACAGAGGTAAAATTAATAATGTTTTAAAAATTTCTAAATAATTTCTTACGATTTTCTTACATTCTCGCCATTTTACTGCATATATGGTATAATTTATGCATAGTTACAATTCACAGCGAGTATAAAAATCCTTTAAAATTGTATATTCAAAGATTTTTTGTTTCTTGCTGTCGGACGTAAAGTCCTCCAAACTGCGCGAAACTGCAAAATCTTGAATATACAATTATATGAATTTGATAAGAAGCTGTGAATTGTAACTATGTGGAGGTAATTATGTACAATATTTTAGTGTTAGATGATGAAAAAGAAATTGCAGATTTAGTTGAGTTTTCTCTTAAAGATGCAAACTTTAATATATATAAATTTACTAATAGTAAAGATGCGATAAAATGTATCAATTCTACACCTTTAGATATGGCTATTCTAGATGTAATGCTACCAGATATAGATGGATTTTCTATTTGTAAAAAGATTCGTGAGAAATATAATTTCCCTATTCTAATGCTTACAGCTAAAGTTGATGACGTGTCTAAAATTAAAGGATTATCTGTTGGTGCTGATGATTATATTACAAAGCCATTTAATCCATTAGAATTACAGGCAAGGGTAAAATCTGCTTTACGAAGATTTTATGAATACAATAAATCCGGTTCTAAAAGTGAAATTATTGAAATTGGAGCTTTGACTATAAATGAATCCAATCATAAGTGCTTTTTATATGATGAAGAAATTGATTTGACTCCCATCGAATTCTCAATTCTTCTATATCTATGTCAAAATAAAGGTAAAGTTGTTAGTTCAGAGGAATTATTTGAGAATGTTTGGAAAGAAAAATATTTAGACTGTAACAATACTGTTATGGTTCATATAAAAAGGCTTAGAGAAAAATTACATGAACAACCTAAGAATCCGAAAATTATAAAAACAGTTTGGGGGATTGGCTATGAAATTGAATGACAATCAATATAGTAAAATTATTTTTAAAAGAATTGGAAAAAAAATACTTATATTTACAGCTATTTTTACTTTATTTTTTATACTTATGCTAATCGTATCATTAATAATTGCCAATAGCTTTATTTGGCAACCAGATGACCCTTTATATATTCTTTTAATAAATATTAGGTCTAACTTGCTATTTATTTGGGCATTAGGAATATTAATCATTATAGCATTTTATCTAAAAAAGTCCTTGAGCTATATTGATTATGTAATACAAGCAAGTGAAGATTTATTAAATAAGAATAACAATTATATATCACTTCCTTCTGACCTATCTATGCTTGAAAAGCATTTAAATCAAATAAAGCAAGAATCTATTAGAAATGAGCTTTTAGCCAAAACTAATGAAGAAAGAAAAAATGAGCTTATAGTATATTTAGCACATGATTTAAAAACCCCATTGACTTCTATTATTGGGTATTTAGAATTATTAAATGAATCGCCAGATTTACCAGTCTCATATCGTGCTAAATATGCTAATATAACTTTAAACAAAGCTTATAGATTAGAAGAATTAATAAATGAATTCTTTGAAATTGCTAGATTTAATGTTGGAAATATTGTTTTGAATAAATCTAGTATCAATTTAAGACTAATGTTTGAGCAAATTATTGATGAGTTTTATCCTTTATCAAAAAGTCAAGATAAAGAGATTGTAATAAACTGCCCTACTTCTCTTTGTTTAGTTGCAGACCCGGATAAACTTTCTAGAGTGTTTAATAATGTATTAAAAAATGCCATTGCCTATAGTTTTCCAAATAGTAAAATCAATATTAATGTTAAAGAAAATCTTTATGATGTTTCTATTGAGATTTCAAATAGTGGAACAACAATTCCTCAAGATAAGCTTGATTATATATTTGAAAAATTTTATAGGCTTGATGAATCTAGAGGTTCAAATTCTGGTGGTGCTGGCCTAGGTTTAGCTATTGCAAAAGAAATAGTTGAAGCTCATGGTGGAAAAATATTTGCTTCAAGCCAAGATAATGTAACTACTTTTACCATAGAATTAAAAAAGTAAATATTTTGAAAATTTAAAGTTTCTTTTTTATAAAAATAATATATAGTTTTAAATTCAAGGTGAGCGCATAGCGAGGCTGGAGTGAGCCGACCGAAGCGTCCCTGCTTCGTGAATTTTAAACAATATATTATTTTTTATAGAAAAGAAGAACTTCAAGGATATTCCTCAAAGTTCTTAAATCATTTATTCTTTACTAAGGCATTATTTCATTTGGTATTTCAAATTCTTGCATTCCCATACTTCCTGGCGCAATTTCATATTTGTAAAATACAATAACAACTTTTCTATTTTCATTTATATAGAAATTTTGATATTCATTTTCAATTCCAGCAAATCCACCTTCTTCTGGTGTAAAATAATAATTATCTGGATTTTTCTTTCTCTCTTTTATTTGTTTATATACTTCGTTGTCTACAATTGCTTTATAGTTCTCACCTAATACATCTCTTAGGTTTAGTTCTTTTCCAGTTTCTAAATCAATATTATAAATATATTGTTCTGTATAAGCACTTGCTAAAGTTTCACATTTATTTATTACAAAGGATACTACATCTTCACCCGAATACTTCATTTCATAGTTTATATCAACATGTATTGGGGTATAATCTTCTAAAGTTCCTCCCGTTGCTAAAACTGCATTTTGATAATCCTTAGCTCTTTGATTAACTTCTTCTAAAACACTATTCATCTTTTCTCTAATTTCATAATTAATTCTTTCTTCTAAGTCTGAATTTCCAGTGTTTTCAATTGCCGGAATGTTAGCATATATTAGTTTAGAATCATCTTCTTCAAAGTAACTTCTTACTGTTACTAATTTAGCTACTTTATTCACTATTGGTATATTTTCCATACTTTTTGCAAAAGTTTCATTTGTATTTACTAATACAACAAATAAAGAGCACATCGCCAAGCATGTAGTCATTATCGTTGGAAATAATCTATGTCTTACATAATTCTTTTTTTCTTGGTTTTCCACATATTTCCTATTTAAAGATTCTTCAACTACAGCATGCAATTCTTTTGGAATTTTTATCGAGTTATAAACTTTTTTAGCTTTTTCTAACTCTTTCAATATTTCTTTCCCCCTTCCATTTTTCTCTTTATATCTCTTAATCCTTTGTATAATCTTGATTTTACAGTATTTACATTTACATGTAAAATTTCAGATATTTCTTCTAATTTTAAATTTTCAAAATACTTTAAAACAACAACTGTTTTTGTTTTATCGTCTAGCTCTCTAATATAATTGTAAATGTCAATACTTTCAGTAGATAAATTTTCAAAATCCATATAGCTATCATCATCAACTTTTTCGTATTCTAAAGAAACATATTTTTTGTTTTTCTTTATATACATTAATGATTCATTTATTAATATTCTATAAAACCATGTTTTTACATATTCTTTATGTCTAAGTTTTTCAAGATTTTCAAGTGATTTAATAATCGCCTCTTGTACAACATCTAATGCAGCATCTCTTTGGCCTGTATAATTATATGCAATTCTGTAAAACTTCTCTTCATTTTCCCTAATATATTGCATTAATATTTCCTTAGTTTCTAACATTTTATGCCTCTCGTATATCTTTTATATAATTTTCTATATATTCGTTCATTTTTGCGCTATCTTTACATACGCATAAAATAATATAATTATTCTGAATTATTAAAGTTGGATTTTCTAATTTATATACTTCGTCTGGCAAATAACTTGCAAAAGCTTCTGCTCTATCTGAAATTCTTGTATCTATTTTAGCTTTTACACTGTTTACATCATTAGCCTCTACAACTAGAATTTCTTCCGAAGTTGCACCTGTACTGACATATGATACTGCATCTACTATTTCTTCATCAGTAAAACCATAGTTCTTAATTATTGTTCCCTTATCAATATGCTCTAAAGTATCATCAAATACATCTTGTTCTTGTATTTTAGTTGCTAATTCTTGAATATTTAAAACTACAGCTTCGTTTTCATTTTCTTTTGTACTAAAAATATAACATACTACCGCTAATATAATTACTATAACTACACCTACTACATAAATTGCTTTTTTCATCGTTTTTATTCCTCCAAGTTTAAGAATTATTTTTAATATAGTCTAACCATTTCAGACAACATGTTTTGTTTATATGAATTCCGTCTGTACTTGCACTGCTGGGTAAATTACCACTACTATCTACTACTACTGATTTAACATCCAGATATTTAACATTTTCCGTTGTTGCTAAATCTTTTATTAATCTGTTGTATTCAGCAATCTTAGTGTTATTGTATATATCATCAGAATCCGATTTCTCTTTAGTAACCGGTATAATTGATTGAAGATATACTTCACAGTTTGGTTTTATTTCTTTTATTTTTCTTATTAGTTCTGCATAATCATTAACAAAAACCTGACTATATGACCATCCTAGTTCGTTTATTCCTAGCATTATATATACTTTTTGGATATCTCTATTTTTCATATCTTCTAATAGTGTTACTTCTTCTCCAGTAGAAGTTTTTATAAACTTTTTAGTTACTGCTGTATCTACCATCAGTCCAATATGAGTATAGTCTACTACGTCTTTTAGTCCTGCGTACATTAGAAATCCCTGAGTCCTTGAATCTCCTATAAAAGCAACTGTTTCATCAAATACTAATTTTTTATTTGCTCCTGTTTCCTTCGATGTACTTGGTTCATCACTATTGTTTTTTGAACCTGTGCTTTCGCTTTCTGTATTTGTAATTTCATTTTGAATATTAGTATTTTCTGTTTGGTTATTAATGCTCTCTTGATTTACAATGTTCTCTTCGACATTTGCTTCGACATCTGCATTAATATTATCATCTTTTTTGCTTTTACTATTTAATATAAGAATTATCCCTATTAACATTATAATTGCAAGCACTACAATTAATATTGTCTTACGTATTTTCTTCATCTTATCCTCCATCTAATTAGCGTATATGTTTTTCGTTCACACTAATTAGATACTTTTTATTTATAAAAAGTTTTAAAATTTTTTTAATATTCTTAAAAGTTCTATATTTTAATAATCAAAAATAATATATGGTTTCAAATTCAAGGCAAGCGCATGGCGAAGCCGGAGTGAACCGACCGAAGCGTCCATGCTCCGGGAATTTTAAACCATATATTATTTTTATAATCATTAATACTTAAATACTTAATTCAAATATTTCATTGAAGAAAACACTAAGTCTGTTAATATAGTACAAATTAATAAAATTACAACTATATTATCCATTTTCTTATTTACATGTTTTTTTGCTTTAACAATTAATTTCTGTATGAAAGGATGGATTATCTCTATTAAAAGTATGCCTAATAATCCCCATAAAATTGAATATGCTATACTAACTCTTCCTTGCAAATTCAATAAATCTTCAGAGTAATCCCACCATCTAAGGCCAAAAATAACTTCTAGCACGTATGAAACTATATATTCAAAAATCGTAAAAGCGATTGCTGCTAGAATAAATTCTTGAATTGGTTTACCTTTCATATTATTCAATAATAGGATTAACAAAACAGCTCCAAAGCCATAGATTGGACAATATGGTCCAAATAGAAATCCTCTATTTACAAAATATCCATGTACCCAAAAAGCATATATTGATTCTAGTATCCAACCTATGCATGCATATACAAAAAAGTAAATTATTACATCTCTAAGTTTGTCTCTTTTGCTTTTCACTACTGTTAATTCATTCATTTAACATCCCCCGATTGTTTTCCTCTATTTTATTCATCTCCTATTTAAAAAAATTTAAAGCTTCTTTTGTTGTTTTAGATTTATCAAATTTATTAATTATGAAAATGATTAATCCAACTAAAGCAAATGTTACTACATATGAAATTATTATTATTTTTAAATCTCCCCCTAGTATCTGGTCACCTGCTATTGTTGATGACAACACTGATGGAAGCCTTGCAAATGTAGATATAAGCACAAATCTAAATGGCTTAATTGGTAAAAGTCCAGCTATGTATACAAGTAAATCTTTTGGTGTCCCTGGAATCAAAAATAATATTATCATTATAAATTCTATCTTTTGAGGATTTTGAAATAATTTGCTATTTTCTATTTTTTTAACTTTTTCCTCATCACAAAAACTATACACAAATTTTCTTCCAAATTTATTTACTGTAAATAATATTATACATGAAATAATGAAAGCCGATACTGTAATAAATAATGTTCCATTAAGTGCCCCATAGCACATTCCAGCTAATATTTCTATCGGTTCCCCTGGTATTATAATAAGGAAAACTTGTGCAAATTGCAATCCGAATAACATTAGAAGTCCTACAAAACCAGATTCTTGTATTTTCTGTTTAAATTCCAACTGTCCTTCTGGAGTACTGATATTTTTAAATAATGGAAATAAATATACTATCGCTCCTACCATTATTGCTATAACTAGTATTAATAAAATTATTTTAAAAATTTTTACCTTCGATTTTCTACTCATTTTATAATCCTCTTATTTCATCACATGATTTATATTATACTACATTTACTGCAAAAAGTAAAATCTATATCGCTTCATTATTTTTCTATTTTATTTGCATATACTTTATTCATGAATTCATCCGGATAATGTTCATCTAAAAATTCATCTATTTCATTTTCAGGTGCAATATGTTCCCTT
This sequence comes from uncultured Clostridium sp., assembly GCA_930980855.1. GTDB lineage: Bacteria > Bacillota > Clostridia > TANB77 > CAG-508 > CAG-793. The sequence continues at coordinate 13,366 of CAKNIZ010000008.1, forward strand.
CGTTCATATTGTCTTCTAGCAGCTAGTGAAGATATTGAGATATTAAACACCATAAATACTACTGCAAATGCTGTAACAAATTTCGTAATAACTGTCATGTTCATTTTATTAAAAAGCTTTTCAATATATGGATATATAAATTTTACAAATATAATTCCTAATATTCCCCATAGTATACAGTACGTTATGCTTGTCCTTCCATCTAAATTCATAAATAAACCAGAATAATCCCATGAAATAGTTCCAAAAAGTTTTTCCTGAAAATATGAGCATAAATATTCTGTTATTCCACCTAAAAGGGCGCTTACCCAAAAAATATTAAAAATATTCTTTATTTTAGGAAGAACTAAATAAAAAGCTAAAGTTCCTAATCCATAAACAGGTGCAAAAGGCCCATATATTAGACCCTGCCTCGTTTGAAATCCTCTTGTCAAAATAAAATGCCATGTTACTTCTAAAATGTATCCCGCTAAACAACCAATAATAAAAACCCAAAATATTTTAAAAAACTTTTTCATATTAACCTCTTTTTTGTTATATTATTAACCAATATTTGAAATAATATAATCAAAGAAGTTAATTTTTATTAAAACTCTAATACAAGAATTTTATAAAATTAATTTTAAATGATTGCATATTTAAGATTTTGCAGTCACGCGCAGTTTGGAGGAACGTAATCGTTCCGACAGCAAGGGACAAAAAATCTTTAAATATGCAATTTATATAATTAATAAAACATAGATTCTTGTATTAGAGTTTATGAAATATTAAAGTTTATATATTAAAACTATATCTTTATAAAAGGGGAGTTAAAGATATAGGTTTAACCGTAATAATGTTTAAGAATTTGGAAATAATTTTTCTCCCTCATCTAAAATTTCCTCTGCTTCATCTTCATTTATATATTCATATTTTACCAGCTTATCAAGCACTTGCTTTTGTCTTTGTTTAGCAAGTTCTAAATTTTGCGTTGGTGCATAAACTGAAGGAGCATTTGGAATTCCCGCAAGCATTACTGCTTCATAATCTGTAAGTTCTAATGGTTCTTTTTCGAAGTACCCTCTTGATGCTTCTTTTACTGTATTATAGCCATCTCCAAAGTAACTTGTATTCAAATAAAGTTCTAAGATTTCGTCTTTTTCATAATGTTCTTCTATTTGAAATGCCATAAATACCTCAGCAACTTTTCTCGTTAATTCTTTTTCTTGTGTAAAATATACATTTTTAGCCAATTGCTGAGTTATTGTGCTTCCTCCTTCTACAAAGCTAAGTGCTTTAATGTCATTCCATAATGCTCTACCAATTGCTATAATGTCTATTCCTCCATGGTCATAAAATCTATGGTCTTCAACTGCAATAACTGCATCTTTATATATCTCTGGCATTTCTTCTAATGTTGTATAATTTTCTTTTTGTTTAATTTCTTCTACTTTTTCTTCTAATGCAACTTCTTCTATTGCTTCTTTATACATGTTGTATCCGGTTCCTACTATGACCAGTCCAAAACTTACTCCTACTATTAATAGAACTATTAGTACTTTTACTATTACTTTTTTCATTTCCATCTCCTATATACATATTAGCAAAGAAAAATGACTTTTATGTGACTTTTTTCTTAAATTTTCCTTAATTGTTCTTAATTTTCTATTAATAAAATTATAATTCATATTTGTTAGTTTTTCCACAATTATAGCTTACAATTAGATTACATTTTTGTAAGAAAAAAAGATGGTTATCCCATCTTTTTCTTGATTTACTGTAACATAATTTCTATAACTAATTTTTTTGCTATATATTTTGCTGTAATATTGCCTCCATTTAATTCAACTAGTTGTTTTGCAATAGATAAGCCTATTCCTGTAGATTGCTGGGCATTTTCTACTGTGAAATATCTATCAAAAATTTTCTGAACAGTGGTTTCATCCAATTCATTTGCTTTATTCGAAAAGATAATTAAACCATTTTCTTTAAGTTCAACGTTTAAATCTCCGTTACTATATTTTAGTACATTTGACAAAATATTTTCAAATATCCTTATTAGTGAAATTTTATTTATTGTTTTATATACTTTTTCTTTGCAAATTAGTATATTGGGAACAATATTTTGTTCTTTGAAAACAGCATAATAACTCGATAAAGTTTCTTCAAGAATTTCGTTTATGCAGCATTTTTCTTTAATTATTGAAATATTTGAATCCATGGTTTTAGAAAAATCAAACAATTGACTTGTTAGCTCAGTTAATTCATTAGCTTTTTTCTTCACTATGCTCAAATATTCTTTCTGTGATTTTACAAGTTCCTCTTTTTCAAGTAAATCTATATAACCATTTATGGCAGTTAGTGGAGTTCTTAAATCATGTGAAATATTTGTTATATTTTTCTTTAACTCTTGATTTCCTGCTTCATATTGTAATTTCTGCTTTCTTAATTCTCTGAGTTCCTTATTTAAAAATATTATTAAATTTTTAATATCTTTATCCGATGAGGAAGTTGTAATTAAATTATTAGTATCAGATTTCAATATTTTATCTAATGAACTTTCTATTTCTTTAAGAGATTTTTTAAGCATATAAATTTTAGTCACTAATATTACAAGTATTAGAAAAAATATTATATATAACGCAATATTCACTTTTTTCTCCTATTTCAATTCTTTTTTTGAAAAAATATATATTCCTAGCGCATTTATTACAATTATTATAATTGCCGAATAAATTGGCATTTGCCTTAAATATTCTGGGTTACCTGCATCAACTTCCATTGCTTGTCCTTGTGGAATTAAGAAATAAATTACCCTTGCCATCTTTACTTTTCCTTCTCCAGGATAATTCGGATTAGGTTCCTGGCTTATAATATGACCATTTCCATTTTCATCCCAATAAGTATTTGTTATATATTTAGGACTACTAGCAGTTGATCCGAATACTGCTTGCAAAATAAACATTACAACAAATAGAATAATGCATATTGCAGTCGAGAGTGTTATTTCAGAGCATATCATAGATATAAACACAAAGATAGAGCAAAATGAGATAATAATTAATGCTGTATCTAACAGGCTAATTAACAATTCATTCCAAAACATCTGTATTTCTCCAAATAACGGTGTTCCTACTCCCCAAACTAATAAAATATAAATTAACTCACATAGCAAAGATGTAGCAATACTAATGATTAAATTTGATAAATATATAGAAATTCTATTATGTCCGTACTATTATTTTATTTCTAATAATACCTTCTGAATGTTCCTTACCAACAAATATACTTACAAATATTGCAATAAAAATTCCAATATACCCAATAAACTTATTTATAAGAGTATCTAATCTAACTCTTTCTAAAGTAGTACTATAACATAAAGTATATACGCTAATGCCAATTGTTAAAAATATAAATAGCCAGAATATTAAGTCTTTTTTTAGTCTAAAAAATCCAGCTTTTAATAATTTACGCATTATCTGCACCTCCTATCAAGTTCAAATAATAATTTTCTAAAGATTCTCCTTTTTCTTGATAGTTGTTCACAATGCAATTTCTTTTAGAAAGTTCAATAACAAGCTGAGACAGATTTACTTTTTCATATATCTCAATTATTTCGTCAGAAATAACCTTATATGCTAATCCTCTCTCTTCTAAATATTTAACACACTCTTTTGTATCACTCACATTAATTTGTGTTCTTACCTTTAAATCATGTTCTAGTTCTTCGTTAGTAATTTCTTTTACAATTTTACTTTCATTCATAAAGCCATAAATAGTTGCTATTTTAGATAATTCGTCTAAGTAATGGCTAGAAATCAAAAAAGTAATTCCTTTTTCTTTGTTCAATTTTAATATTAATTCTCTTATTTCAATAATTCCCTCAGGATCTAAACCATTAATTGGTTCATCTAAAATAAGTAAATCCGGATTTCCTACTAATGCAATTGCTAGTCCTAATCTCTGTCTCATTCCCAATGAGAATTTTCTTGCAGTTTTCTTATCTGTATTTTCTAATCTTACCAATTTTAAAAGCTCATTTAGTCCATCATAATTAGGAAGTCCTACAACCTTATATTGCTCTTTTACATTATCTTCTGCCGTCATATCTAGGCATATTGACGGAGATTCTATAATTGCTCCTATTCTTTTTCTCGCTTCTGAAATCTTTTTATCTTTGTTCAAAGTTCCATAAATGGCATAAGTCCCTGTATTAGGCTTTTGTAAACCACAAAGCACTCTTATAAGAGTAGTTTTTCCAGCTCCATTTTTTCCAATTAATCCATATATACTACCTTTAGGGATATGCATATTGAGATTTTTTAAAACTTCAGAACGTCCATATTTTTTTCCGAGACTATTTGTTTCCAATATATATTCCATATCAAACTCCTTTCTTGATGTCGATTCTATCATCTATTGGTTAAGAAAGCAGTTAACAAATGATTAAGAAATAGTAAAGTTTTAATCATACATTTTAAAGCCAATTCCCCATACAGATTCAATATATTGGTCAGGCGTGATTGTCTTAATCTTTTTTCTTAAGTTACTTATATGTACTTTTAAAGCATTTTCATCACAATCTAAAGTCTCATCACTTATTTCTTCCAATAGTTTTGTCTTTGTTATAACTTGCTTAGGATTTAACATTAATTGCTTCAATATTGCATATTCTGTTCTTGTTAGGCTAACCTTCTGATTTCCTATATATAAGTAATGACTATCTTGCTTTAATATTAGGTCTTTATATGTTAGGTCATTAACTCTTTTTATTTCTTCCTTTCTTAGTTGTACTTTTATTCTTGCTAAAAGCTCTGCGGAATCAAAAGGCTTTGTTATATAATCATTAGCACCATTTAATAATACATTTACTTTATCTTCTAGTGAATCTTTTGCACTTATAACAATAATAGGGATATTTTTTACGCGTTCAATAATCTCTTCACCATTTAAACCTGGTAACATTAAATCTAATAATATTAAATCTATATTTTCTTTTTCTAATATCATTAAAGCTTCTGTACCTGAATAGGCACTTATAACTCTATACTGTTCATTTTTCAAAACTTCTTTAATCAAATTATTTATATCTATATTGTCTTCTACTACTAATATAGTTTTCATGTTAGAACCTCACTATTAATTCTATATTTAATTTCTTTTTTCTAAAGATATATTATAGCTATTATCTATTAAATCAATTATTTTTTCTGTCTTTACACTATCATTTAATCTTATTGTAATCCAACTATCTTTGTTCATATGATATCCTGCAAATATTTTATCATTATCAATAATTTCTTTTATTTTGTCTTTTTGATATCTTAAATCAATAATGTCTATTATCCTATCTGATTCAATTTCTAACTTTCTTTCAGAAATAATAAGTAATGCACCATACCATTTATTATTTGTTTTATTTCTCCAAACAGCATTTCCGGGAAATTTTTTCCATAAGAATTCTAAATCATCATTATACTTTTCTTTTACATATTTAATTATTTCTTTTGCTTGTTCACTTTTAAATATATCTGGAGTTGTACATTCTGCTATAATTTTTTGTAATTCTTTTTCATATTCTTCTCTGACTTTTCCAACAAATTCACCTATGCTATCTTTAATATCAACTAAAATATATTCATCTCCATTTGCCAGATCTAATAATTTTGAGATTATTTTATTGTTTTGTTATTATAACTACATAACTTCAATAGTTTAGTTCCAATACCATTGCCTTGATATTTTTTATCTACTGCTAAATACAAAATTTCTTTTACATTTTTTAGTTTTAAATTATATGTATCTTGTTTCTGTGTATTACTTATACCACAAGCACCCACTACTTTACTATTTACAGTACATACATAATAATTATTGATACTTTTAGATACCTCTTCTATATTACTTTCTAAAATTGTTTTATTAGATTCTAAATTACATGTTCCAAGCAAGTTAGTAATAAGACTTGAAATGGAACTAATATCTTTAAACGTTGCTTTTCTATAATTCATATATTCCTCACAAATTAATTTTTACTTGCTCTAAATCCAATTATTTCTTTACATCCTCATAATTCCAGATACTTAAATGCCCTTTGGCTGGAATAGGTGTATCAAGAGGTTCTATATCTTCTAAAATCCAAGCATATCTTCCTAAACTATACTCTCCACATAAAAATTCTTGATTGTTTTTTTGAATTTCATCTAAAAATTCTTGATTCATATATATACAATCTACTAATTTACATTTGCATAATATGTGTCCATATCCCATTTGAACATTTGAAATTAATTTTAACAATTCAATTGTATGTGCATCGCTCTTTTTAATTTTCTTGCTACTTGCATGAATGTAAAGTTCACCTCTGTAAGATGTTTTCCAACTCCTTGTTTCAATGACTTTTTTCCCTTCATTAATAAGAGTCGCCCATGGTTCCATTAAACTTAAAACTTTCATATTTATTAAATCCCTTTTATTTTTTAGTCAAGTACCTTTGTTGCTAGACTAAAACTTTTGTTCGAATTTTATAATAAAATTTATTTTCTGTCAATATATCTTTCATATTTATTTGATTTGCCCATTTTTAGGCAAAATTTAAGAGAGCAAGCCATAGCCTGCTCCCAAAAATCGCACAAAATTGACTTAGGTGAAATCTTATACCACTCTTGCTCCAAAAGGTGCTAAACATAGTTTAGCAATTTTGAAGAATTGTAGTCCGAATGGAATTCCAATTATGGTTATGCACCATAGCACACCAGAAAAGAGCCAAGACAATCCACTCAAAAAGCCACCAAAGATAAACCATAAAATATTTCCTATTAAGTTCATATTTCATACTCCTTTCCATAACAATCAATTTGTGCGATTTTGTATTACTTAATTAACATTGTTATCAAGTATATTATATCAGGAATATTTTATATTATCTATAGAATACGCTTATTATTCTTCCTCTTTAATAATATTTTTACTTCCTAAATATGTTGCCAAGAAATAAAGTCCGTAAACTATGCCTATAATTATTGCTGTTGCAACTACTGAAGGTATTAATTCTTCTGGACTAGCTAATACAGCCATTATTGTTAATGCAAATTTTATTCCAAATATTGAATGGATAATTGCAAGTATCAAAGGTAACATGAAAAATATTTCAATTTGTCTAAATAACGCTTGGTTTATCATTTTCTCATCACAACCTATTTTTCTTAGAATAGTATACCTTTGTTTGTTATCTGAACTTTCTGTTAATTGTTTTAATGCAAGTATTGCTGAGCTTGCAATTAAAAATGTAATTCCAAGATATATTGCTATAAATATTATAATAGTTGCAACACCTTTGCTTGACTCTATAATAACAATTTTAGTCATTCCATCTAGTTGAATACCCTTTTCATCTAATTTCTTACAAAGTAAACTATTTTCTTCATCAGTAAATTCCTTATCCAATTCTATTTTTTCTTCTTCAGTATCCGCATTATAATTTGCTGCTAAAAATTGAGATTGTTTCCATTCTTCTTTAAATTCAAAACTGTCTGGAAGTAATATAATTCCTGTATTTGTATGGCTTGTAGAAATATTTAAGAATCCGCTTTTACACTCATTATATTTTGAATGATATTCTTTTCCATCGATTTCTACTGTGTTATTACCCTTTAAAGCTTCATTTCTAATCCCTGTCATTGTGTCAAAATCACAAAGTACAATAAATTCATCGTCTTCTAGTGTATATTTTTCCTGACCATATAGCTGTGCCAATTTATTATAATCAGATACTTTTACAATCGTTTCTAATGTATCATAAGCTAGCATTGAATATTGCGATTTAGCTGTTTCAAAATAATTTCCTAAACTAGCCTCCCAAGTCCAATCCGGTATTGTATAAGTTGATAGCTCTACAACATCTTTCAAATTATTCAAATCATATCCATTTGTTTCTAAAGTATAGCTAATTGTTTTCTTAGAATCCTCTATTTGTTCCTCCGTATAATATGTCGTTTTCCCTGTTCTAGGATTTGTATAGCTTTCAGGTAAATTTGCTATTTTTTGCAAATTCAAATCAACTGGTGTCATTTCTTCTAACTCAGCGTCCATTGATGCATGTACTGATAAACTACTTGATAATACACTTATTGTCATGAATAACATAATGCAAATTACACTCATAGCAACTACTGTTGTATTAATTTTATTATTAAGTTGTCTTAATACAAACATGTTGGTTCCTTTTAAATAAATTTTTTTACTTGATTGTATTACTCTTAATATGAATCCAGATAGTGACCAGAAAATTCCTACTGTTCCCGCTATTCCCATTACAATTGGTCCTATAATTTTATCTATTGTATCAAGCTCATTAACTCCACCTGTTACCTTCCAATAAGCATAACTTAGTACGACAACTGATACTATAAAAACCAAAACTGAAATCACTGGATTTTTCATTTTTACTTTTTCATTTTTTCTCATAGCTGTCAATAAGTTAATTAATTTACATCTTGAAATTGTTATTGTGTTAAATATCATAACTGCTAAAAACATAACTGCAAAATATATACAAGTTTTTATACACGCATCGCTCGAAAATACAAATGTAAATTCGCTCATATCTGCTTCAAATAATTTAGCTACTAAAACAGACATTAATTGTGAGCCAAAAATTCCTATAAATATACCAACAGCTAAAGATATTATTCCTATAAGTAATGTTTCTAATAAAATTATTTTAGATATTTGCCTTCTTCCCATTCCCAGAGTCATATAAATTCCAAATTCTCTTTTTCGTCTGTTGATCAAGAAATTATTTGCATATACAATTAAAAATCCAAGCACAATTGCTATAAATACAGATACAACTCCTAAAATATCTATCATAAGTCCTATAAGTTTTCTTGTTGATTCTGATACTTGTAGCATTGCTTGCTGGCTATCTAAAGAGTTAAACATATAAAATATTGCTACACCTAATACTAATGTTAGAAAATATATGGCATAATCTTTGAAACTCTTTTTCATATTCTTTACTGATAACTTAAATAACATCGTTCAAATCACCTCCAAGAAGTGTTTGTACGTCAATTATCTTTTCAAAAAATTCTTTTCTTGTAGAATTTCCTTTTTCCAACTCATTGAAAATCTTTCCATCTTTAATAAATATAATTCTGTCAGTGTAACTAGCAGTAAAAGCGTCATGAGTAACGAGCAAAATTGTTGTCCCTAGTTTCTGATTTAAACTCTCAAAACTTTCTAACAATTGTCTTGCTGATTTACTATCAAGAGCTCCAGTTGGTTCATCAGCTAAAACCAATTTAGGATTAGTAATAATTGCTCTTGCTGATGCTACTCTTTGCTTTTGTCCACCTGAAATTTGATATGGATATTTATTTAATATTTCCTTTATTCCAAGTTTTTCTGCTATATCTTTTACTCTGCTATCTATTTCTTTGTGGTTTACTTTTTGTATTGTAAGAGCCAATGCTATATTTTCATAAGCAGTTAATGTATCTAACAAATTAAAATCCTGAAAAATAAAACCTAGTTCCTCTCTTCTAAATTTATTTAAATTGTTTCCTTTTAGTCTAGTAATATCTTTGCCATTTATAATAATATTTCCAGCTGTTACCCTATCTATTGTGGAAATACAATTTAATAATGTAGTTTTTCCAGAGCCAGATGCTCCCATTATACCTACAAATTCTCCTTCTTCTACTTTAAAACTAATATTATCTATGGCTTTTGTTAAATTTGATTTATTTCCATAGTATTTTTCTACATTCTTGACTTCTAAAATATCTTTCATATAAATCTCCTTTCCATTTACTATGTATATTTTAGTACCTTTTAAAAGCTTTTACCATCGATTTATCTTAAAATAAAATTACATTTTTGTAAGATTATAATTCCTATTATCTAATATAGCAATTAATTGCACTTGTGTTTCAAGATTTCCTAAAAGTGTTATGTTTTATAGCTATTACTATTTTCTAATAATTGTATATTTGAACTTCTTGTTCCTTGCGGTCGCTTCGCTCCAAACGCACTTCGCTGGAATCCTTCCAGCTCGTTTGGACGCTCACGTGGAACCTCGAAGTTTCAAATATACAATTTTATTAAATTAATAACGAGTTGTAAAACATAACACTTTTGGGAAATCTTGAAACACAAATAATCGCAATCTTGACAGCATATGAATATTAGAATAAAATAGTCGAAATGGAGGTTAATATGAAAAGAAATGAAACAAGACCTATTCATGTAGGTAATGTACAAATAGGTGGTCAAAATAAAGTCGTAATTCAATCAATGTGTAATACCAAAACTAAGGATGTTCAAAATACAGTAAAGCAAATTTTAGAACTAGAAAAAGCAGGATGTGAAATAATCCGTGTTGCATGTCTAGATATTGAAGATGCCAAAGCTATACGTGATATTAAAAGTCAAATTCACATTCCAATTGTTGCTGATATTCATTTTGATTATAGAATTGCTCTTCAAGCCATTGAATCTGGTGTAGATAAAGTTCGTATAAATCCTGGAAACATCGGAGATGAAGAAAAAGTAAGAAAAGTTGTTGAAGCTTGCAAAACTAAAAACATTCCAATAAGAATTGGAGTAAATGCTGGTTCTCTTGAAAAAGATTTATTAAATAAATTTGGTGGAGTTCCAACATCTGAAGCTATGATTGAAAGTGCAAAAAGACATATAGAAATTTTAGAAAGATTAGATTTTTATGATATAGCAATTTCTCTAAAAGCTTCTGACCTAGACTTATGTATAGAAGCATACGAAAAAGCTTCTCAAGTATTTCCATATCCGCTTCATCTAGGAATAACAGAAGCTGGAACTGCATTTAGTGGTACTATTGCTTCAAGTATTGGTCTTGGAGTACTACTAAGACAAGGAATTGGAGATACTATTAGAGTTTCGCTTAGTGATAATCCTGTTCAAGAGATAAAAGTTGCTAAGGAAATTCTAAAAGATTGTAAACTATATCATAAATCACCTAAATTAATAGCTTGTCCAACATGCGGAAGAACTCAAATTGACTTAATTCCAATTGCAAAAGAAGTGGAGAATTTCTTGCAAAATATTGAAAGTGATATAACTGTTGCCGTTATGGGTTGTGCAGTTAATGGTCCTGGTGAAGCTTCTCAAGCAGATATCGGTATTGCTGGCGGAATTCATGAAGGAATTTTGTTCAAAAAAGGAAAAATTATATGCAAAGTTCCTCAAGATGAAATTGTAGACGTTCTAAAAAAAGAAATATTGGAAATGATAAAATAAATAGGCTAAATTAATAGCCTATTTTTAAAATGTTACAAAACTACTAGTTGGAAAAACTATTTTCACCTTAGTCCATTCATTTATTTTGGAACTTATGCTTATTCCTAAATCCAATTTATCACATAATTTTTTGCATAAATAAAGTCCCATTCCTGTAGATTTCTTGCCCTTAAGTCTTCCATTTGCTCCTGTAAAACCTTTTTCAAATACTTTTTTAATATCTTTTTCTTCAATACCAATTCCATTATCTTCTATAATTAATTCCACTTTTTCTTTTTCCTCTTTAGCATATATATTTATTTCTTTATATTCATTTTTAGAGTATTTAATACTATTCTGTAAAATTTGATTAATTATAAAAGTGCAGCATTTGCCATCAGTGTATACTTCTTTTTCTAAATCACGAAGATTTATTTTTATATTATTATATACTATAGATTCTTTATTTCTAATTATTGCAGAACTAACTATATCTTTCAGCAATGTTTTACTTACGCAATAATCCTTTTCAACAGTATTGCTTCTAGCATAAAACAGAACTTGCTCTACATAATTTTCCATTTTATCTATTTCTTCATTAATGCTTTTTGTAACATCATTTTTATTATTTTCTATAATTAATTTGCTAGTGGCAATTGGAATTTTTATTTCATGTATCCACATTTCTATATAGTCCTTATAATCCTCTACTGCAAATTTATATTTGTTCACATTTTCAATCATTGCTTTTCCTGTTTGTTCTAATGTATTTTTAAGTATTTTACTTTCTATAAAGTTTGCATTAGGAATTATTTCAGAAATCAAATACTTTTCTTCCAACTGTGTTAAATTCTTTTCCAGAAAATCATAATATGATTTCTTTTTTATATATTCAAAAGTATAACATATAATATATGAAATAGTTGGTAATAGAATAATATACACTATTACGATTGGCTCCACACTGTAAGGTATTAAGAAAATTATAATGGTTGCTATAACAACAAGCAATATAAAGAAATATACTATTTTTTCTTTTATGAATTCGCTTAATTTCATTTTAATATGTATCCTTGTCCTCTCCTTGTTTCAATTATATCTTTCAAATCAATTTCTTCTAATTTAGTTCTTAATCTCTTCATGTTTACAGTAAGAGTATTATCATCTATAAAACTTTCACTGTCCCATAAATAATTAATTATTTCTTCTCTTGAAACAATTTGTCCTCTCTTAGAGATCAAAAAGTACAAGATTTTAAGTTCATTTTTTGTAAGTTCTATTTCTTTTCTATCTTTTTCTATTATGCTTTTTGACATATTTAAAATAAAATCATTACAATCAATTTTATTTTGATTGGTTTCTGTTATTTTACTTCTTTTTAATAATCCATTAATTTTAGCTAGCAAAATCTGTATATTGAAGGGCTTAGTTACATACTGGTCAGCTCCATAGTTTAAACTCATTAGCTCATCTAATTCATTGTCTTTGCTAGTAATCATTATAATTGGCACATTTGATACTTTTCTTATTTCTCTCAAAATATATTCTCCATCAATGTTGGGTAAATTAATATCAAGCAAAATTAAATCTGAATTCTTTTCCAGACATTCTTTTACTGGATTTTCAAAGCTTTCTAAACTTACCGCTTGATATCCATTTTTATTTAAAAATATTTCTAATTCTTTTCTTAATTTTTCGTCATCTTCTACTATTAAAATCTTTGACATCCTTGCTCCTTTCAAATGCAATGGGAGTTATACTCCCATTGTCATTGTCTCTGGAAGCGTTGAACCTCCATCTATTACTATTCCTTGAGCTGTTATATATGAGCTTTCATCACTTGCTAAAAATGCAGCAAGTTCTCCTAATTCTTCAATAGTTCCTAACCTTTTCATTGGTATTCCTTTGGCAATACCATCTACAACTGCTTGTGGATTACTTGAATCTGTTTCATTAGCCATTCCTTCTACCATTGGTGTCATTATATATCCAGGTAATATTGCATTTACTCTTATTCCATCTTCAACTAGCTCAGCTGCTAAAGATTTTGTAAATCCTAATATTGCAGCTTTAGTTGTAGCATAAGCTACTTCTCCACTATCTGCTACCATTGGTCCTGTTACACTTGACAAATTAACGATTGAACCTTTTTTCATAAAAGGCAGACATGCTTTTGTAACATTCCATGTTCCTTTTATGTTTATATCAAAATGGAAATCTCTAAGTGAATCTTCCATATTCATAAACTTTTCTAATCTGCATACTCCTGCATTGTTAACTATTATGTCTATTCTTCCGTATTTATTAGCAATATCCTCAGCTGCTTCTTTTACTTTTTGAAAATCTCTAATGTCTACATTATATCCTAGTACATCTTGTCCTTCATTTTTAAGATTTTGTATTGTTTCTGTTAATTTTTCTGCATAATCTAATATGGCAACTTTCGCTCCATATTTTAAAAATACCTTAACTATTCCTAAACCATTTCCCATGGCTCCACCTGTAACTACAGCTACTTTTCCTTCCAATTTCTTCATAATTATTTTCCTCCTCAATTTTATAATATTTTACACAGCAAATGATGATGCTTTAGGCGGTGTTTTTCCCTTAACAACATTGTGATAATAGTCATAAGTCATTACTGGTTTATTTGAAATAACCTCAGCTTCATTTGCCTCTAGGACAAATATAGTATGAGTTGTTAAATCTATTTCATTTATTACACTTGCCTCTATGTATGAAACTGCTTTTTCTGTGATTACTGGTATATTATTATTGCCAATTTTATATTCCGTATTTTCTAATTTATTGTAATCTTTACTACTTCTAAATCCAAATTTTCCAATCAAAAGCATATCTGCTTCTTCAGATAGAACTGAAAGATTTACTTTTTTTGATTTTTTCATTGTAATATTTGTGTCATTTTCTTTATTCACTATAACTATTAATTTAGGTTTTTCCTCTGGAGTCGCTTGAACTACTGTATTTACTATGCATCCAGCAAAATGGTCTTCATATTCTGTTGATATTATATACAGTCCATATGTTAAATTTGAAAATACATTTTTATTCATTTTCTCCACCCTTTCTTTGTTATTTATAGTATTTATATCATAAGCAAATAATTTTAGCAATAATATTATAAGTTAAATTTCGGGATTTTTTAAAAGGTGTTACAATTCGCAACTTGTTATTAATTTAATAAAATTGTATATTTGAAACTTTAAAGTTCCGCGCAAGCGTTCAAACGAGCTAAAGGGACTTTAGCGATGTGCATTTGGAGCAAAGCTCCTGCAAGGAACAAAAAGTTCAAATATACAATTTTAAAAAATTACGTCCGACAGCAATGAACAAAAAATCTTTAATATACATTTATGGATGTGCGTTTAATAAAATTGTATTACATATCAGTCTCATCATATTCCACATCGTAATTATTATCTTTTTTCACTTCTGTAACAGTTCCAGTTGGTGTAGTTGTTATCTTTACTTGGCTATTTCCACCATTTTTCATAGCTTCTTTTTCTAGTTTGCTTAATTTCATTCCGTTCATAGTTTTTCCAAGCATTTCGCTTAATTTGTCAGCTAAATCTGGCACTAAATCTAATAATTTATCAATTGAAGAAGAATGTTCTACAGGTAATAATTTTACTCCACTTGTTTGAACTACTATAAATGCAATTGGTGAAATACTTACACCTGCACCTGAACCACCTCCAAAAGGTAATCTCTCTTTTGGTGGTACTTCTTCTTTTTTAGGAGCATCTGTTGTTTTTCCGTTAAACTCACTTCCTCCTGCCGCAAAGCCAAAGTTAACTTTAGATATTGGAATTATAACCACATTATTAGATGTTTGTATTGGGTCACCTACAATTGTATTAACATCCACCATTTCTTTTATACTATTCATTGCGGTATTCATTAAGCCCTCTATTGGATATTCACTCATTTTTTATTTTCCTCCTTCTTACATATTACATTTATAATATGTACTAATTTTATTGTTATTATGCAACTAAACTGTAAAAAAAATACATTTTTATCTAAATAAACTGGTTCCACTTTATAGTGATAGTTTTCCAATTCATTATTAGCTACATAAGGAAGAAATATTCCAATTGATATATTAATAATAGAGCTAGCAATAGCTGTAAATGCAGCATTATCTGTTCCTAGTAGCATATCCAAGTTTGTTTTCTCTAAATTTATTTTTGGTAACAATTGTTTTGAAAATTGTTTAGCCTTTTTCTTATCCTGCTCTATATCTTTATGTTTTCTTATTTCTTTATCGTATTGTTTTAATAAAAAATTTTTTACTTTTTGATTATTTAATTTTAAAACAAATATTGGTATCTTGTTTAGAAATTTTATCTGTATTTTTAACTTAAAAGAAATATAATCTAAAACTTCTATTTTCTTTCTTTCATCTTTTTCTTTTATAATAATTTCAAATATATTTTGAACATTATCTAAGTCATTTATCGTCATATCTTTGATTGTAATTGATATATTTGACATTAACAATATTATTAAAATTGCAATTAGTATCATTAATACACAAAGAAAAACTATCACAAAAAGTTCCTCCTTTTTGTAATAGTTTTTCCAATTATTTACTATTTATGCTAACTATTATGATTTTTTATTTTTTTATCAACTTTAATTTCTCCAAATAACTCTTCTTGATTTGTTTCTACTTTGTTTCTTCTTGACATTTCTAATAGTCCAGAGAAAGCTGTTACAACCTCCTGTGGCTTACATTTCTTTAATGAAAACAGCCTATTAAACACAAAAGTTTTATTCCTAATTAATTCTTTAAACATAGTTTTTACTGTTTCTCCAACAGTATAATTTTCAATAATTGCAATCTTTTCGATATTTTTTGCATTTTTATTTAACTTAGATGTATTTTTATCTAAAACCTTTTTATATATTTCTGCTAAATCACTACTAGTATACTTTACTTCTACTTCTGTCTGCTTAGGAATTTCTATATATTCAGCCATTCTAAAAACTCTTTTATTATTTGCATTATACAATTCTCTAAATTTATTAGTTATTTCTTTATACTGCTTATATTCTATAATTCTTTGTATTAATTCTTCTTCTGATAACATTTCCTCTTCTGTTTCTTGTCTAGGTAAAAGCTTTTTAGACTTTAGGTATAAAAGGTTTGATGCCATTATTAAAAATTCGCTAGTAACTTCTAAATCCATTTCTTCCATTGCATTAATATATGCAATATATTGGTCAGTAATTTCACTTAATGAAATGTCATAAATATCCATTTTGTTAACATCAATCAAATGGCATAACAAGTCAAGAGGACCTTCAAAGTTCTCTGTCTTTATTTTGTATTTATTTATTTCTAGTGTAAATACATTTTGCATATTATATTGCCTCTCTTATGCTTTCTTCTTTATATCCTTTTTTCATCAAATACATTTTTAAATCTTGTTTCTCTAGATTTGACTTTTTCACAGCTATTTTCTTAGCTGATTTTATTTCATATTCCATTAAAATATCATAATTTTCAGATATATAATCCTCTATAATATCATTTTTTACACCTTTTGACATTAACTTATATTTAATTTCTTTTATGGATAAGTTATTAAGCGCCATAAACTCATTTATGGCTCTTAATACATATTTAGAATCATCTATATATCCAATTTCTTTTAATTCTTCTATTACATCATCTAGTAAATTTTCCTCTATTGTTTTTGTAAACTTATTTCGTATTTCATATTCTGTTCTTTTTTTATAACATACATACTTTAATACTTTAGTTTTTGCTTCATCAAATTCCTCTATTGAATACATTTTTATATTTCCTATTCTTCATCATCGAATTCATTATCTTCTGGTTCTATATCTTGTTCTTCATCAACAACTTCTTCTCCTAGGCTTTGTTCAAATGCTTCATCAAAGTTCTTTCTTATTTTGTCTTCAACTTCTTGCATAATTTCTGGATTATCTTCTAAGTATTTTTTAGCATTTTCTCTACCTTGGCCAATTCTATTTCCATTATATCCAAACCATGAACCACTCTTATCAATAAGTCCAAGATTTATACCTAAATCAAGTATGTTTCCAGATTTAGAAATTCCTTTTCCATAAACAATATCAAATTCCGCTTCTCTAAAAGGTGGAGCAACTTTATTTTTTACTACTTTTACTCTTACTCTATTTCCAACAACATCTCCGTCTTGTTTAATATTTTCTACTTTTCTTATATCCATTCTTACTGAAGCATAGAATTTTAATGCTCTTCCTCCTGGCGTAGTTTCAGGATTTCCAAACATAATTCCTACTTTTTCTCTTAATTGGTTAATAAATACTATTACACTATTAGATTTATTTATAACACCAGCTAATTTTCTTAGAGCTTGTGACATAAGTCTTGCTTGAAGACCTACATGTGCATCACCCATATCGCCATCAATTTCAGCTTTTGGAACTAGCGCTGCTACAGAGTCAACTACTATAATGTCAATAGCTCCACTTCTAACTAAAGCTTCTGCTATCTCTAGTGCTTGCTCTCCTGTATCTGGTTGAGATACTATTAAATTATCTATATCTACTCCTAAATGTTTTGCATAAACTGGGTCTAAGGCATGTTCTGCGTCAATAAATGCTGCTTCTCCACCTTTTTTCTGAGCTTCTGCAATCATATGAAGTGCTAATGTTGTTTTTCCAGATGACTCTGGTCCATATACTTCTATAATTCTTCCTTTTGGAATTCCACCTATTCCTAAAGCTATATCCAAACTTAAAGCTCCTGTTGGTATTGCTTCAACATTCATTGCTTTAAATTCTCCTAATTTCATAACTGAACCTTTTCCAAATTGTTTTTCTATTTGTCCAAGTGCTGCTTCTAGCGCTTTTTGTCTTTCTGTGTTTCCTTTTTCTGTATTCATAATTTCCTCCTAATTAAACATTTGTTTGTACGACATTTATTATATACTAAAAAAAATATTTGTCAATACTTTTTGCGAACATTTTTTCGTATTTTTATTTTTAAATTTTTTATTATAATTGTATATTATATGAGTTAGTGTTTCCGCGTAAGCGTTCAAACGAGCTGGGAGATCCCCAGCGAAGTGCGTTTGGAGCTGGCAAATTCGTAGAATTTGAACAGCGACCGCAAGGAAACACAAAATCATATAATATACAACTTATATAATATACAATTTTATAACAAATTTCCCAAAATTATTGTTGCCTAAACCACTCATTAAAATTAGCAAAAACATTATAGCTATTTGGTGCAAAATTTCCACCAACATTAGCATTCAATAGCAAAGTGTTCTTATCTCTATAAAGTCCAATATAAGGGACATCATTATTTACAGTCTTTTGAATATTCTCATAATTATCTAATGAACCAAGTTTAGATTTTACGTCTTCATTATTATAATTAGCAATATTTCCATCTCCATAAAAATATGTCAAATCTGGATTTATAGAATTTGTAACTCCAGTAAGTATCATCTGATAATTTTTCTCATTAAGATATTCATGATATCTTTCATTACTTACTGCCGAAATATTTACTGTAATTCCAATAGTTCCTAATTGCCTTTTAATTTCGTTTGCAACATTCATTCTGTCTTGGTTATCTTTATCTACAACTAAAGATAGTGTAAGACGTCTAACATAACCATCAATATTTTTTTGCCATCTATTATTTTTATATACCCAACCAGCCTGTTCTAATATAGTTCTTGCACTATCCTGGTTATATCCAATTTCGCCTTCTGATGAGTGCAAATAGCTTCCATAATCAATAGGCGAATTAGCAACATAACAATTATTTGAAAAGACTGTTGCAATTAATGTATTTTTATCTATAGCATAATTAATAGCTTGTCTAACTGCTTTATCTTGCAAAATAACATCTTGGCAATTCAAACTTATAAAATCATAATTTCTTCCATCATATTCCTTTTTGTTATATCCCATTGTTCCTATATGTTCAGTATAGCTTGTACTAGCTGTATTTATTATATCTATATTATCTAGCTTAAAACTATTATAAATTTCTCCCATTGAACCATATCTTTTTATTGTTATAGATTGTGCTTTAGGTGTTTTATCTTTTATATATCTCCATCTATCATTTCTTGTAAGTAAAATAGTATTATCATCTATACTTGCAATTTTGTACATTCCTGTACCTATTGGTATTTTATTTGTTTTTACAAAATCTTCATTTAAATAATACATACTTGGTAGGATTGGAAAAGTAAGATTATATTCAAAAAATGGAACTGCCCTTGAAAGATTAATAATAACAGTTTGTGTATCTGGTATTTCAACACTTGCAATATCTTGAACATTTGCAGAATAAACTGTATTTCTTTCTTTTAATTTATTTATTGTAAATTCCACATCTTTTGCAATTAAACTACTTCCATCTTGCCATTTTATGTTATTATCTAATTTGATTTCATATTTTACATCACTAACTTTTGTACATGATGTTGCTAAACACATTTCTGTTCTATAGTCTGGCGTTATATTTACTAGTGGTTCAAATATTAGTTTACTTATGTTAATAATTTCTTTATTATTAGTTAAAAGCGGATTCATAGTATCATAGTTCGAAATACCCATAGTCAAATTGTCCAATATTTGCACCGTTTCTTCTATTGTACTATTGTTATTTTCGTTTTCTTCTTTCTCTACTATGCTTTGATTATATAAAATATAAATTGCACCAATTATTAAAATAATAATAAATACTATAAAAATATATTTAAAAATATTGTTATTTTTCATAATTTTGCTCCTTATTTTCCTACCTATAATATATTAAAAATCTGTTTTTTTCAATAGTTTAGAAAAAAATAGGCATGTAATTTTTGTTACACGCCCCCTATATTTATTTTATATTTTCTACCTTGACTCTACAATAAGTCTTATTCCTGTTCTATCCTCACCTTCAACTTCTACTTCAGCAAATGCTGGTATACATACTAGGTCTACTCCTGTTGGAGCTACAAAACCTCTTGCTATTGCTACTGCTTTTACAGCTTGATTTAGTGCTCCTGCTCCAATTGCTTGCATTTCTGCCTTTCTTGTTTCCTTTACCATCCCAGCTATTGCACCTGCTACTGAGTTTGGATTTGATTTTGATGAAATTTTTAAGACTTCCATTTTTTCCTCCCTTAATTTAATTTTTTGTTTGTTTGTAATTACAAGTATAGTTATATTACTTTTAGAGGATAAAGTCTAGTAGTTTCAATGATTTTTTCAATCTTTTCGTCGACATTTTATGACATATTTTACCATTTATTACAAGTTTATTCTATATATTTCCTTTGTTCGACAATTTTCGTCATCTATTTCAAATATAACACCATTCAAAATGCATTCTCCCATAGCAAGTTTATATCTTTCTGGAAGAGATGTCACGAATCTTTTTAGAGATGTATCTACGTCCATTCCAATAACTGATTTCTTAGGTCCTGTCATTCCTATATCAGTTATATAGCCAGTTCCATTTTCTAAGATTTTTTCATCTGCAGTCTGAACATGAGTGTGTGTTCCAAACATTGCTGTAACTCTGCCGTCTACATAATATCCCATAGCTATCTTTTCAGCTGTTGCTTCAGCATGAAAATCTAATATTTTAATATCTGCATCTATTTTTTTTAATATGTCATCCAAAGTAGTAAATGGATTCTCAGATAAGATACCCATATCTGTTCTTCCTATTAAATTAATAACTGCTATCTTTTTATTATTTTTTTCAATAATTGTATATCCATGCCCTGGAACACCTCTTGAATAATTTGCAGGTCTTATAATATTAGGTTTATCTATAAAAGAAAAAATATCTTTTTTGCCCCATGTATGATTTCCCATTGTTATCACATCTATATTTAATTTATTAAGTTCATGGAAATTCTTTGTTGTCATTCCCATTCCACCAGCCACATTTTCTCCATTTACTATTGTAAAATCTATGTTTTCTGCTTCCTGAAGATTTGGTAAATCTTTTTTTAATCTTTCTAATCCAGTTTCTCCAACTAAATCTCCAACTGCTAATATTTTCACTTCTTATTTACCTCCTATGTGAATTTTATTCAATATTTTACCAGTAATCATAATAATTGTAGTTGAATGTCTTCTCGCAAACCCTTTTCCTAATGCTTTTCCTCCTATTGTGAAAGAAGCAACAAATGCACTTATTAAAAATTGTAAATCATATGGTATGCCCAAACCTGATGTTATTTTTAAAGACACAACAGCACTTATAGCACCACTTAGTACACCACATATATCTCCAATAACGTCTGCACAAATGTTAGATACTTGGCTTGCATTTTTTATAAGTTTGATTGATTCTTTTGCTCCTGGTAATTTTTTCGTAGCTTTTGCATGAAATTCACTTTCATCTGCTACAGTTACAGCAACTCCTATAATATCAAATACCACACCAACAAATATTACTAATATTAATATTAGTATAGCTGGCAAAATTGGTAAATTAGAAACTGCTGTATTTGAAATAAAAGAAAATATTATTGATAAAACAAATGATAATATTGTTACTTTTATAAACCAATTTAATTCACTGTTTTTTCCTTTATTTTTCTTTTCATCTTTTTTACTTTTTTCCATATTTGCTCCTATTCATA
This sequence comes from uncultured Clostridium sp., assembly GCA_930980855.1. Classification (GTDB taxonomy): domain Bacteria; phylum Bacillota; class Clostridia; order TANB77; family CAG-508; genus CAG-793. The sequence goes on from CAKNIZ010000008.1 coordinate 35,259, forward strand.
GTTATTTTACCATTTATTAATTATTCACACAATACCTTGTGGAAAGAAAAAGTACCCACTGATTGGGTACGTATCATCTTAAATATGATAAAGTTGGTAAAATTTTACGTAAATTTTACGGTTTAGGTCTAGTCGAATTTCTCTACTTTATACTAAATATTACTATTTAGCCGTTTCCGATTAAATAAAGCATCCATAAATCTGGCTACCAGATTGCCACTTAAATCCGTATCTTAATCCATAAAATTTCTTACTAATGTAAACAGCCTAGAAGTTTTCCTTGAAACATTGTTTTACTACTAGTCTTTTTTGCAATAGTGATTTCATGACAAGTGCTAAAAATATTTGGCCAAATGTTTTTAGCTTTTAAGTCAATCCCAAGACTATCACTCAAGACAGGCTTCACTATATATTTCTATATAGGCCAAATAACGCGAAAATAGGAAAATTAATATATATGCCATTATATATTGTCCTAAATTCTTATCTCCTAACCCCACACAAGACTGGGCGTCCCGCGCAAAACTAAGAAACTCTATGTATGCCTTTTAGTGGATTTTTAGCCCCACCCTCATAATAAACAATATTACTAGAATACTGCACCAACTGAATATATTATATCATATTCTTTTTATTTTGTAAAATGCTATATTTCAAAAAAAGACTATATTCTTTTAAAAATATAGTCCTTTATTTTTATTTTGCGTAATCAATTACTCTTCTTTCTCTGATAAGATTAATTTTAATTTGTCCTGGATAATCCATTTCATTTTCTATTTTTTGAGCAATATTTCTAGCAATAATTGTCATTTCATCATCAGAGATTTTTTCAGGTTTTACAATTATTCTTATTTCTCTACCCGCTTGTATTGCATAAGATTTTTCAACCCCATCGAATGAATCTGCTATTGATTCAAGTTCTTCTAATCTCTTAATATAAGCTTCTAATGTTTCTCTTCTAGCTCCTGGTCTTGAAGCAGATATAGCATCAGCAGCTTGTATTAAATAAGCTTCAGGTGTTTGAGGTTCTACGTCTCCATGATGAGCTTCTACGGCATTAATTATTTTTGGATCTTCTTTATATTTCTTTAGGATTTCTACACCTATTTCTACGTGTGTCCCTTCCATATCATGGTCTAATGCCTTACCTATATCATGTAAAAGTCCTGCACGTCTTGCAAGCTTTGTATCTAGCCCTAGCTCATCTGCCATTATTCTAGCTAAATTTGAAACTTCAATTGAATGGTTTAATACATTTTGGCCATAACTTGTCCTATATTTCAATTTTCCAAGAAGTTTTATAATATCTGGATGAAGGTTTAGAACCCCTGTTTCCATAACAGCTCTTTCTCCTTCTTCTTTAATTATTTTAGATACTTCTTCCTTAGCCTTCTCAACCATCTCTTCGATTTTTGCCGGATGAATTCTTCCATCATCAATCAATTTTTGAAGTGCTAGTCTTGCCACTTCTCTTCTTAATGGGTCAAATCCTGAAATAACTACCGCCTCAGGTGTATCATCTATGATAAAATCAACTCCTGTTAGTGTTTCTAAGGCTTTAATATTTCTACCTTCTCTACCAATTATTCTTCCTTTCATATCGTCATTAGGAAGTGCTACGATTGAAACTGTTGATTCAGAAGTATGGTCTGCTGCACATTTTTGTATAGCATAAGTAATAATGTTTTTAGCAGTATCTTCTGATTTCTCCTTAATTTCATCTTCCATAGCTTTGATTCTTTCTACTTTTTCAGCTGTTAACTTTTCATCAACTTTAGCTAATAACCTACTTTTAGCTTCGTCAATTGAAAGTCTTGCAATTCTTTCTAGTTCATCTAATTGAGCATCTTTCAATTTTTGAACTTCATTTTTTTCGTTTTCGATTGCATCTTCTCTTTTATCTAATTGCTTTTCTCTTTGTTCAGCTGAGTAGATTTTCTTTTCAAGATTTTCTTCTTTTTGCAATAATCTTTTTTCTTGTAATTGAATATCACTTCTTCTCTCTCTAATCTCTTCTTCAAGCTCATTTCTACTGTTAATAATTTGTTCTTTTGCTTTTACTATTTCTTCTTTTTTTGCATTCTCTGCTTCTTTTTGAGCATTATCTAAAATTCTTTGTGCTTCTTTTTCTGCACTTTGAATTTTTGCTTCAGCAGATTTTTTTCTTACTATATATCCCACGAATGAAAATAATATTGCTGAGACCAGAAAGATTATGATATAAATTGCGATTTGCATATCATACACCTCTTTCTATTTAGTTTTCAATGTTCAAATATATATAATCTATAAATATATTCTACCTATAATATTGTATTATTATTATGTGAATATGTCAAGAGTAAAATTCGTTTTTATTTTGGGACGGACCTTTTTCGAAAATAATAAGTTTCATAAATATTAATTAAAAATTGTATATTAATAGATTGTGCAGCTCCGCGTGAGCATTCAAACGAGCTAGAAGAATTCTAGCGAAGTGCGTTTGGAGCTGTAAAATTCGAAGAATTTTAGCAGCGACGCAAGTGACAAGAAACTCTAATATACAATTTTATAATAAAACTATAAATTTATTATTTTCGAAAAAGGTCCGTCCCTAATCAAAATTATGCTCTTGGATGAGCTTTTCTATAAATATCTTTTATTCCTGGGTCTTGAAATTGAGCATATACTTGTGTTGAAGATATATCTGAATGTCCAAGCATTGCTTGAATTGATTTCAAATCCGCACCATTTTGTAATAAATGAGTTGCAAAAGAATGTCTTAAAACGTGTGGAGTAATATCTTTTTCTATATGAGCTTGCTCTTTATAATATTTTACTATTTTCCAAAATCCTTGTCTTGTAAGTCTTGAACCATTTACATTTACAAATAAAGCCTTATTGTCTTCATTTTTTATTAATATTGGTCTAGCTTGTTCAACATACTCTCTTAATGCTTTTTCTGCTAATGTTCCGAGTGGAATTGTTCTTGTTTTTTTACCATTTGAACAAGTTACAGTGTCCTCTTCGAAATTGACATCATCTATATTTAAATCTATAATCTCAGTTACTTTCATTCCTGTAGCATAAGCAAATTCTAACATTGCTTTATCCCTAGTTCCTTTTAAGTCAACATCTTTTGGTTGGTCTAATAAAAGTTCAACTTCTTCTGATGTTAATACACTAGGTGTTCTTTTTTCTATTTTTGGAGATTGTATTGATACAGTAGGGTCTCCTTTAGCTTTCTTAGTTCTTAGCAAAAATTGATAAAAAGACCTTATTGATGCTAAGCTTCTTGATGCTGTTGATGTCTTTTTTCCTTCTTTTTGTAATTCTTTTAAATAATCTTTTATATCTTCTTCTTTTGCCTTCGCATAATTTATATTATTTTCGTTTACATAATCTCTAAATTGTAAAATATCTCTTCTATATGATTGTAGAGTATTATTTGACAATTTTTTATCGTTTTGTAAGAATTCTAAAAAAAGTTTTATCTGTTTATCCATTTCTGCTCCCCTGTTCTTTTAAAATTTTATTCTTTACTTAAACTTATTATGTTATATCAAATTATGAGTAAAAAGTAAAGAGGTTTTATAAATATTTTACAATACTTATTAACAAATTACTGCTAATATAGGTTTCTATAAGTGACGCAATCAGTAGTACTGCAAGAATTATAAGAGAAAATATTGTATGCCTTATAATTTCTATTTTTATATTTTCTTTTCGCCTATCACGAATAATAGATTTATATAAATTTATTCCACTCACCGCTAATAATAATAAGCAAGGAATAAAAATTATATTATGTAAAAGCATTGAGGTTATTACAAATAGTATTCCTTTTCCTGTGCCTAGAGTTGCCACAACAGAAGATATTGTATAGCCTAAACAAAATCCTTTATAACCTATTTCTCCATAAACAATTGGTATACCAATTACTGTTGAACTCATAAACCACAAAATTAAAACTGTAAAAAAGTTATTTTCAAATGATGTTTTTAGTAATTTAAAATAATCGATTTTAGCGCCATTTTTCAAATCATTAATAAAAGTATTAATGTAGTCATTTATCTCAGCTTTTTGAGCATCCTGAGCATTATTTACTACAATTATTCCTATAATAAGCCCAAGTATAAATATTATGACTAATATAGTATATATTTTTATATTTTTAGCAATGTTTTCTTGAATAACTTTTTTCAAATTTTTCATTCCATTCCTCCTAATACATACATAATATCTATTCAATAAAAAGAGAAATAGAACTATTAAATTATCCTATTTGTAGTTTTCCATATACACCTCCGCCTCCTGCGTGAATGTGCATATTACCTTTTCTTGCTTCATCTATAATTAATGCTTGTTTACTTCCTAGAACTGCTTCTAAGTCATCTTTTGAAAGCTTATGTAGAACAGTCATCTCTGTTCCAAAATTAGCTAACAAATTTTCTATTGTTTTTCCTCCAATACCTGGCATAAATCCAAGTGGAATTTGATAATTATATTTGGGTCTGAATTCCGGGCTTTTTGATTCTCCATCTTTTATTATTTCAATCCTGTCATAAACGCCCATTGTGATATTCGTTCCACCACATTTATTGCATACAGTTGCAGGCGGTGGCATTTCTATTGAAGAATTGCAATCCTCACAAAAACTCCTATTATATTTTCCAAGCTTTGGGTCTAGTCCATAATTTGCTAGTATTTTTCTTTCATCTTCCATTTTTATAGCTTTCATAATTTCTTTAAAGCTAATATTTTCTACTAATAACTTATTGTATTCTCTAGCAATTTTAGGAAGGGAATGTGCATCTGAATTTGTAATAAAGTTTTTATTAGCAAGTTCTCTAATTTCATCCGCAATATATGTATCTGCACTCAGTCCCAATTCTACTGCAAAAATTTTATCATATTTTTCTTTAAAAATTCTTTCTAATCTTTCTGTGCAGTTTCCATAATAGCTCTTGAATGGTGTAAATATATGTGCTGGAATTAAAACTCCATTATACTTTTCTACGATATCTACTAAATCATATCCTGATAAATCAGATTTTTGAGTGCTTAATGTGATATTGTGAATATGTTTAGACATTTCGCTTGAAAATCCTTTTATATCTTTAAGTGTTGGAAAATAGCATAAGTTATGAGCACTTCCTCTTTTTCCATCCTCACGTATTTCTGTTGTTTCTACTTCACTACCTAAAATTATACACACTTTATCTTTGTATATAATTCCTCCATCTTCTATTTCATATGCTTCGCCATTTTTCAAAAAATTTTCAATGTCTTCTATTACATAAGGTGATGCACAATCTATTATTCCTACTACATCTATACCCTTTCTCTCAAAGCATTCTTTAGCAATATTAGCAAAATTCAGAGATTTTGCTGCAGTAATTTTTATCGGTTTTCCGTTTTCACTTCTTCCTATGTGCACATGTAAATCTGCAAATATTTCGTTCATATTTTAGTCCTTTCACTGATATTTTCAAGAACAAAAGCGGACTTCTTTAGCTTTCTGCTACTTTTAAATTTACATCGTCCGCGTCTTTGTTCGCGCGCCAATTTTACAAATGTAAAATTGTGTGCAATACTTTTCTTGAATAGGAAAAATCAAGTTTTTCCTATTCAAGAAAAATAGGCATGCAATCGCATGTCCCATTTTTCTTTAGTTAGAGCTTACATTAATATCTTCTTGCTTAATATATACAGTATTTTTTTGTTCTGGTATATTTCCTATTGTTTCTCTGCCATCTACTGATCTTTTTATTTCCCCTAGCATATCTTCTGTAAAGTCTTTGACTTGTTCTTGGTCTTTTTCTGCAAGTTTTTCTTTATAATTTTGTAATACTTCTAAAGTTCTTTCATATATGCTAGTTGAAGAATTTATTGCAATTCTAGTGTCTACTCCATCATACTGACGTGCTTCCCATTCAAGTAATTCATTTTTATTCATATAATTTACAAAATCAATAAATATCTCTAAATATTTGTTATCTTTATCTTTTAAATTTCTAAATTGAAGTAGTACTAATGCCTCATCAGGTTTAAACCCTATTCTCTCTGGTCTATCTAGTAACATACCTCCAAATTGGTCTGAAAGTTCCAGTATATCACTTTCATCCGGCCTATTTTCTGGAATAGTATATCTATTAACACCTTCACATATCTTGCAAAATTTATTGTCAAAACCTAATTTAGATAAATACAAAGCGCCTTCCTTGGCATAGCTTCTTATATCTTCTAAATCAGTAGAATTTTCCTTTTTCAAACAATCACAAAGGAGTCTAGCTGTTATAATCAAATTCTCATCTAACTTTATTTGTGGATGGAATTCTACTAAATAATTTAAAAATTGCTTTGCAATAAGAGTCTTGAATATAACAGTATTATCGTAGAAAATTCCTGTTTTTTTCTTTAGATAATACACTATCTCGAGTTTTTTTGTCCAATCAAACTCATTCAATATATAAGATGCAAATGTTTCTCCCTCCATTTTGCTTCCTCCTCCTTTGTAGATTATATTTCAATACTCTTTCTTTTTCAATTGGTGTAATAGAAAATTAATAGTTTTGACATATTATTGTAATATTAACCCTTTTGTATAATCTAAATTTGCTTTTGAATTTCGCTTATATGCTAATGTATAAATATTTGTGGCTCGTTTATCTATTTCTAAAAGTCTTGTTAATTTTTTGTTTTTATTAACATTTTCAAACTTTTTTACAGATGTTATTACTTTAACTTTATTATTTATTTGAGATAATAGCATTTTTCCATTGTCTGAACACCCCAATACTCTTACATATGGAACAATTTTCTTAGAAAGTTCTACATCTTTTTTAGTAATTCCTAATAAAGCACATAATAAAATTCTTTGCAATCTAGTTTGTGTATATCTTTTAGATTTTATACCATTTATTAATTCGATAAGATTATTTGTTTTATTTGCTGTCTCTTTAATAAGATTTTCCAGTCCTTCACTAACATCTGGTAGGTTAGCTATTTCTTTTAATGTCATTGTTCTTAATTTATATATTATTTCAGAACCAAATGCAGTAAGGTCTAAAACTGCACTTCCCTCTCTTAAATTATTTAATAAAATATTAAAAGTAGTACCAGGAACAACTTTTCTTATTTCTTCTATTTGATTTCTTAATAATAAGCTTCTAATTCCTGTTGCACTCGCATATTCATCAATAATTTTAGTACTGTTATAATATACCTTTTCTCTTTTTATTCCGACTGGAATAATATTGCTTTTATATTTTTTTAGAGCTTTTAGATATTCAATAGAAAGAATATTATTCGAGCCTTTTAATATTCCACCATACCTTTTAATATCATTTAGATATACCATTAGTGCATTTTCTCTTGCTTTAGGATATGATTCACCTTTTTTTAATTCATATTTTAAAATGTCTTTGTATTCTTGTGGCTCTGAATATAAAACATTTGCTATATTATTTAAGTCTGAAATATCTGAAGCTTCCATTCCAAAGGATATTGTATGAGCAATACCTAACTTATCCAAAATTTTTATTGCACCACTTGCAAAATTTTCGGCACTAGATATGCTATAAACAGTAGGTAGTTCAATAACTAAATCTACTCCTCCATTTAGAGCCATTTTTGTTTTTTCCCATTTATTTACAACAGATGTGCTTCCTCTTTGAGTAAAGTTCCCCGTCATAATGGCAATAACGAAATCTGCTCCAGTTTTTTCTTTTGTGCTTTGTATATGATATATATGTCCATTATGAAATGGATTATATTCAGCAATAATGCCTACTACTTTACTCAAATGTTACACCTCCTCCTCTTGAACGTTCATTAATTTATTGATATAATATCACAAAATTTAATTTTTATCAATGATTATGGAGGTTTTATGGAAAAAATAACTATATATACTGATGGTGCATGTTCAGGTAACCCAGGTCCTGGTGGTTGGGGTTGTATATTAATGCATAATGGAAACAAAAAAGAGCTTTCTGGTGGAAGCAAGGATACTACAAATAATATAATGGAAATAACTGCAACTATTGAATCTTTGAAGGCCCTAAAATTTCCTTGTGAAGTTGATTTATATAGTGATAGTGCCTATGTTGTTAATGCGTTTAATCAAGGTTGGATTTATAACTGGCTAAAAAAAGGATGGAAAACTGCTGGCGGAGAACCTGTTAAAAATAAAGAGTTATGGGTTACTCTTTATGAACTTACTAAAATTCACAAAGTAACTTTTCACAAGGTTAAAGGTCACGCAGATAATGAATACAATAATAGATGTGATGAATTGGCAAGGGCAGCAATAAGTAATTTATAATATACTATTTAAATTTTGAAAAGGCACATACTTTGATTGTATGTGCCTTTCGCTTTGGTACTTTACGGCGTGCCTAAAAACGTATCAATTATTAGCCTAAGAGCAATATTTTCCTTTAGTAAGTCAATCTTATCTTCCATAAGATGCATATTTTCAATAAGCAATTGGCCTTTTGTTGTATTATTAAGATAAAGATCTATGCACCAAAGTCTTTTATTGCTTCTTAGTTCGCTTTCTGCTACTTCTAGCTGTGTTATACGTCTTTCAAGTTCGTCATGCCGATTACCATCCATGCAAATTCCTCCTAAAATATCTGGAGGTTTACACAGCCCCTCCAGAAAAAAATAATGTATTTTCTCTTGACTTTGCTGTGTAAAGTACAATAGACAAATTGATTATAACATATATTTTTATAATTTTAAAGATTAATAAAAAATACAAACAAAGTTCTATAACTATTATTGGCATTAAGCCAACTTTTTGATTTTTTTAAATCACAAATTCACCTAATATTTTAAAATTGCTGTCAGAACTTTTAATTTATGCTAATAATAGCATAGCAATTAACTATTGTCAAGTTATCCTTCCAAAACTTCTGCAACCTTTTTAACCATTTCCGGTTCAGTATTGGCAAGGTGTTTTATTATTACCCTAAATATTCTTCTTTCTCCTAAACCTTCTTCTCTATCTCTTATAAAGAATAAGAATTGCATTGCTAGTATTTTATCATCTAACCATACCTTATCAAAATCTTTTACTATTTCATTTTCTGGTTTATCTCTATAGCTTGCTACTTTATAGTTAAAATCCAGCATAGCTTTTCCTGTAGTTCTATATCCTAATGCACCATTTTCTGTGACTTTGTTATTAAATTCTTCATTTAAAGTTTCTTTCATTTTATCCATAAATTCCAGTCCTTCACCACTTTGTTTTGAAAGTAAAAAAATATATTTATTAACTTGGAGCCTACGACGGGGATTGAACCCGTGACCTCAGCCTTACCAAGGCTGCACTCTACCAACTGAGCTACATAGGCGTATTATATTTTATAAAGCGGGCTTATAATTTTTTTATAATCTAATACGCCCGCAATCTTTTTTACTAATTTATTCATTTTCTAAATTTTTTATCGCTTTTTTTCTAATCCTTTGAATTGCATTGTCTATTGATTTTACTGGTGAATTCAGGCTTTCTGCAATTTGAATATAGCTTTGCCCATCTATAAACTTTGCTAGAACCTTTTTTTCAAAATCACTAAGTGATTCATCTATAGTCTTTTCTACCATTTTATAATATTCATTTTTTGTGACTGTATCTAATGGATCTTCAACAGTATTAGCATCAAGTACCTCAATCAATTGTCCTTCTTCTTCTCCATCTTCATTTTCATAATTTGACGTATTTAATGACAAATAAGAATTAAGTGGCATATGCTTTTGTCTATTTGAACCTTTTATTGCAGTTATAATTTGCCTTTCTATACAAAGGTTGGCAAATGTTTTAAAAGAATTTTGCTTTTCTAAGTCAAAACCTCTAATAGCCTTATAAAGACCAATCAAACCTTCTTGTTCAATATCCTCTTTTTCAGCGCCATTTAAATAGTATTTGCTAACTTTCATACTTACAACATCTTTATATCTATGAATTAAAAAATTCAAAGCCACCGTATCGTTAGATTTTATCTTTTTAATTAACTCTTCATCTGGTATGTTATCATATAAGTCTTTTGAAAAGAAAACGTTGCTGTTTGTCATCTAAAAGTATACCTCCACTGTATTTACCTTTGTATTATATTGATAAAACGGCATAATGTCAATAGATTTCAAGCTTTTTTAACTATTAATTAATTTATGTTTACAACTTTGAAGCATTTTATAACTACTATGGATCGTGTCAATCTATTTCCGTTACTATTTTTTCGAATTCATCATCAAATTTTTTAATTTCTTCTCTTTCATTAACTACAGATTTATCATATGTATTTGATGCATGCATTGCTCTACTTATAATTCCATTATCACCTATAGTTAAATTAATAATATCCTTAGTATATATATGTTATAACATAACAAAAAACAAAGTGCAACGTTTTTTTATTTTTCTTGACAATTTTTTTGTTTTAAAAGTTACTATTTACAGTCAATTTTAAATTTAAATAATTGTATATTCAAGATTTTGCAGTTTCGCGCAGTTTGGAGGACTTTATGTCCGACAGCAAGAAACAAAAAAATCTTTGAATATACAATCAAAATATTTTATAACTACTGTAAATAGTAACTTTAAAAAACCAAAGCTAAAAAAGTTATCTTGTTTTTTCAATGATTATATGTTATGATTTACGGGAAAAATGGAGGAAATATTATGGCACTTGATGGACTAGTTTTAAATTCTGTTATAAAAGAATTAAAAGTTCTTATTAATGGCAAAGTAAATAGAATATATGAACCAACTAGTAATGAAATTATAATGAGCATATATGCTGATAGAACAACATATGCAGTAAATATAAATACTACAGCTAATAATTATAGAATTAATTTAACTACTAAAGAAAAGTCAAACCCATATGTAGCTCCTAACTTTTGTATGATTTTGAGAAAATATTTAATAGGTTCTAAAATTAATAAAACTTATATGCATGGGTTAGAACGAATTGTTTTTATAGATTTTGAATGTCTAAACGAAATGAATGACAAAGTTACCAGAACTTTAGCAATTGAGCTTATGGGAAAATACAGCAATGTTATTTTATTAAATCAGGATTGGAATATTATTGATGCTCTTAAAAAATTTGATAATGAAACCTTAGAAAAAACATCTAGAAATATTATGCCAGGTAGAAAATATATTTTACCTACTTCAAATAAGCAAAACTTACTTGATTTATCTGAAGAAGAATTCATTAAGTTCTGCCTAACTCAAGAATCTCATAATTCGGATACAATTATTCCGAATAGTTTTGTTGGAATTAGTAAACTATTTATTCAAAGTGCATTAGAAGAGCTAAAAATTTCTAATATGGCAACAGAAACAAATCTTTCTGAAATATATCAATATATTATTAAAATTATTAACTCTGAAAATGTTATATGCAGAGAATATAAAAATAATTATACCATATTTTTAAGTGATGAATTAACAGATACTTTTCAAATAAACTTTTTCTTGGATAATTTTTATTTTGCTAAATCGCAAGATGAAATTTTTAAGAATTATAGAAATAACTTACTAAAAATCATTAATGGAACACTTGATAAAATCACTAGAAAATTAGATAACATTGATAAAAAAATTCACGATTGCGAGAATATGGAAAAATATAAGATTTTTGGTGAACTTTTAATTGCTAATATTTATAGAATTGATACATTAAGAACTTCAGATGATTTCGTTGAAGTAGAAAATTATTATGATAACAATGCTATTGTGAAAATACCTATTGATACAAACCTTTCTACTTCGCAAAATGCTGAAAAATATTATAAAAAATATAATAAATTAAAAAATACTTTAGAGGTAGTAAATATACAAAAAAAGGACAGTGAAAAAGAATTAGATTATTTAGGAAGTTTGATTTATGAATTAGATAATGCAAATGATATAGATTCAGTTAATGAAATATATAATGAAATTTCTGAAAATATTTTATTTAATGACAATTTTAAGCAAAATAAAAAGGATAAAAAAGAAACAACTTCAAGTAATGAAAACTATTTAAGATTAACTATTGATGGGTATACTGTTTTAGTTGGAAAAAATAATAGACAAAATGATTATTTAACAATGAAAGTTGCAAATGATAATGATTATTGGTTCCATACGAAAGATATTCATGGTAGCCATGTAATTCTAAGATGTAAAGGAGATACGCCTAAAACTGAAACATTGATAAAATGTGCTCAAATTGCAGCTTATTATAGTAAAGCCAAATTTTCTTCTAATGTTCCTGTTGACTATACATTAAAGAAATATGTCAAAAAGCCAAACGGTGCTGTTCCTGGATATGTGATTTATACAAATCAAAAAACTATTAATGTAGAACCTAATTCGGGCTTACGTGGGATTTAATCTCACTTATAATTGTTCATATTTAATAAATAAAATGAGAATATTTTTTTCATTTCTCTCTGTGAGGACACAGAGGCCGGTTCACTGTCGTTCACCTTAAATGAAAAAATATATTCTCATTTTTATATGAATATATAAATTGTATATTTGAAATTTTGCAGTTCCGCGCAAGCGTTCAAACGAGCTGGAAGAATTTCCAGCGAAGTGCGTTTGGAGCGTAAGCGACAGTAAGGAACAAAAAATTTCTAAATATACAATTCTTTCTTATTCGCTTTCAGGTGGATGCAAGAAGTTATTTATCTCCTCATCTTTTCGTAATTCATCAGTCAAGTACATTTCTGCTGTTTTATTCTGTTTTATTGCTGCAAGTCCAACTTCCTTATCTCCCCTTAATCTTTTACTTGCATATTTCAATATTATGCCTTTATTGGAAACAGCAGTTAAAACAACTTCTTTATCATCTCTTAATTCTTTACTTGCATAATATAATATTTGTCCATCTTTTTTCACAGCTTCTAGTATTAATTCTCTATCTGCTAATAGTTTTTCAGTAGCATATGCTAAAGCCCATGATGCACCATCTTTTATTGCTTGCAACATGAATTCTTTATTATCTGAATTTACTTCTACATCTTCTATTTTATATTCTTTTCCTTCTTCTTCTGCCATTTTAATTCACCTAACTAACCTTCTTGTCTATATTCAATCTCTTCCATAAAAGGAAACATTTGCTTAATAGCTTTAAATGTTATCATAGCTTTTTCAGGTACTGGATTTCTACTCATTTGTTCTACTAATTCTTGCATATAACAATTTTCTTTCACCTTATAAACTACATATCTATTTCTTACATAATTAAATAATATTTTATATCCATCATCTAAGTCTTTTGAAAATCTATTAAATGTATATTTTCCGTCCATGTTATCTCCTACTTTATCATTTTTTCAAATTCTTCTTCTGAAAGCACAGTTACTCCTAACTTCTGAGCTTTATCTAGCTTACTTCCTGCATCTTCACCTGCTAAAACATAATCTGTTTTTTTAGAAACACTTCCTGATGTTTTTCCTCCAAATTTTTCAATTATATCACTTGCCTCACCTCTCGAATATTTTGAAAGAGTTCCTGTTAGTACAAATGTTTTTCCTTCAAATCTATCGTCTATTTGCACTTCTTGTAAATGTGACATGTTTACTCCTGCTTCTTTTAATCTATTGATTAAATCCAAGGTTTGATTTTCTTTAAAGAAGTTGCATATACTCTCTGCAATTACTTCTCCAATGTCATCCTTTGTAGTCAAATCAAAAGCTGTTGCATTCATAAGATTTTCCAATGTTCCATATTTTTTAGCAAGTACTTTAGCAAGTTTTTTGCCAACATGTCTAATTCCAAAAGCAGATATTAAATTTTCTAAATCTCTATTTTTGCTTTCACTAATAGCATTTACAAGATTTTCTGCAAATTTCTTACCATTTTTTCTAAGTGAAGCAATGTCTTCTACTGTTAATGAGTATATATCTGCTATATCTTTTATCAATTTGTTTTCCAATAATTGTTCAACTATTTTATATCCTAAACCATCTATATTCATTCCATCTTTTGATGCAAAATGAGCAATGTTTCTTAAAGCTTTAGCACTGCACTCAATTCCAGTACATCTGACAGCTGCTTCTCCTTCTTCTCTTATTGCTGGTGCGCCACATACAGGGCAAACCTTTGGCATTTCAAAGTCTTTTTCTGTTCCATCTCTTTTATCTTTTAGTACGTCAACTACTTCTGGAATTACATCACCTTGTTTTTGAATGATTACATGGTCTCCAATTTTTAAATCTTTTTCTTTTATAAAATCTTCATTATGCAAAGTAGTTTTTGATATTGTTGAACCTGCAACTTTTACTGGTTCAAGAACAGCCATAGGAGTTATAACTCCTGTTCTTCCTACTTGGCAAATAATATCTTTTAAAATAGTTTCTTTTTTCTCTGGTGGATATTTATATGCAATTGCCCATTTTGGCACTTTAAAAGTAGAGCCTAATTCTTCTCTGAATTTTAAATTATCTACTTTTACAACTGCACCATCTATTCCAAATGTTAAATTTTCTCTATTTTCGCCTATTTCTTCTATTGCCGAAATCACTTCTTTCATATTATGGCATAATTTTCTGAAAGGAACTACATTAAAACCTAAGCTTTCTAAGTAATTAAGTTCTTCCCAGTGAGAATTAAATTCTTTTCCTTCTATTTTTTGTACATTAAAAATATAGATATCAAGAGGTCTTTTAGCAGTTATTTTCGAATCTAATTGTCTTAATGAACCTGCTGCCGCATTTCTTGCATTAGCGAAAAGTGGTTCTCCTAGAATTTCTCTTTCTTCATTTAGCTTTTCGAAATCTCCCTTACTTATAAAGACTTCTCCTCTAACTGTAATATTTATTGGTTCTTTTAATTTATGTGGAATTGTTTTTATAGTTTTAACATTTGGTGTTATTTCTTCTCCAACAATTCCATCTCCTCTAGTAGCTCCTTGTACTAAAATTCCATTTTCATATTTTATAGCACAAGATAAACCATCTATTTTTGTTTCAACACAATAATTAAATTTCTCATCAAATTCATCAGCTTTTTCCTTAATTCTTTTATCGAAATCATAAAGTTCTTCAAAAGAAAATACGTCTTGAAGACTTTGCAAAGGCACTTCATGAGTAACCTTTGTAAAGTCTTCTCTAACATGACCTCCAACCTTTTGAGTTGGAGAGTCTTTTGTTATATACTCTGGATTTTCTTTTTCCAATTTTTTTAGCTCATTCATCAAAGTATCATATTCATAATCAGATATTTCTGGCTTATCTTCATCATAATATTTTTTTGAATGATATTCTATAATTTTACGTAACTCTTCTATTCTTTCTTTTGCTTCCATTATATACCTCACAAAATTATTTTACATCTTTCAGTAAATCCTTGCCATCTTTCAAATATTCATATCCTGAAAATATTGTTGCAACTACACAAATAATCATAAGTGATGTTGTAAGTAAATTAATCACAAATGGTACTGTATCTAGTTCTTTAAAGAATATTGCTCCAAATGAATTTACATCAATAAAGGCTAATGCTATTGCTATCATTTGAGTAACTGTTTTTAATTTTCCCCAAACGCTTGCAGCTATTACTTTTCCATTTTGCTCTACAGCAATTAATCTATATCCTGAAACAGCAAGTTCTCTTGTTATTATTATAATAGGAATCCAAGAAGGTAACCTTTCTGCATCAACTAATATAAGCATTGCTGAAATTACTAGAATTTTATCGGCTATCGGATCTAAAAACTTTCCAAAATTAGTAACTTGATTATTTTTTCTTGCTAAATACCCATCTAATTTATCTGTTAAAGAACCAATTATGAATATAATATCCATTATTATAAATGTAAGAGGAATTCCATAGAATTCTACTGGTATATTTATAAGTGATACTATTACCATAAGTGGTACTAATATTATTCTAAAAACAGTTAATTTATTAGGTGTATTCATTTTGTTTCTCCTTTAGCCATTAATTTTCTATATTATTAATTGTATTATTTGTTACATCATTTATTACTTCATTAGTCGTATTCTGATTAGTATTTTCACTAACAATATTCTCTAATTGTTCTATTAATGATGTTAAAGTTTGCATATCTTCACCGAACAATCTCCAATCAGAATTACTACTTGAATTTTTCACATTATTATTGGCCTTAATTATTTCATTAACTAAATCTTCAACATTATCAGGATTTGTAATATTTATATTTCCTGCTGATTGCGATAATAATTTAGAAACTGCTTCTTCTACATTATTTCCAATTGCTATTTTATTTCCAGAGGCAACTACAACTCTTTTTAAAGTAGGTTTTTGCTCTGTTGTTTCATTTAATAGTTGTTGATATATTGGCTCAACATATAATATTGTATTATTAATTGGAACGGCAATCAAGTTCTTTGTTATTTTTGTACCACTTACACTCAAACTCGCTATATCTTTTGAAATTGTTTCGTCTTGGTTTATTTGAGTTTCTATTTGCATTGGTCCTAACACATTACTATCTGCTGGAAATTCATACACAGCAAGTTTAGGCTCTCCATTTTCGTATGTTCCTACCATATATGATATCATATTTTGCTTTCCATAAGGTGTAAATGGTATTACTAATCCTAACATTTCTTCATCAGAATCAGGCGTTTTTACCATTGTATAATAACTTTCCATTGGTTCTGCAGTTCTTCCATTACTATTTGATTCAGCTATTTGCCAAATATCATTTCCTCTATAAAATACTTCTGGTACAATATTATGGTATTTTTGAATTATTTCTGCTTGAATATCATATAAATATTGTGGATATACAAAATGTTTACTTATACCCTCTGGAATTGTTTCGTCTTTTGATGCAAATAGTTCTGGATACATATTGTTATATGCCATAGCAATTGGGTCTGTTCTATCAGTAATATAGAACTTTGTTGTTCCATCAAAAGCATTTATAATTACTTTTACAGAATTACGTATATAATTAATTGTATCTCCATTATCTAGTAATAATTGTTGAGAAAATGGGAAACTATTTGATGTTGTATATGCATCTATTACCCAATATTGGTCTCCCGAATCATCCATTACTAAGTATGGATTTTCATCATATTTTAAATATGGCATTATTACTTTTACACGTTCTAATATATTTCTGCTTGTAATTATTTTACTTTCTTTTGATACATTTCCTGAAAAAGCTAATTGTAAATTTCCTTCTTTTATTCCTAAAATCAATCTATCCCAGAAATTCAAATTAAGTCCCGCATTTCCAGTATACGTATATTCTTCTTCTTCTCCTGTTTGCTCATTTAAATAATCGAACTCTGAATTATTCTCACTATTTACTACAATTGGATTATTTGTTTCTAGTCCAAAATATATTCTTGGCTCTGTAATTGAAATTGATAGATTTGAATTATCTCCAAATTCTTTTTGTATATTTTGTAAATTTCCCTCTTCATCAGCACTACCTGCGAGTGTTATAACTGAACCATAGCCATGAGTGTATTCATAAGTCTTGCTTGAGTATGTTGTATTATTATTTGAAATTTCTCTTGGCGTAACATATACAAGAGTTGGTTTATCATTTATATTATATTGTTCAATTTGAGTTGTTCTAAAAGTATAATACCCTTTTGAAGTTTGAGAGCTTTGTAAATCTTGTAAAACATTGCTACTACTTACAATAGCTACATTATCTAGTACATTACTGTAATCTGATACTTCTTTATCTGTAATAGTTCCTGAATATTCAATATTTTGCTCATCAAAATTGATGCCAAAAGCCATCTTGGTTTTTTCTATATTTT
Organism: uncultured Clostridium sp.; assembly: GCA_930980855.1. Lineage (GTDB taxonomy): Bacteria > Bacillota > Clostridia > TANB77 > CAG-508 > CAG-793. Next base: position 53,022 of record CAKNIZ010000008.1, read on the forward strand.
CTTCAATAAATTCTTGATTATCATCTAATTGATTTGAGCCTATGAAAATCAATTGGTATCCTGCAAGGATTAATGCTAATATAACTAGGTAAACTGGAACAATTAATATATTTCCAACAACACGTCTTGTACTTTTCTCTTTCAAAGCTTTATATGCTCTAAATACAGATAGTACAGTTAATATTGCAAGAATTACATATCCCCATAATTTCACAGTTACATCAGCAATTCCTGCTCCAAATAGTGAATATGATGTAGCATCATTTAATTCAATTGTTAAGAATTTTTCATTTCCTATATTTTGAACCATGTAGAAGAAAACTATTAGTCCTAATAATATAGCAATTAATTTTATTCTTGAACCTAATTTTCCAAGTAAATCACATTTTTTTATAGACTCTCTATCTACACCGTCAAAACTAATATTTAGTACTATAATAGAATATACAATCGCATAAATAATTGTAGCAACTATTACTACTAACAAATACATAAGTACAAAGTTAATTAGTGGTTTTTGGAATAAAAAATATGAAATATCTAGTCCAAAAACTTTATCTGTCATTCCAAATTGTGAATTACTAAAACATAACAATATGTTATTTAGCAATAATTGAGTAGTTGCCACGCTTCCAATTAAAGAAATTACAAATGAAATTGATTTATTAGGGAATCTTGGCATTTCCTTTTTTTCATCATCAAAAAATACTTTTAATCCTTTTTTTATTGTTCTATTTGTAAAATAAAAAGCACAATATAGAAAAGCAAAATTTATTACAAATGTAATTGCCGTATATGTTATGTTTTTCCAAAATGCTGTTAAATAGTTTTCGCCTATAGATTTTACCTCTAAATAACTACCTCTTAAATAAACATATCCTACTAATAGAGCTAAAAGTGCTACTACTAAAACTATAATGGTCCTTTTTCTTGTTTTATTTTTTTTAACTTTTTCATTTACCTTTGTAGTTGTATCATTCTTTATTTCTTCTTTTTTTTCTACATTTTTACTCACTTAAATTCACCTCTTTATATAATAGCATCAATAAACTCTTTGCTATTAAAGACTTCCATATCATCAATCTTTTCTCCGACTCCTATAAATTTAATAGGAATTTTATTCTCTTGTACTATGCCTAAAACTACTCCTCCTTTAGCTGTTCCATCTAATTTTGTAACTATAAGCCCTGTTATTCCCGTAGTCTCTTTAAAAGATTTTACTTGTGAAATAGCATTTTGCCCTATAGATGCATCTAAAACTAATAGAGTTTCTTTTGAACTATCTGGTAGTTCTCTATCTATAACTCTTTTTATTTTTTCAAGCTCGTCCATCAAATGTTTTTTGTTTTGCAATCTTCCAGCTGTATCACAGATTAGGACATCTGCATTTTCTTGTTTTGCAGTTTTTATGGCATCAAATATTACAGAGGCTGGATCTACTCCTTCTGGTCCTTTTACTATTTGACATTTCGCTCTTTCTGCCCATACCTCTAATTGTTCTGTTGCTGCTGCTCTAAATGTATCTCCTGCTGCAATTATTACTTTCTTTCCTTCATTTCTTAATTTATTAGCTATTTTTCCTATAGATGTAGTTTTTCCTGCACCATTAACACCTACCATTAAAATAACTGCTGGAGTGTGTGAGATATCCAAATTTGAATCATTTTCTTCAAAAATCTTATTCATCTCTTCTCTTAATGCTTCTTTTACTTCTTCTGCATCTTTTATATTATCTTGTTTTATTTTACTTCTAAGATTCTCTATAATTCTTTCTGTTGTCTCCATTCCAACATCTGCTATGATTAGCTTTTCTTCTAGTTCGTCCATTAGTTTTTCATCTACTTTTGTAAAACTAAAAACTTGCTTTGTTTTTGCTAATCCTTGTTTTAATTTATCAAAAAATCCCATTATTTATACCTTTCTTTAAAAAAAACTACATCTAGTATAACACACTAAATGCTCATTTTCAATATATAATTTTTATTCTTTTAGTTTTAAAAAAGCTAAATAATTTCTACTTTTTTACTTCAAAAAAAATAAGAGTAAGTCCCATGGAACTTACTCCTATTCTCATTTTAGTAGTCAGCCTACAGGTCTGAGATGTCCTCATTTGTTTGCAGACTTTGCGTGAGCTTCAGAAAGTCTCGCCTTTCTTTTCCAATAAGAAGCATCCTCTTCGGCCATTCTTATTTTGTACTTGGTCTGTTTCAAATCTTCCTCGGCGAGTCGAATCTGACTTTTCAGCTTTGCAAGCTCTTCCTTTTTTCGCTGAATCTCTGCTGTTACCTGTTCGTATTCTTGCTTAGCTCTTCTTATTTTTTCCCAATACTCACGCTCTTTTTCTGCTAACGTCCGATTGTATTCACAATCGTTGTTCATTCTTCATACCTCCCATTAAAAATGGTTTTGTTTGAAAACGTAATGTTTTCGCGTATGTATTGTTATTATATCATATTTACATAATTTTTATCAAGTATATCTGTTACTGATTGTCTTTTATAAAAGCAATATTTTTCTCTATAATTTATTTAATAAATGCTCAAATAAAATCGGTGTATCAGTTAATCTTTCATCCCTAGACTTAACCATTTTTTCAAAGTCACTTATTTTATAAAATTTTACTTGTGCAACTTCTTCTTGTTGTAAATGTACTTTTTCTAAGTCTATAATTTGCTCACTTATATATAAATCAACAAAATGATTATTATATATTGTTTTACCATTGTTTACTCTAATAGATGGAGATTTAAAAGTATCTACTAATTTTAATTTATCTTTTTCAGCTTTTATACCTAATTCCTCTTGAAATTCTTTAATAGCAGCAGTATAGCTAGTTTCTCCGGCGCTAATATGTCCTGAAGCTGATGCACACCATTTTCCTGGATCTGATTTTTTATTTAAGGCTCTTTGTTGTAATAATATTTCATTTCCATTAACTACAAATATTTGTACAACCTTATGCCAATCTCCTTCTTCGTGTACCAGACTTCGTCCTTTTTTCCTACCAGTAAATATTCCGTTTTCATCTAATATATCTAACATTTCTTCCATAATATTTTCTCCCACTCTTGCTTAAATATAATTCGATAAATCAACTGTTGTATAAATTATAGCAACAATAAAATTATTTTTCAATAGCTATTGAACTTTAAACAAATGTTTCTATATTAAATTACTAGGAGTGATACTATGAAGGAAGATGAAATTAAACTAAAAAACAATGCTATCCTGCATAAGGATAATTCTTTAAATAGATTAGACTTATCTTTTTTGAAACATATAGAATTAAATGAATATAAGAAAAGTGATTTATTCGCTTATTGGATAAATGACTTTGCTGAATACCATGATGAAGAAAGAACATTTAATATTGCAAAATCTGGTATGTATTCTCGTGGTGATGTAATAAAAGTAAACTTGGGTTTTAATATTGGAAATGAATTAGGAGATTACATTATTGTATTGTACTAAATAAATATGATAATACTAGAAATGGAGCTTTAAATGTTATTCCATTAACATCTAGGAAAGATAATAAACAATATGATTCTTCGTCTGTAAATCTTGGAAAAGAACTTTATAATGTATTTCAGAAAAAAATCGAAAAAGAAATTGGTAAAATGGAAAAAGATAGTATAGCATTAATTACTCAAATAACTACAGTTAGCAAACAAAGAATCTTCAAAGATACTGTCAGAAGAAATGTAAAAATATCTAATAAATCTCTTGATTTAATAGACGAGCAAATTATTAAATATTTTACAAAATAAAATTTCTATATAAAAGGAGAGTTGCTCTGAACTCTCCAAAATCATTTAGGCTCCCGTCTTACTACAAAAGTAGTAGAGGGTTAAGTTAAATATATTTTAACATATAATATTTAACTTGACAAATAAAATTTGACATTAAGATAGCATAAATTTTTTGTAGGATTTTCATTCATTGAATTTCAAAAATTTCTTGAATAAATTGATTTTTTTAGATTTCTTTTTGATTTTATATTTTTATCATTTTTCTTCTATATTTTTAGGTTCATTTAATAAACCTATTTATAGGCTATTTTTAAAATATCATATTTTTCTTTATTTTACAATACTTATATTGCTTTTTGGTACCATATAGTATGTGTCAAGTAAATGTAGGCAATTTTTTTATTCTTTTTTCTAATCCTTTAA
>CAKNIZ010000009.1 GCA_930980855.1 uncultured Clostridium sp.
GATTAAAATTATTAAATGAAATTGGAAGTCAACCTACAGTAATTACGAATTTTGATGATATAAATTCTACCGTTACGAAAAGTAACAACGGTACATAAGGATGTTTCTGAACGTTTATTAGAAATAAGCCCATCACTTGCACAAGAAGTAAGAAAAGTTCTTGATGAAAATAAGGCTGAAAGACACATAAGAGGTGGTATGGCTACAAAATTAAAATATAGTCATATGAATAAAATATAAATAAAAAATACAATTCACAGACATTATTATTTTTTATAATTGTATATTTGAAGTTCTGCTCTTTGCGATCGCTTCGCTCCAAACGCACTTCGCTTAAAATCCTTTTAAGCTCGTTTAAACGCTTACGCGGAGCTGCAAAGTTTCAAATATACAATAGTTAAATCATTAATATTTCTGTAAATTGTATTTTTATTTATTTTAAAAACATTCTTATTAATTTATCTTTAAAATCATTGTATGGCATATATCTCATTGGTAAATCTAAAACATACTTTTTAGTAATGCTTCTTTCATGAGAAAATGTATCAAAACTTCTTTTTCCATGATAATTTCCTATTCCACTATATCCAACTCCTCCAAATCCCATATTAGAATTTGCTATATGAATTATAGTGTCATTAATACATCCTCCACCAAAAGATAGCTCATTCATTATCTTATTTTGAATTTTTTTGTCATTTGTAAACATATAAAGTGCTAGAGGTTTTTCAAACTTTTTCACATATGCTATTGCATCTTCAATTGTTTTGTATGAAATAATAGGTAAAATTGGACCAAATATTTCTTCACTCATTACTTTAGAATCAATTTTAGGATTATCCAATATAGTTGGTTCTATTTTCAACAATTTCTTATCTGTTTTTCCACCTATTAATATTTTTTCACCTTCAATTAAATTTGAAAGTCTGGCAAAATGTCTTTCATTTACGATTTTAGGATAGTCCTCATTATCAATTGGATTTTCTCCTAAAAATTCTTTTAAAACTTTATTAAATTCTTCTATAAGTTCTTCTTTTACATTTTCATTTACTAATACATAATCTGGTGCAATACATGTTTGTCCCGCATTCAAAAGTTTTCCAAATAACAATCTTTTTGCAGCTAAATGCATACTATATTTTTCATCAATAATACAAGGACTTTTTCCACCTAATTCTAAAGTAAAAGGTACTAAATTCTTTGATGCTTCTTGCATTACTATTTTTCCTACTTTTGTTCCGCCAGTGTAAAATATATAATCAAAATTCTTTTCAATAAGAGCTTGACTTACATCTTTATCTCCTTGAATAACTGTAACATAATCTTCTTCAAAACATTCTTTAATAATTTTTTCTATCACATTTGCTGTATTTGGTGCAAATTCTGAAGGTTTTAGAACTGCACAATTTCCAGCACAAATAGCACCTATAAGAGGCTCTATCAATAGCATAAAAGGATAATTCCATGGAGAAAGTATTAATGTTATTCCATAGGGCTCTTTCGAAATAAAGCTTCTGGATGGAAAATGTGCAAGTGGTGTTCCCACTCTCTCATTTTTGCACCAAGACTTAACATGCCTTATGTCATAGCTTAATTCAGAAAGTGTCATACCTATCTCAGTCATATAACTTTCACTATCTGATTTATTCAGATCTAATTTTAAAGCCTTCTTTATTTCTCCTTCATTTTCAAGAATAGATTTTCTTAGTTTTCTTAAATGTTCTAATCTATACTTTACGTTTTTTGTTTTTCCAGTATTAAAAAATTCTCTTTGTTTTTTCAATATTTCATCTATTTTTTCCATACTATCTTGCCTTCCTCAATATTTCTACTATATCCTCGAAATCTGCTTTCTTAGGATTTACAATAATAGCCCCATCATTTATGGCAGTTTTTGCAACTTTTTCTATTTCTTCATCGCTTATCTCTAGTTTATTAGGAAGTCCTGTTTTTTCATGTAAATCATTTATCATATTTCTAACTTTTTCAATTAGTTTTTCTGCTCTTTTTTCTTTAGGAGTATTCATATATTCTTCTTCAGTTCCAAAGAAAAGTAATAATTTTGCATAGATTTCTTCACATTTGTCTAAGTTATATTCCATAACATATGGAAGTAATATACTAATTGCGTCTCCATGTGGAATATGACATACTGCTCCTATTGAATGACCTATTGCATGTACTAATCCAACCATTGAATTAGAAAATGCTACCCCCGCCATAAGTGAAGCATTTGCCATATTTAACCTTGCTTCTTCGTCATTACCATTTTCTACTGCATTTAATAAATTATCCCTTATTAAAGAAATTGCTGAAATTGCATAACTATCACTCATTGGATTTTTTTGAATGCAACTATATGCTTCTATTGCATGGCAAAGTGCATCCATTCCTGTTGATGCTGTTGCTTTTTTAGGAAGAGAAACTGTCATTTTTGGGTCAAGTATTGCTACATCTGGTAGTAAGAAATATGAAATAAATTCCATTTTTACATTCTTTATTTTATCTTCTATTACTGCAACTAATGTCACTTCTGAACCGGTTCCAGCTGTAGTAGGTATAACTATAAAAGGTACATGGATTCCATATTTCAAAATTTCATTTCCCATTAAATTATTAATGTCCTGTACATTTTGTGAAATAAGCATTCTAACACCTTTTGCAGTATCTATTACAGAGCCTCCACCTACTGCAACTATACTATCACAATTGTTTTCTTTATATATCTTACAAAGTTTATTAATAACCTCTAAATCTGAATCTTGAGGCACTTCTGTATATGTATAACCTATTTCTATATTTCCATCTTTAAGAGATTTTGAAATTTTTTCTACAGTTCCAATTTTATTTAATACTGTATCTGAAATTAAAAGTGGTCTTTTACTATTAAAAAATTCTAACTCTGCTGGTATATTTGCTACACTATTTTTTCCAGATACTATTTTTGTCGAATTTTGAAATTCATAAAATAACATTTTATCCTCCTATTATAACCCTAATATATACAATAAATATATTTACTTTTCTTTTAGTTACTTCTTTTAATATTCTTTTAGTAATGATTTTTGGAAACAAATATGATTCTACAATATCTGTACATCTAACAAAACTCATTGCATCCATTATATTACCTTTAAGTAAAAATCTATGCTCTGCATAAGCTTTAGAGATTCCCATTCTGCCTGTAAGTAGTAAAAAAGCTGAATTAAAGTTCTTGAATATTATTTCAATTTCTGCATTCTCTTCTTTATTTTTTATCCTAACTAATTTTCCATTTTCCTTTTTTATATATAGACTTGGTCCATTTATGCTAGTTATAATTTTTATTCCATACCCATCATACCAATTATCTATTTCATTCTTTACTTTATCATCTATTTTATATACAACTTTAAATCCTCTATATAGAAAAAATAGGACTATTTTTGCAATTAGTTTTTTCATCATTTTCTCCTTTTTTAACTAGTCTATTCTACTATATTTTCTAAATGATTTCTATTAGACTGACCATTCGAAATTACGAGGCAAAAAACACCTCTAACGTATTATACGTTAGAGTTTTACACTATCTTAGTCTTCAACGCTACAAAATAGAGTAACACGAAATGAATCATATGTAAAGGCGACATCATTGACATTTGAGCGGCAACCTGCCGAAAAGTCTGAAACAACACTATTATCTCCTCCTCTGCAACTGATAGGAGAACCCGTGGTAGAGACAGACTCTGTAGTTCTTTCCCAACAATTTCCTCCCATATCGTAGATATTACTTACTGGTGTAGTTTGTCCTGTTGGTACTAATGTACTACTATCTTTTGCCTTCGTTTGTGTTTTCTCTTTTTCTCCTATATTAGCATAAGTAAATGTTGTATTTTTATAATTTCCTTGTGGTGAATTTGAGTCATAATCTGGTGTTTTTATTTTTATAAAGTTTATTGCTGTATCCCATGCATAACTACTTACCATTTTTGTTGTTCCTGTATATCCTCTTATGCTGTCCATTCCTTCTGCTAAACTTTTTGAATTATCATAAGTCATATAATTATATGGTGCCTGTCCCTGCTTTATTGCTATTTCATTTGTTGGGCTATCACCTAATGTTCTCATTTTTCCTGCATCTGTTGATACCTTATCTCCCGCTTCATATCTTCCTATATAATAGCCTCCATTTGCATTTACACTAGTTTCTTCATCCACTTGCAAACTTTCCGTATAATAGACTGAAGAATCTGAATTTTGTATTTTCTCACTATTTGTTTCTCCATCTATTTCTCCTGTTGCTATTTGGTCATCAAATGCTATTCTTTGATATATTATTGTTTTATCCCCTAATGTTGTATGAATTGTTACACCTGTTCCTGTCGTTGCTGGTATCCATACAAATTGATTTCCTACATTGTCTTCTATTACTATTCCGTCTTCTACTTTTGTTGCTGAATCTTCTGCTATATGGAATCCTCCTGGTATTCTTACATCATTTTGCAAGTCATCTTTTATTGTTGTATCTTTTTCAAATGGTTTGTCGTTTTGTTTTTTAGCTTCGTCTACTGTTGTTCCTGTATTATATTCTCCTTCTGGTTCTTCTGGATTATCTCCTGGATTTCCTCCACCATTCCCATTCAAATAATCATCAAATATATTCACTGCCTTATTTAATTCATCTTGTTCATTTACTTCTGCTTGTTCATATTTGTTTACTGCCTCTTGTGCTCTTGTGAATATTCCATTTTCTCCTATTGTTAAGTTAATAGCCACTGCTGCTAATATTAATAGTACTATAATTGTCACTACTAATGCTATTAGTGTTATTCCGTTTTATTTCTTTTTTAATTTTTCTAATTATTCTCTCTTTTTGTTTCATTTCTTTTGTCCTCCTATTTTAGTTTTCGTAAGTTATACTTATTTTATACCATAACAAATTTTATTTTGCAATTATTTAATATTGCTTATTATCATATATTTACTATTATTCCTTTTTTACCTTATTTTTATTCCAATGTAAATCTTTTATATTCGTCTAAAAAGCATAGTTTCTTTTCTATGTTTACATAAGTTTATTTCGTTAAATCCTACGATATATATATATATATATCTACAGCCTCAAGGCTTTCAGCGTTTTTCATTTGTTTTCTCCTTTATTATTTTTCTAGTAAAATTTTATCATTAATACTTAAAAATTTCAATGACTACTATTTTTTTTAAAATTTTTTTCGACAAAATATTGCATTTTTCTACAAAGTATGATAAATTATATTAAGCGGAATAAATTTATGAAAGTAAATTTAGGAAGCATTCCGAATACCAACTAATTCCGGAAGATATCTGCAATGATATCTTCCCTTTTTATTTTTCTGCAATTTTACTTTCTTCTAATGATTTTTTCATCATTTCATCAAGCTCTTTATTTTCCTTTTTTAATATAATTGGTTTTCTAGTATTTAGATTTATAAAGCACAATTCTGTATCTCCTGTTGCCACAATTTCATCTGTTCCTACTTTTTTCATCACATAACTAATTGTAATTTTTACACCATTATATTTTGTTACACTTGTTTTTATTTCAATACTATCTCCAAATGTACTTCCATTTTTATACTTACAATTAACAGAAAGTATTGGTGAGCTAATGCCCATCGATTCTAGTTTATCGAATCCCATTCCTATTTTATCTAACCAATATACTCTTGCTTCTTCCATCCATCTTATATAATTTGAATGATGTGTTAATCCCATTCTATCTGTTTCATAATATTGAACTTTATGTACGTAATTTTCCATTTTATTTCCTTCCTTTCCTCTTTCTAACAGAATATCCAAACTTACCAATTCTTTTACCTAGTGCATAATATCCACCATTTGCATAGGCAATAAGTTTACATTTTGAAATATCAAAAGCACCATTTTTGTCTATATATTTTTCATCAGCATTTATACACAAAATTTCTGCCATAAACATAGTATGACTTCCTAAATCTATTTCTTGTTTTACTTTGCATTCTAAAGACACAGGACTTTCTTTAATAAGCGGACACTTAACAAAATTTGCTTTTTCTTTATTTAGGTTCATTTCCTTAAACTTGTCCACCTTTTCTCCACTTTTTACACCGCACCAGTCTGTTTTATATGTTAATTCTTCAGTTGTTAGGTTTATAACAAACTCTTTTGTATTTTTTATAATGTTATATGAATACCTATTAGGTCTTACAGATATATAGCACATTGCTGGATTTGTATTTATTATTCCTGTCCAGGCAACTGTAATAATATTTGAATTATTCATATCTCCAACACTTACCATTGCTGCTGGTATCGGATATTCAAATGTTCCTGCTTTCCACATTACTTTTCCCATATTTTCCCTCCAACATATAAAATAATACCACGTTTTTCTGATTTTAACAATGGTATTATTTTAATTATTTATTCAAATACTGTTTTTATTTTTGGAAGTAAGTAATGACTTCCTCCTTTTCCTTTTACATTTTCAACCATGCTGACAACTAAAAGACCATTTTCATCAAAAGCATTAAACCATCCTATTTCTGTGCCATTCTCATCTTGTTGATTTTCTTTTATTTCTGCTGTTCCAGTTTTACCAGCTATAGTTTTTCCATCTATTTTTGCTTCTTTTCCAGTTCCTTGTTCTACTACTTGAACTAAATCTTGTTTTATTGTATTTGCTATTTCTTGTGATATAACATTTTGTTTATAATATTTTGTCTCTGTATATTCTAAGCATGGCATTACCATATTTCCACCATTTGCAAAACTTGAGTATATCATTGCTAAATGGATTGGATTTACAAGCATTTGGTCTTGACCATATCCACTATTTGCAAGTGCCGCTTCACTATCCATTGAACCATATGTTGATTTAGTTATATCTTGCACAAAAGATATTTTATCATTAAATCCAAAATTATCTAATCCTTTTTGCAAATTATTTTTTCCTATTTTTAATGCTGCTTTTGCAAAATATATATTATCTGAATATATAAGTGCATTTTTCAAATTTGCTGGCCCTGAATAGTCTGTAAGAGTAGTAACATATAAATCTTTCCACTCTTCACTATTCTGCCATCTCTTTCCGCTATCTCCAAAATCTTCATCTGCTGTAAAACTGTTGTTACTTAGTCCTATTGCTCCTACTATTGGTTTTAATGATGAACCTGGCACATATGTAGATAAATAACGATTATACATAGGTTTTTGTTCATTATTTTGCAATTCATTCCACTCATCATTAGTTACACCTAAAACAATATCATTTGCATCATATGCTGGAGTACTAACTAAGGCAAGTACTTCTCCAGTATTATAATTCATTGCTACAGATGCTCCTGGATTCTCTTTAAATTGATTATATAGTTCTTGTTGAATTGTTACATCAATTGTTGTTTTAATATTTTCTCCATTTTTCAAATCTCTTTTTGCAAGTGTTTTTACTTTATTTTCACTTTCATCTGCGATATAAATTTCTTCTCCATCTGTTCCTTTTAATCTATCGTTATATGCATATTCTAATCCTGTTTTGCCTTCATCTTCTTGTACATAGCCTGTAAGTAAAGATGTTGCTTCTTTATATGGGTATACTCTTGCTGTAACATTAGTAATTAATATTCCTTTTATATTTAACAATTCATTTTTTAAATCTTGCTCATCTTTAGATATTTTTCTAAGTGGCACAAATGTATCTTCTTTGACATATGAAGCATTTAAGGAATTATTGATGGTTTCTTCTGTTATACCTAGCAAATTTGCTAACTTTGCTAAATCTGTAGTATCATCCATCTTTCCTGGGACTAAACCAACAGAATATACTTCTCCATCTTTTGCAATAGCTATATCATTTCTGTCATAGATAGCTCCTCTAGTGCTTTCTAGTGTTGTTACTCTTACTTTGTATTCATCTTTTAATTCTGGAAATATAACTGCTGAATTCCATACAATTTTGTATTCTCCATCAACTTTCTTTACCTTAACAGTATTCATAAAATTCATGTTTCCCGCTAGTGTATCCATAGAATTATTATATGTTACATTTGTTATACTATTATCACTTTCATCTTCTGTATTTGTAAGCACAGTAGCAGAAATATTAGCTGCTTCTATTCCTTCATATATGTTTTTTACTCTCGTTACAAAATTTTCTTTTGACATGTCAGTTTCTACATACTCATACATTCCTTCGTAATCTTTGTCATTTAGTTTGTCAAAGTATTCTTTCAAACAAACTGATGGTTCTGTTCTATTCATGTATATTACTACTGAAACAACGCCAATGGCTAGGATTATAAGGATTGCTATTATAACTTTTTTCATAAAAAATACTCTCCTTTCATTTGAGAGTATTTTATATTATTTTGTGGGGATTTGCAAGAGATTACCGGAGTAAATTTCATTACATATTCAAATCCAATTCTGATTTTTTCACATATCTTCAATGTTCATTATTTTCTTTGCTCTTTTTACATCATCATTATTGGCTGTTCTTACATCTTCTAATTCATAAGAAAGTCCTAGTTTTTCCCATTTATATTTACCCAGCTTATGATATGGTAAAAACTCAAATTTTTCTACATTTATACTATCCAAAAACTTTTTTAATTGTAGCAAATCTTCTTTTTTATCTGTTATCCCTGGAACTAAAACTTGTCTAATCCATAATCTTTTATTTTTTCCGCTAACGTACTTTGCAAATTCAAGTTCTTGTTTATTTGAAAATCCTGTTAAGTTTTTACAAGTTTCATCATTTATAGATTTTATATCTAGCAAGAATATGTCGGTTAAGTCTACTATTTGTTTAATTTTGTTTGTTATTCCAAACATTCCTGATGTATCTATACATGTAGATATATTTTGCTTTTTTAATTCTTGAAATAAGCTAATCACAAAATCTTGTTGCAATAGTGGCTCTCCTCCACTTAACGTTACTCCACCATTTGATGCAACCATGTAATTTTTATATCTCATTATTTTCTCTATAACTTCTTTTACCGTATATGCACTTCCTAAATTGATATCCCACGTGTCTCTATTTTGACAATACTTACATTTTAAATTACATCCTTGCATAAATATTACAAACCTAATTCCAGGTCCATCAACTGCACCTAAACTTTCAAATGAATGTATTTTGCCTACTACATTTTCACTATCCATTTTTTCTCCTTTTCTGATTTGGGACGGTCCTTAATTGAAAATTTTTGTTTAAGGACCGTCCCAAATTAAAAATTATATTTTTTCTTGTATTGTTCTTGCAATAACTTCTTCTTGTTGTTCACGAGTAAGTTTTACAAAGTTTACAGCATAACCAGAAACACGTATTGTTAAATTTGGATAATTTTCTGGATGATTCATCGCATCTATTAATAGATTTCTATCAAATACATTTACGTTTATATGATGTCCTGTTTGCATAAAGTATCCATCTAGCATGCTTGCTAAGTTAGTTATTCTTTCTTCTTCAGTATGTCCAAGTGTAGATGGTGTTATAGCAAATGTGTAAGATATTCCATCTTCTGAATACTCATAAGGAAGTTTTGCTATTGAGTTCATTGAAGCTAAAGCACCTGATTCATCTCTACCATGCATTGGGTTTGCTCCTGGTGCAAATGCTACTCCAGCTTTTCTTCCATCTGGTGTACTTCCCGTATTTTTACCATATACTACATTTGATGTAATTGTAAGTATAGATAATGTTGGTTCTGCATTTCTATATATATGATGTTTTTGTAGTTTTTTCATAAATGTTTTAACTAAATTAACAGCTATATCGTCTACTCTATCATCATCATTTCCGAATTTAGGATATTCTCCTTCTACTTCATAATCTACTGCTAATCCTTGTTCGTTTCTAATAACTTTTACTTTAGCATATTTTATAGCTGAAAGTGAATCTACAACAACAGAAAATCCTGCTATTCCACATGCCATAGTTCTTCTTATTTTTCTATCATGTAATGCCATTTCTAATGCTTCATATGAATATTTATCATGCATATAGTGAATTGCATTTAATGCTTTTATATATATCTTAGCTACATATTCCATCATTTGGTCATATTTTTCCATTACTTCATTATAATCTAAATATTCTGATGTAATTGCTTCAAATTTTGGTCCTATTTGTTTTCCTGATATTTCATCTTTTCCACCATTTATTGCATATAATAAAGTTTTAGCTAAGTTTGCTCTTGCACCAAAGAATTGCATTTGTTTTCCTATTTTCATTGCAGAAACACAACATGCTATTCCATAATCATCTCCTAACATTGGTCTCATTAAATCATCATTTTCGTATTGAATTGATGATGTATTAATTGAGATTTTAGCACAATATTTTTTAAATCCTTCTGGTAAATTTTTAGACCAAAGTACAGTTATATTTGGTTCTGGAGCTGGGTCTAAGTTTTCTAGTGTACGAAGTAATCTAAATGAATTTTTAGTAACTAATGGTCTTCCATCTAATCCCATTCCACCAATGCTCTCTGTTACCCATACTGGATCTCCACTAAATAGTGCGTTATATTCTGGAGCACGTAAAAATCTTACCATTCTTAGTTTTAATACAAATTGATCCATTAATTCTTGTGCAAATTCTTCTGTTATATCGCCATTCTTCAAGTCTCTTTCCACATATATATCTAAGAATGTGGATACTCTACCTAAACTCATTGCCGCTCCATTTTGGTCTTTTATTGCACCAAGGTAAGCAAAGTAGGTCCATTGAAAAGCTTCATGTGCATTTGCAGCTGGTCTTGAGATATCAAATCCGTATTTTGAAGCCATTGATTTTAATTCATTTAATGCTTGTATTTGGTCATGAGTTTCTTCTCTATCTCTGATTATTTCTTCTGTAAATTCATCTGTATTTAAAATATTTAACTCATCTTGTTTTTCTTCTATTAGTTTGTCTACACCATATAAAGCAACTCTTCTATAATCTCCTATAATTCTTCCTCTACCATATCCATCTGGAAGTCCTGTTAGTAAATGTGAACTTCTAGCTGCTCTTATATCTGGTGTATATACTGCAAATACTCCGTCATTATGTGTTCTTCTATAATTGTGATAGATATTTTCTATCTCTTCATCTACTTTATATCCATAACTTTCGCAAGATTTTTCTACGATTCTTATTCCACCATTAGGCATTATAGCTCTTTTAAGTGGACTATCTGTTTGAAGTCCAACTATTAATTCTAGGTCTTTATCTACATAACCTGCTGCATATCTATCTATTCCTGATGGTGTTTTTGTATCTACATCAAGTACTCCATTTTCTCTTTCTTTTTTATATAATTCTTGTATTTTATTCCATAATTTTAAGCTCTTATCTGTAGCATTTGCTAAAAA
Source organism: uncultured Clostridium sp. (assembly GCA_930980855.1). Taxonomy (GTDB): domain Bacteria; phylum Bacillota; class Clostridia; order TANB77; family CAG-508; genus CAG-793. The sequence goes on from CAKNIZ010000009.1 coordinate 11,359, forward strand.
GCTTTCATCTCCATCATATGGAATATAATTAGCTTGTATAAAGCTTCTTACATCTATTTCTTTTGTCCATTCCCCTTGTTTATTAAAATCTTTCCATTCTTTGAAATCCATTTTATTACCTCCTTGTGCATTTTATATATTAACATAGATTTTATTTTTTATCAACAAATTTTTTCTTTATTCGACAAAATTTATTATGCCTTATTTTCCAAAAATCTATTCTGACAAAAAATAAATCATGAAACAAAAATTTCATGATTTTTTTATTTATTTACTATTCCTAATTTTTTTATTCCAAATGTGATAAAATATATGATTCCAGAAATTATTACTATCATTGGACCTGTTGGTATATTTGTATAGTATGAAATAATTAGTCCTATAATCCCCGAGAATAGAGCTATTAAAATGGCAATTAAATGATAGCTTCTCATAGTCATTGCTACATTTCTACTTGATGCTGCTGGTAAAATTATTAAAGAGTTTATTAATAGAATTCCTACCCACCTTATTGAAATCATTACCATTATTGCTATTAAAACAGCAAATATATTTTCCATTAATTTTACATTTATTCCTTTACTTTTTGCCAAAGTTGTATTTAAACTTACAGCATTTAATTTATTAAATAAATAATACCAAAATATAAACGTAAGTATAAATGCTACAAATAAGTAAATTATTTCCGTTTCAGAAATACTTAATATATCTCCTACTAAATAATTAGAATATTTGTTAAAGCTTCCACTTTGAGCTAATATTGCAAGTCCTAAGGCTATTGCTATTGATGAGAATACGCTAATAATTGTATCTGCACCATATGTTGTTTTATTTTTTATAAAATTAAGCAATAGAGCAAATACTATTGCAAAAATTATCATTGAAATATTAATATTAGTCATTCCTAAAAGCATTCCTATTGCTATTCCTGTAAGTGCTGAATGCCCTAGAGCATCTGAAAAAAACGCCATTTTTTTATTTACTATCATTGTCCCAATTATTGCAAAAACAGGAGATACTAAAAGTATCGCTAAAAATGCATTTTTCATAAATGTATATTCCATAAAATCAAATGGCAATATTACTTCTAAAAAATTATATATTACTTCCATTATACTTCCCCAAATCTTTCTATAAATTCTTTGCTTTTAAATACTTCTTCTGCTTTTCCTTCTTTCACTATTGTTTTATCTAGTAAAATAACTCTATCTGCGAATTTTTGCACTAAGTCTAAATCATGTGATACTAATATAATTGACATATCATAATCTTTTTTTAGTCTTGCTAGTATTTCATAAAAATCTTTTATACCATTTCTATCTATTCCTGAAACAGGTTCATCTAAAATTAACAAATTTGGAACTGGAGCCGTTGCAATTGATAAAAGCACTCTTTGAAGTTCTCCACCAGATAAGTTTCCAACTCTTTTATCTATTAATTTTTCTGCTCCGAATAGTTTTAAATTTTCTTTTATCTTTTTATATAAATTTTTATCTTTGAAAAGCCATACGGGTTTATTTGATATATATGATGCAAACATATCGTAAACTGTTGTAGGCATATCTCTTTCTATATTTAAGTTCTGAGGAACATATCCAATTTTTATTTTTTTCTTTTTATTTTCTTTCATGTCTATAAAGCTTACTGTTCCCTCATGTTCAATTTCTCCTAATATAGATTTTAAGAGTGTTGACTTTCCTGCACCATTTCTTCCTATTAGCATTAAAAGTTCTCCACAATGTATATCAAAAGTAACGTCTTTTATTATATCTTCTTTTCCTATTTTAACAGATAAATTTTCTATTTTTGTACAGTGTAGACCACAACTTTCCATTTTTACTCCTTTTTCTCTATTCAACGCTAGTTAACGTTTCTAAATTATCTTCCATTATATCTATATATGAGTCAGTTAATCCATCTCCAGACATTCCATCTTTTAGTCTATATATTTTTGCTCCTGTTTCATTTGCAATTGCAGTTGCATTTTGTTCATCATCATTTTCAGCTATAATGATAGTTTTTATATTTTCGTTATTCATCATATCTATTACATTTTTTACTTGTTCTGCAGATAATGCACTTTGCTCATGGTCTGTTGAAATTAATTCTTCTTCAATTCCTACAAATTTAAATAAGTATGAAAACGCTTCGTTTAAAGATACTACTTTTTTTCCATTTATATTTTGTAATTGATTTTTATATTTTGTTTTTAGATTTTCTAATTTTTTAATATACTCAGATACATTTTCCTCATATTTAGCTTCATTTGCATTGTCTAACTCTTTTAGTCTATCTGCAATTTTTCTTACTTGCAATATGTAATTATCTATACTTGTCCAAAAATGCGCATTTATTTCTCCACTTTCCTCTGTTATTATATCTTCAATGCTATTACTTGCTTCTATTATTTTAACATTTGGATAAGAATTTATTATCTTTTCTGAAAAGTTTTCTATTCCATATCCATTTTCTATAAAAATATCTGCATTTTCAAATTTTTTTAAATCTGATGTGGTAAGTGTATAATCATGTATACATCCAACTTGGTTGTCTGCCATGTTTTCTACTTCTACATTTTCTATTCCTTCGGTTACATTTAATGCCATTATGTACATAGGATAAAATGATGTTACTATTCTTACTTTGTCATCTTTTTCAGTTTCATTTCTGTTTAAATTTCCTATGACAATTAATGATATTATTACTAATATAACGGTAATAATTATAATAATATTCCTTTTCTTCATTTTTTCTTCCCTTCTTACAAAACTTTTCGCTTAGAATTTAAGTTTTTTATTTATTGTATATTTAAGATTTTGCAGTTTCGCGCAGTTTGGAGCTGTAAAATTCAAAGAATTTTAGCAGCGACAGTAAGGAACAAAAAATCTTTAAATATACAATTATCTAAATATTATAAATTCTAACCGAAAAATCTTATATAATGTAAATAAAGTTAGAACTTATTTAAACTTGTTCTAACTTTATTGCACAATATTAATTAGTCTTGACTATATGGTAACATAGCAATATGTCTGCATCTATTAACAGCTGTAGTTATATCTCTTTGATGTTTTGCACATGCACCTGTTGTTCTTCTTGGAAGAATTTTTCCTCTTTCATTTACGAACTTTCTTAATTGTTCTGGATTTTTATAATCTAAAACTAAGTTTTTATCACTACAAAGTGGGCAAGCTTTTTTTCTTACTTTTCTTACTTTGTAATCATCATCATAATCTTTATTATTATTTCTTCTATTTTTATTATTTTTCTTGTCTGCCATTACATTTTCCCCCCTTCTTAATTAAAATGGTAGGTCATCTCCTGAAGATACTTCAAAGTCTGATGTGTCTCCGCCTGTTGCTTGACTATCTCCGCCAAATGTATTATCAAAGCCACTATCTGCTTGAGAATCTCTTTTGCTATCTGCAAAATATGTTTCTTCTGCTATGACTTCTGTTACATATCTTTTTTGACCTTGTTGGTCTTCCCAAGTTCTTGTTTGAATTCTACCTATAATTCCAACTTGTTGACCTTTTTTAAAATATTTACTGCAAAACTCTCCTGTTTTGCCCCATGCTACTATGTTTATAAAGTCAGCCGTTTGTGTATCACCTTCTCTAGTAAATCTTCTATTTACAGCTAATGAAAATGAAGCTACTAGTGTGTTGTTAGTTTGTGTATATCTAACTTCTGGATCTCTTGTTAATCTTCCCATTAATATTACTTTATTCATATTTTACCTTACCTTTCGGCCCCCACTTTTAATGGATTATTCTTCTACTTTTACTACGATAAATTTGATAACTTCATCAGTTATTCTATAATTTCTCTCTAATTCTGCAATTAAAGATGGTTCTGCTTCAAAGTATAATACAACGTAGATTCCTTCTTTGTTTTTCTTTACTTCATATGCTAGTTTCTTTTTGCCTAAAGTATCTACTTTTTCTACTTTTCCGTTTTTATTAATCAATTCTGAGAATCTGTCAACAAGGCTTTTTACCTTTTCTTCATCTACAGATGGATTAATAATGATAACGCTTTCGTATTTATTCATTATTTTCACCTCCTCATGGATTATAGCCTACTTTATTAGTAAGCAAGGATTTGAAAAGTATAGTTTTCTATCTCTTTTCAAGCAATTTTTATTGTATCACAGAATTGTATAAATTGCAAGGTTTTTATGTAAATTTATTCTTTTATTATTGTTATTTGTGTTATATGGAAATTTCTTTTTATATTCCTATGCTTCAGTACTACAAAATAAAGTAATACGGAATGAGTCAGACGAGCCATGATTACCATTACTATCATTTCGCCATCCAGCTGCTCTCTCAGAATTATTGTAGGTATAGTCTCCACCTCTACGGCTGATAGGATAGCTTGTAAGAATAGTATTTTCAGTTGTTCTTTCCCAAGCGTTTCCTCCCATATCGTATATATTACTAACTGCTGTTGTTTGTCCTGTTGGTACTATTTTAGCTTCACCTTTTCCTTTTGTCTGACTCTTCTCAGTTTCGCCTACATTTGCATTTACGCTTGTTTCTTCATCTGCTGGTAATGTTTCTGAATAATCACTATAGCTCCCATGTTGACCTTCAAAATCTGTTCTTTGATATACTATTTTTTTATCCCCCATAGTCGTATGAATGGTTATTCCCGTTCCTGTTTTGGCTGGTATCCACACAAATTGATTTCCGATATCGTCTTCTATTACTATTCCATCTTCTACTTTTGTTGCTGAATCTTCTGCTAGATGAAATCATCCTGGTATTCTCACTTCATTTTCTAAATCATCTTTTATTGTTGTATCTTCCTCAAATACATATCCTTTATCTATCGCTTCTCCTATACTAAATCTTGTTCCTGTTATTTTTACTCCTTTTACATATGCAGTTTTTCCCTTAAATATATCCTCTGGTGTTGCATCTGCATCTGATGTGTCTAATACTTCAAATGTTCCTGTTATTCCTCCTATTGTTACTCCTTTCTTTATATAATTAGCTATTAAACTTGAATTTTCATTTCCAGTGGCTAAATATTTATTATTCTCTATTTCTTTTTGTCTAATTACATTTCTAATTATTATTGTACTTATTATTGCTATTATTAGAACTATTGCTATTAATATTATTAATTTAATTTTTTTATTTACTTTCTTAATTTTGCCTTTCTTCATACATACCTCTCTTTCTATTTCACACAGCAAAAAAACTATACCTTTTAGGTTCGTCTAAAAAGCATAGTTTCTTCTCTATGTTTACATAAGTTTATTTCATTAAATCTTACGATATATATATATATATATATACAGCCCCAAGGCTTTCGCGTTTTTTCATAATTCTCCCTCTGTTTTTCCTTTTAATTCATTTTATACATATTACTGTTTTCAGTCAATAGTTTCACTGTACATTTATGTCATTATATTAAAATTCCTGATATATGAAATACGTCTACTTTTTCTCCAAGCATTTTTTGTGTTTCTTTTAGGACTTTGTGGTCATCATCTATTAAAATTAAATGGTCATATTCATTTAATTTTTCTTTCATTTTCTGAGCTTTTGCGAAATCTCTATTTTCCTTATTGTACTCACCTAATTCTTTCCTAATTAAAATCCAATTTTTTTCATCAATAAAATTCACATATTTTTTTAGCCATAACTTTTTTTCTTCTGTGATTTTCGCACTTTTAGATAATGAAAGTATATATATATAGGCATTATTTATCTGATTTATTTCTTTTAAAATATTTAAAACATAGTCAATTGGTTCTAATAAATTATATTCTTCTCCCATTTTTTCTACAACTTTATCTTCTGGATAAACATTGTATACTGCAATAGTACCATCCATATCGACAAATATTGCTACTTTTTTGTTACTATTTGCTATTTCTTTTATTTTTTGTATAAATTTATTCATTTACAATTATTCCTTTCTAATTTTATAAACAGCACAAAGGATATCTCCTTTGTGCCAACTCCTTTCACTTCATGTATTTTAGAATAATGTCATATATGATTGTGTTCATTTCATAAATGTCTAATTTGTCTGTTATAATAAGCTCTTTTTGAACTTTAGTTTTTCCATAAAAGTCCAAGAATAACTCATTATAACTTCTGACATATTCCGTATTTACGAGTCTTCCTTCTCCTCCTCTACGTTTGATTGATAGTTCTGGTGATACCATCAAGGCAATCAGCAAGTCTGGCACAAGTCGTTTTAAAAATGTATTTTTAAACTCCTCGTACTCTCTTTAGGTACATTTCTTTTCTTTTTTGAATTTCCATCCGTAGAAATAGCTGTCGATAATTCCCCTATCTGCTAGTACGATATCCGATTTTGAGTAACTTGCTCTAAGCAATTCAGATTGGGTTATCATATGCATCCACAGATTTCCTTCAAAAGTTCCTTTTGGTATTTCCTCTGGCAACATTTCGGCTGATTCTCTAAGGGTAATTACTTTGTAACCCTTGTTCCGTAACATATTCGCTACAGTTCCTATTGTTGTTGTTTTCCCAGCTTCGGGAGTTCCTGAAAATTCTACAATGAAAGGTCTTGAGTTTAACATAATTATATTTCCTCCAATTTTCTTGTAGTTTTTGATCGACTAGAGGAATTATACTATATATTTTTAGTAAATGCAATGTAAATTAGTTCAGTCTAGCAAAATTTAAAGCTCTTTTATTTCTTCTTCAGACAATTTAGTAACTTTCATTATTTCTTCTATTTTCATTCCCATTTCTTTAAGTCTTTTTGCTATTTCTATTTTTTGATTCTTTTCACCAGCTTCCATACCTCGTTTATACCCAGCTCTTCTTATAGCTTTTTCATCCATTATTGCTTTTTCGCGTAGTTCTGCTAATCTTCTTAATTTCTCGTCTTCGCTCATCTCATGCACTGTTACCACTGCATCTTTTATGTCTTCATTTTTTTCCATAATCTCCCTGACCTCCTTAGTATTGGGATCATCCAGAAATAGCATCCACTGTGCTTTTTTATCTTCTTTGCATTTTTCGTATGCTTTTCTTACTTTTTCTAATTCTAGTATAACTATTTCCTCTTTATCTGTCAACACTAATTGAGGATTTTTCGTCTCTCTTAATTTCCACTGTGTTTCATAGTTTTCTATTTCTTTTGTCAAGTCTATTCCATAGTCTACTATCGCTATTAGCATTACCCTTTGGCCTTCTATGTAATCTTTTCCTCTTTTTACGGTTTCTCCATATAGCCTCGAAAAATAATATAATATCCTTTCTGCTAAATTATCTTTTTCTATTAATTGTATTTCTACATCTAATTTTTCTTTTTCATCTATATCTAGTTGCAGGTCTAGTATTCCCAGCTTATCTTCTGGTCTTTCTCTTTGTAGTTCCTTTTCATTATTTATTTCTATATTTTTTACTTTTCTTCCTATTAAAGCTTCTATAAATGCTTTTGTTATTTTTTCATTATTTTTAGTAAATAAACTTTGAAATACTACATCATTTTTGGGTTTTAATAAATCTTGTTTTTCGTTTTCTGAACTCATATAAGATTCTCCTTTTGAATAAATTTAATATCTTGAATTAATTGTTCGAACAAAAATAACATGAATAAATTTTTTTGAAAGAATCATGTGTGATATTATGTATACATTCTATACCATTTTTCTCCATTTTGCAAGGAAAATCGTGCGTCATATTCTGACAATTTTCGACAAAAAAGTACTTTACTAATTAAGTAAAGTACTTTTCTATTACATATATTCTTTTAATTTTTTACTTCTACTTGGATGTCTTAGTTTTCTTAGTGCCTTTGCTTCTATTTGTCTAATTCTTTCCCTTGTTACATTAAACTCTTTTCCTACTTCTTCAAGAGTTCTAGCCTTTCCATCATCTAATCCAAATCTTAATCTTAGAACTTTTGCTTCTCTAGGAGTTAATGTAGACATTACTTCATCTAACTGTTCTCTAAGCATTGTATATGAAGCTGATTCTTGTGGTGATGGAGAATCTTCATCTTGTATAAAATCTCCTAAATGGCTATCATCTTCTTCTCCTATTGGTGTTTCTAATGATACTGGGTCTTGCGCTATTTTTTGAATTTCTATAACTCTATCTACTGAAACTTCCATTTCTTTTGCTATTTCTTCTGGTGTAGGTTCTCTACCATTTTGTTGTAACAAATGTCTTGATGTTCTGATTAATTTATTTATTGTTTCTACCATATGAACTGGTATTCTTATGGTTCTAGCTTGGTCTGCAATAGCTCTTGTTATAGCTTGTCTAATCCACCATGTTGCATAAGTACTAAATTTGTATCCTTTTGTATAATCAAATTTTTCTACAGCTTTTATTAGTCCCATATTTCCTTCTTGGATTAAGTCTAAGAACAACATTCCTCTACCAACATATTTTTTAGCAATACTTACAACTAATCTTAAGTTTGATTCTGCCAATTTTTGTTTTGCGCTTTCATCTCCTGCTAGTATTCTTTTAGCTAAATCCAATTCTTGACTATATGTTAAAAGAGGTATTTTACCAATTTCTCTTAAATACATTCTTACAGGGTCATCTATTCCTACACCTTCTATATTTTCTACATTTAGTTCTTCTATAGGAATATCTTCTACTTCTTCTAATTCTTCTGCATCTGGTTCTATATCTTCGATATCATCTTTTAAAACATCTACTCCTATATTTTCAAAAGCATTAAAAACTTGATCAATTTGGTCTACATTTGCATCTCCTAATTTTGATGCAAGTTCACCATATGTTATTTTTCCTTTTTTCTTAACATCATTTATTATTTTATCTATTTCTACATTACCTTTTTCTTTTGTTTCCTCTTCTTTTTTCTTTTCTTTATGTGCCATTCTAGCACTATCTATTAAATTTATTGCTGCTTTAACATCTTTCTTTTCTGATTTATTATTCATAACTTTTCAACCTTACCCCCTACTTAATTTTAGCTAAGTTTATTATGATGTCATTTAACTCTTTTCCTAGTTCTAAAGCCTCATCTTTTGCAAGAGTACTATCATTTAATTTATTTATAATTTCATCTCTTCTTTTTACTAGAGCATTTTTCTTATATACATTTTCTATGTCTTCTATTCCTTTCTCTATATCAGTTAGTTCAAAGTCGTACGCTAATATTCCTGTTATATAATTAATAACCTCATTATCTTCAAACCAATTTAATATATTTTCTACATTTTCATTAGTAGTTAATTTTGTATATAATATTGAAATTATATTCCTATTTTTCTCTGATTTAATATCTTCTAAGTTTACAACATTTTTTATTCTTGTAAAACTTTCTTTTGGATAGTTTATAAGTAAGTAAATTAACATTTGTTCTCTTCTAGCTGAAAATTCATCTATTTTTTCTTCTTGTTTTGGTCTTGCAATATTAGGTCTTGCTTCTAGTACCTTAGGATTAGCAGAATTATTAGAGTATAGTCTTTTATTTATTTCAGCATATATTGCTTCTTTTGAAATATTATAGCCTTTAGAAATTTTTTCTACATATACTTCTCTTTCCATGCTATTGTCTACTTCTGATAAGATTTTTGCAATTGCATTTAAGAATTTAATTTTATCACTTGTATTTTCTAGGTTTAAATCTTTTTTTAGATTTTTTACTTTATATTCTACAACTGAAATTGCATCATCCATGCATTTTCTAAATCTATCAGGGCCGTATTTTATGACAAATTCATCTGGATCTTTTGCTCCGCTTATTTGAAGTACTCTTATGTCACATCCCATACTTCTTAGAATTTCCATTCCTCTAATTATTGCTGCTTGTCCTGCACCATCTGCATCATACCCTAAAATAACTTGCTCTGTTGATTTTCGCAAAAGCCTTCCTTGTGCATCTGTTAGTGCAGTTCCTAGTGAAGCTACAACATTGGTAATTCCTCTTTGAAATAAAGATATTGCATCCATATATCCTTCAACTATTAGAAGCCTTTTCATAATTCCTGGATTATTTTTTTTAGCTACATTTAATCCAAATAAATTTCTTCCTTTACTATATACAATATTTTCTGGAGAATTGATGTATTTTGGCTTGCTATCATCTAACACTCTTCCACCAAATGCAATAACTCTATTTCTTACATCTTGGATTGGAAACATTATTCTATGTCTATACCTATCAATGTACATTCCTTCTCTACTTTTGTTTACTAAACCCGAAGCTAAAATTTCTTCATCTTCAAAACCTTGTTTTCTTAAAGCTCTATATAATTCATCAAATTCTCCTGAAAAACCTATCATAAATGATTTTAATGTATTATTGTCTAATTTTCTCTTTTTTATGTATTCTTGACCATGTTTAGAAGTTGGTTTGTATAAATTTTGATGATAAAATTCTGCTGCGAACTGGTTTACATCATAAACCTTAGCTTTAAGTTTAGCTACTTTTTCGTCTTCATAACTTCCCAATGTTGGAAGATTAATCCCTGCTCGTTCTGCTAAAATTTGAACACTCTCTACGAAATTAACGTTTTCTACTTTTGAAATAAAATGAAAAACATTTCCACCTACACCACATCCAAAACAGTGAAATATTTGCTTATCTGGTGATACTGAGAAAGATGGTGACTTTTCATTATGAAATGGACATAGACCAAAATAATTTCTTCCACTTCTTTTTAAAACAACGTATTGTGATATGACATCTACAATATCGTTTTGAGTTCTTATTTCTTCTAATAATTCATCACTATATCTCACTTTAAACAATCCTTCTTTTTACTCATACTTATATTATTCGACATATGTAAACTAAATCCTTCTTAATAAAGTCAAACTTAAGCAAATTATGTAAATTTTTGTTTATTTACATAATTTATTCTAAAGCCAATAAAAAAAGATACGAATGTACCTTTTTTCTTGTTTAGCTTAAGCATTTGCTGCTCCATCAAAAGGAATAAATTTATTAACTGCATTTTGTTTAAAATCTATTTTTGCTTCTGTTGGAACTCTATATTCTTTATATGACATTTCTATTTTATTGTCTATTAATTGCTCGATTTCTTCTTTAGATGAATGTTCTGCTAAAACTAATTCACTTACTAGAATTTGTTTTGCATTAACTAACATTTTCTTTTCCCCTGTAGATAGTCCACCTTTTTCTTTTTGTTTAAAGCTTAAGTTTCTAACTACATCAGCAATTTCATATATGTCTCCTGTTTTCATTTTTTCTAAGTTGTCTCTATACCTTTTGTTCCAATTATTTGACATTTCGGTTTCATCTTTTTCCAAAACTTCAAGTACGTTGTTTGCACTTTGCTTATCTATTATACTTCTTACTCCCATAGATTCAGCTTTTGCAGTTGGAACCATAACCATAACCTCTCCTGGCATTTCGATTACATAGTACTGCTGTTTTTCCCCTAAGATCTCCTTTTCTTCAATTGCATTAATTCTTCCTGCCCCATGCATTGGGTATACTATATTATCACCTATATTAAACAATTAAAGTCACTCCTTTCCAACTTTTTGTGCTACATAAGAGTAAACTTCTCCTCTTTTTACCACATTACTATTATATCACAATTTTTAAGATAAGTAAAGGATAATTTTTTATTTTTTTTCTACTATATTGTCACTTTTTTTATATATACTATTAGCCTTTATTATGCCTCTTACAGATGATAATGGGTAAATATTAGTATTTCTGCCAATTATTGTTCCTGGATTTAATACACTTCCACATCCTATTTCCACATTATCCCCAAGCATTGCTCCCATTTTCTTTAATCCGGTTTCTATTTTTTGTTCCCCATTTTTTACAACTATTAGTTTTTTGTCTGATTTAACATTTGATGTAATAGAACCTGCTCCCATATGTGATTTATATCCTAATATTGAATCCCCAACATAGTTATAATGAGGCACTTGAACTTTATTAAATAGAATAACATTTTTTAGTTCTGTTGAGTTTCCTACCACTGCTCCTTCTCCTATGATTGCATTTTTACGAATAAATGCGCAATGTCTTACTTCTGCATCTTTACATATAATACAATTTTCTCCTAGATAGGCTGAATCGTACACATTGGCTGTTTTATGAATCCAAATATTATTGTCTTTTTTTATATATTCATCTTCATTTAAAATTTTTCCTAACTCTAATATATATTCTTCTATATGTTTAAGTACTTCCCAAGGATATTCATATCTTGTCATTAATTCCTTAGCAATTGTTTCATCAAGATTATATAAATTTATGATTTTACATTCTTCCATTTTCATTATTCTCCCAATAATTATTATATAATTCTACTGCTGTTTGTGGACTATCTTGCCCTTCAGCATTTTTTACTGGTGCAAAATCTTCTTCTCTTCTTCCTCGTAGTATTGAAATTCCATCAAAAAATACGAATCCATCAAATATGAACGCTTCATATTTATATGCATTAGGTTTAGTTACTTTTATCATATTACCATTTTCATCTAAGTATGGTGCTTTTTTGTGTGCACTATGATATGGTAAAGTATTTTGACTTATTATTTCTAAAGCCTCTAAACTATATAAATTGCACATTATATGTGATTCTCCAAATAGAAGCTCTCCTTCTTCATCAGTCTCGCTTGCCATTTCTGTTGGAAGTTCTGTATATTCTATAACTGCTGGCTTACTATTCTTTTTACAAAATACTCCAACTGGCTCATCCGGACTTCTTTTTACTACTGATTTTGAGCCAATTTTATTTCCTTCTGAAACAGTTAGTCCAAGAAGAATTGGATCAACCATATTAAGAAGTGCATTATCTACTGAACCAATGAAAATCCATTTTATATTGTTACTCTTCATATCATCTAAAATTCCGTTTTTTCTCATTGCTTTATATATGCATCCATTTCCATCTGCTGCATATTTAATATGTAAATTTTCATCAACTAGTAATTTTCCATCTTCACTTATCAATGGTAAATTACCTTGCTCAAAAAACCTTATTTTATTTTTTGGATATCCAAAATAATTTTGACTTTCAAAATATTGGACTGTTTTGTCATTATTTTCTGTGCTTGTCATGATATACCAATTTAAAGTTATTCCATATTTACTATTTGCTCTTTTTATGCCGTCTGCTAAAATTTCGAATAATGATTTTGGCTCTGGCTTTACATTCAAAACATATGTACCTTTAGGTCCATTATGTCCAAGTCTTGTTCCTTGTCCACCAGCCATTGTCACTACTGCATATTCTCCATTTTTTATAATCTCTTCACCAATATTTTTGTATTTATTAAATTCTTCTTCACTTATTTTGTACTTATCTACAAATTTTGTATGCTCTATAATGCAACTCTCTATTGCTTTTTCATTATCTCTACTACTTAAACTATATAATTCTTTTATATGCTTAAAATCCAAATCCATAATTTCATTAATTAGTTCTTGTTTTTGTTCTTCATTTGCCATTTCAAGATATTTTAGTAAATGTTCTTGATTATTTTCTTTTAATAAATCAATATAATTATTAGCCATATTTTTAGCCTCCCATCTAAGTAATCCATGTCATTCTATCACATTTGTATATAATATGCAACATAATGTTTTTTGCCCTATTTATGTATGCTTATTTTTAATTACAATTTACCTCATAGATAACTTTTTTTATTAATTAGTCATAACTTGTGACTTGGCTAATATACTTTAATAAAGTTTTGTAACAAATCTTCTTTAGGAGGTAAAAATGGAGGACAATTTAAAATTATATCAGGATATATCAAGCCGTACAGATGGAGATATTTATATAGGAGTAGTAGGTCCTGTAAGAACTGGTAAATCTACATTTATAAAAAACTTTATGGATTTATTAGTAATACCTAATATAGATAACTCATACAAAAGAGAAAGAGCTTTAGATGAATTGCCACAAAGTGCTTCTGGTAGAACAATAATGACCACAGAGCCAAAATTTGTGCCAAATGAAGCTGTTGAAATCACTTTAGATGGAAATGTAAAATTTAAAGCTAGACTAGTAGATTGTGTTGGTTACTTAGTCAATAATGCTATTGGATATTTAGAAGATGACATTCCTAGAATGGTAAAAACTCCTTGGTCTGACGAAGAAATGCCTTTTGGTGAAGCTGCTGAAATTGGAACTAAAAAAGTAATTCAAGACCATTCAACAATAGGAATATTAGTAACCACTGATGGTAGCTTCTCTGGAATATCTAGAGATGACTATATTCTAGCCGAAGAACGAGTTGTTAGAGAATTAAAAGAACTAAATAAACCATTTGTTATCGTTTTAAATACAGTAGCTCCTTATTCAGATTATTCTAGAGATTTAGCAAATTCATTGGAAGAAAAATATGATTGCCCAGTAATTCCTACTGACTGCTCTAATCTATCATTATATGACATTAATGAAATATTTAGTAAAGTTTTGTATGAATTCCCTATTGAAAGAATTAATATTACATATCCTAAATGGGTAGATGGATTAGAAGATTCTCACTGGTTAAAAAAAGAATTAAACTTAGAAATAAAGCAAACATTTTCAGGAATTTCTGTAATTAAACAAGCAAATTTTGCAGTTACTAATTTGCAAAATACTGAAATTATATTATCTACATCGATAAAAGAAATTAATCTTGGAAATGGAAACATAACTGTTGAAATAAATTTAAAAGAAGACCTATTCTACAAAGTTCTAACAGAAGTCTCTGGCCAGAATATCAATAACGAATTTGACCTATTTTCTGCATTTTATAATTTTTCGAAAATTAAATGTGAATATGATAGAATCGCTCCAGCTTTAGAAGAAGTCAAGGCTAAGGGATATGGAATAATTACACCATCAATGGATGATTTAATACTTGATGAACCAGAAATGGTAAAACAAGGTTCTAAATTTGGAATCAAATTAAAAGCAAAAGCACCTAGTATTCATATGATATTAACAGATGTTGAAACAGAAGTATCTCCTATCGTAGGAAGTGAAAAGCAATCAGAAGAACTAGTTAAATATTTACTTGAAGAATTTGAAAGTGATCCTAAGAAAATATGGGAATCTAATATATTTGGAAAGAGCTTACATGAGCTTGTAAATGAAGGATTGCAAAACAAACTTGAGAAAATGCCAGAAGATGCTCAAATGAAATTACAAGAAACATTAGAAAGAATTGTAAATGAAGGTAGTGGAGGACTAATCTGCATAATACTTTAAATAATACTTTAACGACCAAAAGGGGGCATCCCTTTTGGTCGATTATTTAATTATTATAACTTTTTTTATTTCAAACTCAAAATCATTTATTTTTTTAAATATATTTATTTCCTCTCTTTTTTTGTTTTCTTCATAGTTTTCATAATCTTCGGCATTGCTATTTATTTTTAATAGAACTTTTGTTGATACATCCATTCCAAGTGGTAATGTATTATTTTGATTTTCGAAAAATATTATATTACTATAGTACAAAATGTTAGTATTTTCATCTACTGGCACTTTTAAAATTTTTACAGGTTCTTCTGTTTCATCTAATAGTTTTATTGGATTTATTTCTCCAATTATAACTTTTTCTCTGTCATCCCAATTCTCCACATTTTCATTTTTATATTGCGCTACATCATCTAATCTAGCGTATACTGGCATCTGAGTAATTGATGTTATTTTTTTGAATGCCATATTTAATATTTTTATACATTTATGTATAGTCTCTCTAAATTCTTTTACGGTCGTATTTTTATTTATATTTAATATTGCAATTTCATTTCTTTCTATTTCTCTATGTTCTCTATTTTTTAAAGTTTTTACATTTCTATAGTCTTTTAGCAATTCTTCTATATTATTATTTTCTTTATCCCCTTTTTCTATTTTTGCTTTTAGCTTTTTTAGAACTTTTTCTAGCACTTCATTATTTTCTGGATAATTAATCGCGTCTATGCAAAATTGTGCAGCATATATAATATCCATTTCGTTTCTAGTTAGCTTTTGCCTTTGGATACTATCTACCTTTGTTCCGAGAATTTCTAGATCTTGTTCTAAATCAAATGTTCCTAATATTTTGTTTTTTATATCTTTAGCTTTATTAATGTTTCCTGTTTCTAGGGCTGGCAGGGCATCTTTATTTGTAAATTTCCAAAATTCAAAAATACTTTTTTTATGTTCTTCTATTTCTGCTATATATTCACTAGCGTTTTTTATTTTTCTTGCTAGATTTTCCTTTTTTAATTGTAACTCTCGTATATCTGCTCTTAGGTCTCTGGCTTTACTTTCTACACCATTCATCTCCATTGATATATTAATTAATTCTTTAATTGTATATGAGCAAGTTACTCCAAATTCCATTTCTTCATTTTTATCGTCATCTTCTTTTTCAATCTTTACATCTATTTTTGGAACTGTAAATTTTTTTACCTTAAAGAAATATGATATTTTCTTAAAAAAGCTATTTTTACATTCTAAGAACATGGCAATTTGCTTTTCTTGCATAACATATATATTATTTTGCTCTTTTACATATTCTTTCAATTCTTCTAAAATCTTTCGATTCTTTTCTATTTCTTTATTTAATTTGCTGATTTTATCTTTTTTTATTTCTGTCTGCCTATCTATGAATTTTGTTAGATTGCTTACATTTATGATTTCTCCATCGTATTTTAGTTCTAGTTCTCCTTTTTCATTTACATATGGTTCAAATGTATATTGATAATTTGTTTCTGTTGTTAAAATAAACATTGCTTTTAATAGCATATGAAATTTTTTTGCTTTATCTGCTGATTCATATATATTTCTAAAAAAGCTTTCAAAAATTCCATTTATTTTAGTTTTTCCAGTAATATATATTTTTTTGTTACAAACTTCATAAATTTCAGGCCATTCATTTGTAAAAAGCCAAATATAATTTTCTATATCATTTATTTCTTCTTTTGATAATATATTTTCTGAATAATCCAATTTATTTATAGGAACAAATATTTTTGTATCCTCTTTTTCCAACTTTTTCCTTATTATATAAAATAAGACTGATGTTTCTCCTTCATTTGCTGGAAATAGCATAAAGTATCTATTATCTTCTGTCGAATAGTAGATTTGCCATAAGTAATTTTTATTGTATTTAACTAACTCAGGTATATTATTATTCAATTTCTCTTGAAGCTCTTCTAATTCTTTTATTTCTTTGACTGTGGTTAAATCTAATATATCCATAAATATTTTTCTTGTTTTTTGGTCATCGGCTCTTAAATATTCTTCTAAAGTTTTTGCATATTTATATCTTTCTTTTAGATCAGCAGTTCTATCTAATGGTGTAATAAGTATTTCTAAGTCATGTACTGAAATATAGTCATAAACTTTATAAGTATTTGAACCGCTGTAATTATGCATATGAATATAAGATTTGCTTTCTAATTCTTCTGGTAAATTTTCTAAATCTAATCTTACATATTCCAATACATCATTTCTCATCTACTTACCTTCTCCTTTCAAATTTTTGTATGACTTCTTCTGGTGTATATTTTTTTATTTCATCTTTTCCGTATCTTATAACTGAAATCTCATTGTTATTATATTCTTTTTTTCCAATTAATACAATATATGGTATTTTGAAAAACTTTGCTTTTTCTATCTTTTCTTCAACTGTTTTATTTGAAACATCTACTTCTGCTCTAACTCTTCTTTCTCTTAATTTTTCTTTCATATCATTTGCATAATCTATATACTCATCATATTCTGGAATAATTTTACACTGTACTGGTGCAATCCATGTTGGAAATTCCCCTTGATATTTCTCAATAAGTATTGCTAGCATACTTTCATAACCTCCTAAATCTTGTCTATGAATATATAGTGGAAATTTTTCTAATCCATCTTTATCTGTGTATTTTAAATCAAATCTATGTGTAATCTCAAAGTCTATTTCGATTTTTGCTAAAAGTTTACTATTATAAAAAACTTGTATACTTGGACCATACATTTTAGCATTGTCATTTTCAACAAATTCTATGTTTTTTTCTTTAAGAATTTTTTTCATTAAAGATACGCACGTATCCCATTCTTTGATCGTTCCTATATATTCCTCTTTTGCTTTGTCATTCCAATTAGAAATTCTATACTCTACAGCTAGCCCTAATTTTTCCATAAAAAAGTCTTCTATCTCCACAGATTCTTTAAGAACTTGTTCTAATTGTTCTACAGTAGCAAATATACTTGCATCAGAAAATGAGTATTGTCTCATACATGTAAGCCCTCTAATTTTGCTTGCTGGTTCGTCTCTAAATACTGTAGAAGTTTCGCTATATTTAACTGGCAATTCCTTATAACTATGTTGTTTTGCTCCATACATACTACAGTGGAAGGGTCTTACATATGGTCTAAGAACTATTGCATTTTCTTCATCTTCAGCCTCTATTTTAAATATTTCATCCTTCTCTAATTCCCACCTATCCTCTATCATATATATTTCTGCTCTTGAGGCACTAGGAGTCCTAACTATCATATATCCCTTTTTTTCTTCTTCATCTTCTACCATATCTCTTAAGATTTTTATCATCTTTGCTCCATTTGGTAAGATTATAGGAAATCCTTTACCTATATAATCAATTGTTGTATATATTTCTAATTCTTTACCTAATTTACTATATTCCATCATTCCTCCTTAGTTTTCTACATTATATCATTTACCTAAAATAAAAAACAGTACTTTTTTAAAATACTGTTTTTTATTTTAGGTCATTAGTTAGAATTCACGGCCTCTTATTAAATTTATAGAATTGTATATTCAAGATTTTGCAGTTTCGCGCAGTTTGGAGGACTTTACGTCCGACAGCAAGAAACAAAAAACCTTTGAATATACAATTAGTATTTCATACTCGCTGTGAATTGTAACAGTTTGTGTTATCAGATACAACTTATTTATATTCTTTAACCTCTTTTTCAATTTGATTTAAGAACTCTTCTACTTTAATTTGTCCTAAATCGCCTTGTTTTCTATCTCTTACAGATACTGCGTTGTTTTCAATTTCTTTATCTCCAACAATTAGCATGTATGGTACTTTAGACAATTGAGCTTCTCTTATTTTATATCCAGTTTTTTCATTTCTATCATCTACTTCAACTCTTATACCTAATTCCATTAATTTTTCTTGAACTTGTTTAGCATATTTTACATGGCTGTCTGTAATAGGTAAGATTTTTACTTGAACTGGTGATAGCCATACTGGGAAAGCGCCTTTTGTTTCTTCAATTAAGAATGCCATGAATCTATCAAGAGAACCTAAGATTGCTCTATGAATAACTACAGGTCTATGTTCCTTTCCATCTTCTCCTATATATGTTAATTCAAATCTCTCTGGAAGAGCAAAGTCTAGCTGACATGTAGAAATTGTAACATCATGACCGATTGCTGATTTTATTTGAATATCTAATTTTGGTCCATAGAATGCCGCTTCTCCTTCTGCTTCGTAAAAGTCTATATTAAGCTCTGTTAATATTTGTCTTAATTGGCTTTCTGCTGTTTCCCACATTTCGTCATTGTCTATATATTTTACTTTGTCATTTTTATCTCTTAAAGATAATCTAAATCTGTAATCTTTAAATCCAAAATCCTTATATACTTCTAGTATTAATTTTACAACTCTTCCTACTTCATCTTTTATTTGTTCTGGAGTTACAAAAAGGTGTGCATCGTTTTGGCACATTTCACGTACTCTTTCAATTCCACATACGCTACCACTTGCTTCATATCTAAAGTCATGAGCAAGCTCTCCTATTCTAATTGGTAAATCCTTATATGAATGAAGTGAATTTTTGTATATTAACATATGATGTGGACAGTTCATTGGTCTTAGCACCATTTCCTCTGTGTCCATTTTCATAATTGGGAACATGTCATCTTTGTAATGATCCCAGTGTCCGCTAATTTTATATAATTCTGTATTAGCCAAAGATGGGGTATAAACATGATGGTATCCTAATTTTATTTCTTTATCTTGGATATATCTTTCTAGCAATCTTCTAACTGTTGCTCCATCTGGTAAATACATAGGTAATCCTGAACCTACTAGTTTATGAGTCATAAACAGATTCAAATCTTTTCCTATTTTTCTATGATCTCTTTGTCTAGCTTCTTCAAGCATTTGCAAATGTTCTTCTAACATGCTTGCTTTAGGGAAAGAGATTCCATAAAGTCTTTGTAACATTTTATTATGCTCATCACCTCTCCAGTATGCTCCTGAATTTGCTAGTATTTTTATTGATTTTACTTTTCCAGTACTCATTAAATGTGGTCCTGCACAAAGGTCTGTAAATTCTCCTTGTTTATAAAAAGAGATTTCTTCTCCTTCTGCTAATTCATTGATTAATTCTTGCTTATATGGTTGGTCTTTCATTAGTTCTAAAGCTTCTTTTTTTGGAAGTGAGAATCTTTCTATTGGTAAATCTTCTTTTATAATTTTTTTCATTTCTGCTTCTATTTTTTCTTTGTCTTCATCTGAAAAGTTATTAACAACATCAAAATCATAATAGAATCCATCATCAATTGAAGGACCTATAGCAAATTTAGTATCTGGAAATAATCTTTTTACGGCTTGTGCCATAATGTGTGAAGTTGTATGCCAATAAGCTTTTTTTCCGTCTAAATCATTTTCAAAAGTTAAAATTTCAACTTCACAATCTTCATTTAATTCGTGTCTTAAGTCTTCTACTTTTCCATTAACTTTTCCGCAAGTTGCAACTCTTGCTAAGCCTTCACTAATTAGTTTTGCAAGCTCTAATATACTAATTCCTTTTTCTACTTCTTTAATAGAGCCATCTTTTAATGTAATTTTTATCATATTAACCTTCCTTTCTATGTTCTAGGAAAATAAAAAACCCAGAACATAATTAAATTATGCTCTGGGGTACTTTATAGCACGGTTCCACCCGGATATTTCACTTCATTATAGGTTATAACGCACCAAACGTCTAGCTTATTCACTAGAAGCATGAAGAGGTAGTTTTTCAAATATGTTTTCTTAAACTAGCTTTCAGCCTTAGGCTAGTTCTCTCTTTAAGTAACCTTTATTTTACTTTTTCTCTTACTCGCTTTTTAATATATATTTATTATATCACGAAAAAATAATATGTCAACCATTATTTTAGTTCTTTGACAATTCTTCCATTAACATTTTTTCAATTCTATCTACATTCGGGAATATTAAGTTTACTCCGTTTTCTTTCAATTTAAACACTTTATTTACTTTTTCTAATATCCTTCTTCTAGTTTCAGAAGGTACTCTCAAAGCTTGTCCATTTACCGTATCTATGTGATCTATATATATTGAAAATAGCTTTCTTTTATATGATAAACATATCCCTCTTGTATTTCCATAAATATTCTCCTAAAAATCAAGTCCTTTATTCCACGGGGAACAAAGGACCAACAATTTACAACATGATATGATTTATTACTCGCACCAACCACAAGCGAGAACATTTACTGCTTCATTTATTATACAATTTTTGGTAGAAAAAGTCAAGCATTTTTGTATAATAAATATACTATATTTTATGCATTTTTTTAATAATTATTATTTACTACACGAAATTTTAAAAGTTAATATTCCACTAGAATACGGAGCTATGTCGTATTCTTGGTAATAGATTATAATATATCCATCTTGAAGATAATAGTTATCTACATTAAAATATTGGATTGACAAACAACAATAATTTTCAAAATATATATTATTTCCATTAGCTATGTCCTGCCCAATAAAATTATTTATATCAGTTACTATTTTAGATACATAGTTCTCATCGTTTACAAAAAAATTTTTTAATGGCACCATTTTTCCTATTCTAAAGTCCCATGTTTGAGATGTCCTTTTGGTATTTCCATGAGCGCCACCTCTATAAATATAATCATCTATATATAAACTTACCATTTGTTCAGTATTATATGTTATTTCAAAAGTTGAATACACTTCATAAACCATTATTGGATAACCATTTTTCTTGTTATATTCATATGTTTCTTTTGCTTCCTTAAATAGTTCTCCCTCACTTATACTTTTCAACATTATTGCTTTTTGGTAATTATATGCATTAAATTTCTTTATTCCTTCTATCCACTTTTCTTCTATAATTTGTGGATATTCTATGGTATATTTCAATATTATTTGCCCATCATATTTTAGTTCTTTTTCAAATACTTCTTTTTTTATTCGCATCAAAAAACCTCCTAAGGATTTTTTCTAGGAGGTTTATTTTATTATCTTTTAATAACTCCACAAGCGATTTTCTCCCCTGAATTTCCAGAAGGTTGACTCGTAAAATCATCTGGCATACTATGAATTACAACAGTTCTTCCTATAATTTCTTTTAAAGTAAATCTATCTGTTAAGAAATTCATATATGCATATCCTTTATTTTCGAATAAAGGAGGTAAATCTCCTGCATGATGAGGATGATTGCAATTTCCTGGATTATAATGTGCTAAAGTATCTGCAAATTCATCTTTGTCATTTCCACAACATGAAGTTCCTTCGTGAATATGGAATCCAAAGATTCTTTTATTACATTTACCAATGGTTGTTGGTAAATTGTATATTTTTGCAGTTATTAATACACCTTTTGAAGTTTGTCTAAAGTTCACTATTCCTTTTATTCTAGGATATTTACTACCTCCTTTTACTTCTGCTTTTGCTATGTCAAGTAACATAAAAACCTCCTTATATATTATATTAACAAGATATTTTTTTGTTACTAATTGTTGTAATAGGAAAAGCCTTGTCAGAAAGCTCTGACAAGGCTAGGCATTATAAGAACAAAATTACAGATATTTGGTTGTTAATGTTTTAATGAGTCCATACGGTCCTACTCTAAAGACATACCTCCTATCAAGGATTCCAACATCTTTTGTATCAACCTCATTAACGATTCTCTTGGCTAAAATTTCTTTTTTAGAATTTTCACCATGTGTTACTAGAACCAATTTAAGATTGCTAAATTGCTTAAGAAATTCGACTATTTCATCAGCTTTTGCATGTGCTGAAAACTCATTTGTATATTCCACATTTGCAGCCTTTTTTACTCTTAACCCGCTTATTTCAACAATCTCGCCAATTGGAGTGTTCTTTAGTCTTCCTCCAAGTGTATCAGGTGCTGTATAACCGGTAAAATGAATAAGAGCATTTGGCCTTCTTATATATTCAGGAATATATAATTGAGCTGGTCCATAGCTTCCCATTCCTGACGTGGTAAGAATAATTTGAGAATCTGTACTTTTTAAAACAGACTCTCTAGTAGACTTATCCACAAATGTAAAATTTTGCGGTAAAAAGTTTCTCATACTTTCCTTAATATGCAAAGAGCCTTTCAAGAAAAGATTTGTATACTTAATTCCCAATTTTCCATCAAACCTAATTGGAATTTCAGAACTAAGTACTCCTTTATTTTGGAACTCTTGCATTTTGTAAAGTATTTCTTGGCTACGCCCTAGTGAAAATACTGGAATAATTGCTGTTCCACCTTCCGATATACATTTTACAATGTTTTCTTCAAAACACTCGTGCATTTCAGAAGAGTCCATGTCTCCATATGTGGCTTCTGTAATCACAGTAAGATTCATGTCTTTAACAAGCTTATCCAGTTCGTACAAATCCAAGAACATATTCTTATTATTATAGTCTCCCATAAAGAATATGTTTATGTCTTCATAGCCTGGATAACTTATTTTTACCAATACCATAGAGGCTCCAACAAGATGTCCGTTTTCATAAAATGTTAATCTGACATTATTGTTTGCATACTCTATGTTCCGCATCTTACATCCTACCACTTTTTCTATTGCATGTTCAACATCCAATTCTGAATAAAGTGGTCTTGTATGATTCCGTTTTGCCACATCCTTTAATACTTTGCAAGAATCTGTCAAAGCATAGGGTAATAAAATTTGTGTATCTTCACTTGTGTAAACTTTTCCCTGAAATCCTTTCTTAAACATGAATGGAATTCTTCCTGTGTGATCCACGTGATTGTGGGTCACAATTGTAAAAGCAATTTCTTCTGTTTGGAAAGTTAATTTTTTGTTTAACTCATAACTTTCATTTTCTTGGAATAAACCACAGTCTACAACAAACTTCATGGTTTCGCCATTTGGAAATTTTACAACAATCAAATGACAAGAACCTGTAACTTCATTGCATTGTGTGCTTATATCCGCATAAAACCGTTCTTTTGAGCCCATAAAAATTCCTCCAGACAATATATTATCTAGTGTGTATGTGCGTGTAATTAAATTATATTGCTTTTTATGCTAAAATACAAGCTTTTTTACAATTTATATAAAGTTTTTCCTCTTTTTATTGTTTCTAACACCTTTATATTTCTTATTTCATCATTTTCTGTTTTTAAAGGGTCTTTATCTAATACAACTAAGTCGGCTATTTTTCCTTTCTTGATACTACCTTTCTCATTTTCCTCAAAATATTGATATGCAGCATTTATCGTCACACCTTTTAACGCTTGGATTACACTTATACACTCATCTTTTCCTAGGATTTTTCCTTCTTTCGTTTGCCTCTTTACTGCACACCATATTGTTTCTAACATATTCGGCTCAATTATTGGAGAATCTTGATGCAAAGTATATATCATATCATTATTTATAGCCGTTTTTACTGGGCTAATATTAGAAGCTCTATCTAATCCAAAGTTTTTTATATGTGTATCTCCCCAATAATATACATGTGCAATAAAAAATGATGGCATAATCCCTAATTTCTTTGCTTTTTCTAATTCTTCTTTAGTTATTAACTGAGCATGAATTATTACTGGTCTTATTTTTTCTACATTTCCAACTCTTTCACATATATCTATAAATTCTTCTGCTGCAGCATCTCCGTTACAATGTGCTAATATTTGAAGATTATTTTCTTTAGCATATTTAATATTTTTTTCTATATCCTCTATTTTCATATTTGGATAGCCTTTATATTCTTTTTCACCAGCATATGGTGTTTTCATCCAAGCAGTTCTTCCTTGTGGTGAACCATCTAGTATCATCTTTAATCCATCTATTTTTAAATGCTCATTATATTCTTTATACGATTTTGGAAATTCATTTTTAAACTCCTCTATACTAGCGTAATCTGGATACCCCACTACATCTACTTTTAATTTTTTTGATGCAATTAATGCTTTATATAATGGGAGTAATTCTTTTGACATATACCCTTCTTGCAATGTTGTAATTCCATAAGATAAATATTTATTTTGAGCTCGTTCGTATCCTTCTAACAGTTTATCTATATTGGGCATTGGAACCATTTTTAAATATTTTACAAAAGCAAGTTCTTCCATATATCCTGTAGGAGATTCATTTTCTTTCTCAATAACACCACCTTCAATTTGTGGAGTTGTACTATTAACACCAAGTAGCTCTAACGCCATTGTATTAAATATTCCAACATGTCCTGATTGATGTTGTATAACCACAGGATTATTTGGCACAAAGCCATCAATAAAATCTTTTCTAGGATGTTTTTGCTCCTTTAAATTGTTATGGTCATATCCACTTGCAATTATCCATTCATTTTTCTTAATGTTATTTTCTTTTATATATTCTAAAATCCTATCTTTTATTTCTTCGAAAGATTTACAATTATTTAGTGAAACTTGTAAATAAGAATTTGCTACTGCTGAAAAATGACTATGTGAATCAATAAAAGCTGGTAAAATAGTCTTTTTCTCCATATCTATTATTTCAGTATTTTCATCTTTCTTTTCTAGTACTTCTTCATTTGTTCCAACATCCTTTATTATTCCATCCTCTATCAAAATAGCTTCACTATATAAATTATCTTCCATAGTTGTTACATTAGCATTAAATAAAATTTTTCTCATAAGTTTCCTCCTTATGAATATATTACCCTAATATTCTTTTTTCTATAACATCTCTCTCTATATATCTTTAATAATTTATATAAAACAAAAGCGGACTGATTCATATAAAATTAAATTTCAGCCCGCCCTTATTATATTTATCTTGATGTAGAACCAAATCCTCCTGTTCTTTCTCCCTCTGCACTATCATCATCAGTTACTAAATATTTTTGAAAGATTCCTTGTCCTATTCTTTCTCCTTTTTCTATTTTTACATCTTCTGCTTTAAAGTTCCATACTGCAAACATAATATGACCATCATTATCTTCATTTCCATAATAGTCTTTATCTATAATTCCAACGCTATTTGCTAAAACTAAACCTTTTTTCTTTGGATTAGAACTTCTATTGTATAAACATAGCATTTCATCTTCTTGCATATATGCTTTAATTCCTGTTTTTATAAGTGTTGGTGCCATTCCTGGCTTGAAGCTTGGAATTACTGTATCTTCTGCTGCTTCAAAATCATATCCAGCCGCATATTTTGTTGTTCTTTTTGGAAGGTTTATATTTTTATCTTCCCATCCTTTTGCTATTTCAAATCCTCTTTGTTTGCTCATATTTTGTTCCTCTTTTCTCTTTAAAATTTACAAGATAATTTTAAAACATATAAACTTATATGTCAATTATTGCATAAAATATTATAGGAAGGTTGAATTATGTTAATAACGTTAAATAAATTACATTTAAATCAGAAAGGTATTGTAAAGAAAATAAATTGTGATGATAAAATCACTAGGAGATTATATGATTTAGGTCTACTTGAAAATACTAAAATCTTTCCTATATTTTCAAGCCCATTTGGTGATCCAGTAGCATATGAATTTAGAGGTAATATAATTGCTATTAGAAACGATGATGCTAGTAATATTTTGATAGAAATATAGGATAAAGAGGAAATAGTCCTCTTTATTCTATGTTTATCTTTTTAATTCTTTTTCTGCTTCTTTATAATCTGGCATATATTTTTCTACCATTGCCCAGAAGTTTTTAGAATGATTCATATATTTTAAGTGACAAACTTCATGTAAAACAACATATTCAATTGCTTTTCTGCTATACATCATTAAATTTTGATTTATTGTAATTTTTTTATTTGAAGAACAGCTTCCCCATACAGATTTTGTTTTCTTTATTCTATATTCTTCTGGTGCTAATCCTACCATCTTTCTTGTTTTTTCCATTGCTGATTCAACTTCTCTTTCAGCAATCATATAATACATTTTGTCGATCATCTTTTTTATTTGTTCTGTATTATCTTCATCAGCATATCTAAGTGGTAGTATTATTACAATTTTTCCGTTTTCTACATTTAAAATTGCATTATTTATATCTTTATAATATATATTTAAGAAGTAATTTTCTCCTAATATTTGAAATTTTTCTCCATCAGCATAATCTTTTGCTTTTCTTGGAGATGTTTGATATTCTTCTAATTTTTGCATTATCCATTGTCTTTTGCTTTCTACTACATCCTGAATTTGGGAACTAGTAACATACCATGGAGCTTTTATTACTACTTCGCCATTTTGTATTGTTATATAAAAATTCTTAACTCTTGCTTTATTTACTGTATATGCAATTGTTTTATTTTCATATTTTATTTCTTTCATACTAGTTCCTCCTTCAAGACTAAATTTAGGGTTGGTTGTTTGGTTATTTGTTCTTTGAACTTCTGTTCGATTTTAATTTTACTATTTTATTTTTTACTTGTCAATAGTTTTTTTGAAAAAATTTTTATATTTTTTTGGTCTGCTGCTCCAATTCAAGATTTTGCAGTTTCGCGCAGTTTGGAGGACTTTATGTCCGACAGCGAGAAACAAAAAATCTTTGAATATAGAGTTTTAAAGCATTTTATACTGCTATTAATTGTAACATAATTACTATGAATTATATCTTCTGAACTATTTTTCACTTATATAATCTAACCTTTCATAAATTGCTTCCTTATCTTCCATATTTTCTATTTTTTCTGCTCTTAATAATATTTCCTTAGCTTTTTCAATGTCATAATTTTGCAAATCATGTCTGTCATTATACCAATCGGCCATTTCTACATATCCCCATACCCATTCAGGCTTTACCTTTAAATAATTTTCTATAATTTCTGTTGCTTTCTCTTTATTTCCTAATCTAAATTCTGTATTCGCTCTATCTCTCATAACTTTTTCCTTCCAATATATCTGAGTCTCATCATCTAAATTAAATATTTCTTCCATATCATCACATAATTCTAATCTTTGATACAATTTATCTTCTTCTTCGCTATTTGCTAATATCTCCTCATAATCCTGAATCCAATTCAGTAAAGAATCGTATGAGGTGTATTTTTCATCATACTCATCTATACTTTTTATATTGTTTCTTTGACATATTTCTTTAACATCAAACCATGTTGGTCTTAGTAATCTATATGCTTTTTTTACTTCGCCCTGTTTTAAATACCATTCTGCTTTACAAATAAATTCATCAATTAAATTTAGCTGTTGTATTTCTTCGTTTTTGTTAATACAACATTTTTTATATTTCTTTCCTGAACCACATGAACTTTGTACTCCCATATTATCAATATTATCGATATTTATAATATTATTGATATTTCAAGGTTTATCAGACTAGGTAACTTCTATATTATCAATATTATTTATATTATTTTTATTATAAATATCATTCTACTGTGGACAAATTGTGGACACTGTCCACATCCGTTCACTGCCATCATTATATTCTTAATATAAGAAATAATCCAATGTGCAAATAATTTATTTATACATTTGACATTCATATTATAATATTTTTAAATATAATAGTCAATGAACGGACAAAATTTTATAAATCAATTTTATATTTAATTACTTTATTTATTGTTTCTGATTTTATTGCGTCATCAAATATATCTATTGCATATTTTCTTGAATCTTCTGTACTCGATATATAAAAGTTTTCTGTTGTTTCAATATTCTTATGACCCAATATATCAGCAACATCCCTAATCTCTACTCCTTTCTTTAATATTTTAGTTGCATAACTTCCTCTTAAATCGTAAAATCTACATTTTTCAATACCCAACTCATTATGAATTATTTTAAATGGTGTCCTTGTTATGTCTGTTCCAGTATATGTTCCATCTTCTCTTGTAAAAATTAAATCTAAAGGATTTTCATATTTTTCATTATCATTATTTTTTACGATTCTTATTTC
This sequence comes from uncultured Clostridium sp., assembly GCA_930980855.1. Classification (GTDB taxonomy): domain Bacteria; phylum Bacillota; class Clostridia; order TANB77; family CAG-508; genus CAG-793. The sequence continues at coordinate 40,436 of CAKNIZ010000009.1, forward strand.
TTTTATTTTTCCAGCATTATTTTTTATATATTCACTATGATAATAAATATATTTATCTCCATAAATTTTCTTTAAATAGCTTTGCTTATTTTTATAATTTTGCAATGCACATAATAGAGTATTGCATATATGGACTTTTCTTGTTCCTGTTTTTGTTTTTGTACTTCCTAAAAACCATCTACCTTTTTCATCTTTAGGTTTATCATATACGTTGTGCGAAATTTTTATAATTCCTTTATCCAAATCTACATCATCCCAAGTTAATGCACATACTTCACCAGTTCTCATACCTGTATAACAAGAAGTTAAAAAAACACAGGTAAAAGTATCGTTATCAATAAATCTGTTTAGTATTTTATCTATTTCTTCTTGTGTATATAAGTGTTTTACATCTTCTCTTACTGTATCAAATCTAGGTAATCTTAAATCTCTCGCAGGATTATACTTTATAAATCCATACAAGTTACACGCATCTCTAAATGATCCTTTAAGCACTTTTAAAATATTTTTAAAATAAGCAGGTGCGAAGTTATTTTCTTCACAAAGCTCGGTAATAAACGAATTAAGTTTTACACTCGTTAATGTTGATAATCTATATTTCCCTAGTTTAGGGACTATATGATTTTTAATTATATTTTTATATGCTTGAATTGTATTATATTTTAAATTGAGTTTACAATAATTATCTATCCAATAATCTAAATAATCGGAATATGATATAGTACACTCTTTAAAAGGAACACCTGCTGTTAGATATTCTGTATATGCCTTATTTCCTTCCTCCTGTGCTTCTGCTTTAGTTTTAAATCCCGATTTTGTTATCCATTTTCTCTTTCCTTTTACTGGAGCTATTTCAAATTGATATTGATATACCTTGCCTCTTTTCTTTATATTAACATTAGCCATTTATATCATCTCCAGAATTAATATTCAATTTTTTTATGTTCGTTAAATCCGAAAGATCATTCCCCTCATTTTCTATTAAAAATTTTTCTAGTGTTGATTTTAATATTTTTGTACTTCCAAGTTTTAGAGCAGGTAAATAGCCTTTTTCTATCAAGGTATATATATAGTTGGGGCTAGAATGCAAAATTTTTGCAACTTCTTGAACGGTATAAATTAATCTTTCACTCATATTTTCATCTTCCTTTCAATAATAAAGAGCCTACCTGTTGATAGACTCTTACAAAAATTATTTAATTCTCATTCGTTTACATCTTAAATCAAATTCGTTTCTTGATTTAAAGCCAAAAATATCGCATTTCAACAACACATCTTCAACCATCTGTATTGCTTCTTTGCGATTATTTGCTTTAACTTGTATATCATCAACTCCACCGTTACATATCACACTAACTATAAAGTCTTTTCTTTTTTTGAACATATCTATTTCCTTTCATTTATATTTATTAGTTATATCAAAAGCCTCTATCATTGCTTTATTTATCTCATCAATTTTTTCTGGCTCTATTCTACACAGATATTCTTGTAATCTCTGCTTATCAATTACTCTTATTTGTTCAATTAAAATAATCGAATCGTGAGTTATCTTTCCATTTTTCTTAATAATAACGTGTGTAGGTAAATTAGGCTTTGAATTAACTTTACTTGTGATAGGTGCTATAAGCACAGTAGGACTATATTTATTACCAATATTATTTTGGACAATTACCACCGGTCTATTGCCACTCTGTTCACTCCCTATTATTGGATTTAAAGAAGCATAATAAATATCGCCCTTTTTTATATCATCTGTCATATTTTTCAACTTTATAGATAATTCGTGGTGGCTCTTGAAATAAGTTTAATATATTTAACTTTTTATTTTTTAAATAATCAGTCAATACTCTATCTACATCCTGTTTGGCTTTAACCATACTTTCTTGTGAATGATCCATTGTAGTTTCAAATATCAGTTTAATTCTCACTTTATATTTTTTTCTTTTCATATAATTATCCTCCTTTATGTATAAAAGCCAAAGTATCTACATACTCTGGCTTAATTTATCTTTATTTTTATTTAGTTGTTACAACTGATATTTCTCCTCGAAACCCCTCAGTTCTGGGAAATCATCAAACGATTGATTGCTAGTCAATCTCACGGGAATTCCACCCTCTTGAGGATTGCTCAAGACTGCCCCCATTGCTTGAGTCTGTGGCTAGGCAGGAGTATCTTTAACCCTGTTGTCTGTTATCGCAATATTAGGAGCAACCTAATTTTATAATCAAGTATTTAATCGCTCGCTTTTACATTTATAAAAGGTCTTGGCGTACTTATTAACGTGCTTATCCTCTCGGAATAACAACGGGAACGTATTTGATGAAATGTATATCAAATTTTCAAAGAACGTCCTGCCTCCACTAAAAAAGGAGAACAGGTGAAAAGGATTATTCTTCCCTTTCACCTGTTTCCTAACTAAAACGTAAAATTGCAGACACTAATTTTCATTTTTTTAATATTTTTTTCAAATTTTCTATTGCACGCTCTAAAATGATATGTACTGACTGATGAGTAGCATTTTCTTCATCTGCTATTTGTTGTTCTGTTTTTTCTTGAAAATAATATTTTTTTATTCTTCTTTTTTGTATCTCTGGTAATTTTTCTATTGCATTTCTTAATTCTTCAAAAGTGCATTTGTTTATAACTTCATCTTCTAAACTCATTGGCTTGTCCATAGCACGACTATTCAAGTTATTTTCATAAACTTCTGAATGTTCTATATGATTATCGTATTCGTTCATTTGTGATAAATCATCAAGTTCAAATCTGTCAAATGCTCTAAATATGCTTTCACTTACTTCTATTTTTTGTAATATTCCATTTCCATCTCTAAATGAAATTGTATAAATATTTGTTTTTTCACAGTAATCTAATATATAAGGATTATCTTTACTCTTTCTTCTTTTTGGGCGTTCTGCCATCTTTCTTTCCTCCTATCAATTTGAATTTTTAAAAACAAATTGATAAGGTGGATCACGGCAGCCTACCCCTACTTTAAATACATTAAAAAAAAGGTCAAACTCACCTTGTTTATAGGTGAATCTGACCTTTATATTAACTTCATTAAGTTGTTTATTTTCCTCTTTCGGAGAGTAGTCTCTTTCCTTACCCATAGGCAATAAACCTCCACAAAAAGAATGCTATTGCCTTGTAATTACACAAAAAGTTAAAAATACTACTAAACTTTTTTGTATGTATATTTTTTTCAAAATAAAATTAGCCAGTAATAAAGAAGCCTACCTAAATAGAAAAAACTACATACTACTAATTTTTTAAATAAATTCTATTTATTCCACTACTACCACTTTTCCTTCTTTCTATATTACATAGCATAAGGCAATGCTATATTGCCCACATTATACGACATATTACTTGCAAAGTATGTCGAAGTTTGTAAGTAAATCTAATTTTGTCCAAAAAAATAAAACTATGACTATATTTGTCGTAGTTTTATTAATATAAATTATATATTTCTTTCAATTACAAGAGGACTAACTTCTGTTATTTTATATCCTAAATCTTCGATTTCACTCTGTAAAAATAACATTATCGTTTGAACATCAACACTATCATTATGTTCTGGTAACAATTCTTCTGTCCACTTTGCTGATAATTCTAATAATCCCTCCCTATTATTTGGGTTTGCTATTAAATACTGTACTAGTTTTTCTGCCATTGTTTTGGCAACTTTTGAATGATTTTTGGTATTTTCTTCTTTGCAATATTCACAATATTTTAATAGATGATCTTCAACATATTCTTCTTTCTTACATAAAGTATATTCACTATTGAAGTCTGGATAAAACTCTGTTGGCAAGAAATGATATGTTCTTAACTCAATAGCAACAGTATAATATTCCAATTCTTTTGGTACTAATGACCTTACTATTTGCGAATATGTTTTGTTGACTATTACCTTTTTATAATACATATTTATCATTTCATTTACTATTTTTTTTGCTTCTGTATCAAGCATATTTTCAAATTCTCTTAATAAAGTATTCATACTTATTTTCCTTTCTTTTTAATTCTTTTTCATTTATATCTTAATAAGTTTTAGTGGTATTAAGTTATAACACCTATATCTTTATAATTTATATATGAATAAGTTATATCTTAACAACTTATACTAAAAAAAGATTGGAGGTGTCTAGTATTGAAATCTATGGAATTAGTTGGTCTTAATACAAAGTATTATAGATACCAACAACGCTTAACACAAGAACAGTATGCTAATAAAACAAAGTTTAAAATCGCTTATATCAGCACTATTGAAACCGGTGACGCAAATCTGACTTGTAAGAATATAGATTCTATTGCAGAATCTCTTGGAATAAAACCTGCCGATTTATTCAATGAAGAAACTGCCAAACTTGCTAAAAAACTACCACCAAGAGTTGATATGTATAAATAATTTATAATACTGTTTCTTTCAGTATGTCATAAATATTTTTCCAATCTTCTCCATACCTTATATCTTCAAAGCTATAACTTTGTAAAAATGGATCGGATAGTAATAAATCTTTATGATTAAGAGGACTATTAACTAAAATGTATAATAGTTCTTTTTTTTGCATATCATTATCCATTTTATAAATTGCTTTCATTATTTTATAACAGTCTTTTTTGAAATCAAACAAGTGCTTATTTACCAACTTTTGTAAGTTTCTATAACATACTTCACTTAATGCTTTTTCACAACATTCATATAATTCTGGTATTGCAGGTATCCTCTTACTTATTGCCTCACTATCGTTGATATTATGTATCGATGGTAAATCCTTTTCATAAATCATTTCTTTTTCAGTAAGTGCTTTATTTTTAATTACTTCATCTATGTCAATTATTTCATTTTCTAACAACATCATAACAGTTTGTATTCTTTGAAATGATGGTGTTGCATAATAGTCATAATTTTCAAAAGCAAACAATAATCCCTTTCTACCCAAAAAATTATAATCAATTATAAATATAAGCGAATCAAAAAATTTTATTAAGTTCTTTATTTCTTCTTTATTATAATGTTTTATTTTTTCTAAAACACTTGGATAATTATGCAATGACTCAAAGATACCTTTTATATCATATTTATATAATACATAATATTTGTCTAAATCTTCTATTATATTCTCCTTTGCTACCATTTTTTTACAGTCCTTTCTAAAAATAAAAGCAGTACAAAAATAACTCTAATGTACTGCTTTTAGATGTCTCTCATTTCTTTAATTTATATCTTAATAATATATATCTTAATACGAAAGGCATTATACCATTATACTTTTAAAAAGTCAACCGATTTCGGCGTATATTTTAAGTCTAATTTTGTTAAAATTTATATGTTGTAGGAGGTGTTAGTAATGTTATTTAAAGAAGCTGTAAGTAGCAGAATTTTAGATTTGTGTAAACAATATAACTATACTCCTAATAGGCTAGCAGAAATGTCTGCAATTCCACCATCAACATTAAGGGCTTTACTTTCAAATAAAGTTGAAAACCCTAGTTCTCATTTAATTTTTAAAATATGTCGAACACTAAAAATTGATATTAAAGAATTTTATAATTCTACCTTATTTAAGTTCGATAATATAGATGATTAAAGACCATTCAATATGAATGGTCTTTATAATTTAATATTGATAAAATTTTTGCAATTTTAATTTTGACAATTATTCTTCAATTTTTAAAAATTTCTTCCAAACATTCTTTTTTACAAAAAGTTTATTACATCCATAAAATATTGCATATCCTATAAGTCCTCCTAAAAAGTTAGTAATAACATCATCAATGTCTGCTGATCTACCCATAAAATACTGTAAAAACTCTATTCCAAAAGTTGTTAAAAATACAATAAGCATAGTTTTCCATATATTACGTTTACTTTTATAAACTGCTGGAATAAAAAATCCAAACGGAATAAATAATAGGATATTTGGAATTTTCTCAACGACAAACTGATATAGTCCAATTTCATTCCAATTAAAAGGAATAATATTTAATGTATGTGTCGAATTAAATGAAATTGGCATAAGTAATATTGTTGCAAATACTATCAGAAATATAGAACAAACTAGACCTATATAACTCGCTTGTCTTGTTGGACTTATCCCTTTTTTCTTCAACTTAAATAATATTGGTAAATATAAAATACCTATGATAACAACAAAAATCAAACCTAATCTTATATATGCTTCTATTCTGTGCATAACATACCCCTCCTCTCAATTATTATACAATAATTATAAATTCTTTTTAAAAAATCAGACAATAATTCTTGCTAATCGGTCTCCAAGTCTACATAGCAATTCATTTGTAATAGTATCGGCTTTATCAGCGACTTGTTCAGCAGTAATATTATCATCTTCTCCTATAATTGTTATAATATCGCCAACTTTTACATTTGATATATCAGAAATATCAATTAGTAATTGATCCATACAAATTCTACCTATTACAGTACCATAACTTTCATTTATTTTGACTTGCATATTTTTGTTAGATAAATTTCTCGGTATTCCATCTGCATATCCTATTGATACAGAAGCAATTTTTCTATTTTCTGTTGCAATATATGTTCTTCCATAACTAACAGAATTGTTTTTATCTATTTCTTTTACACTTGTAATTCTGGCTTTCAATGACAAAACAGGTTTTAAGTTCAAATGTGTTAATTGATATGACTTGTATGAACTATTTATTCCATACATAAGAATACCAACTCGCACATAATCATAATCTAGTCCAGTATAATTTATTACACCATAACTACTCTGTAAATGTACTTTTCCAGTATCATATCCTTTTGTTTTAATTCTTTTTATAGTTTCGCTAAATAGTTCTATTTGTCGGTTAGTAAAATCAATATCTTCTTTTGCGTTAGAATCTGCAACGCATAAATGACTAAATGTTCCTAAAATATTTAATTTTTCATTTTCGTAAATTTTATATAATTTATCTAAATGATTATATTTTTCTCCTAATCTATTCATACCAGTATTTATTTTTATGTGGCATTTTAATTTTTCATTAAGATTTAACTCTTTTATCCTTTCAGAATAATCATAATCTATAATAGTTTGAATTAAATCATATTTTATAACATATTTTAAATCATCAAAATTAGTAAAACCTAATATTAAAATATTACCTTGTATATTATTTTTTCTTAAATATATTCCTTCTTCTAATGTGGCTACTGCAAAATCAGTTATACCAATTTCCGATAATTTTCTTGCTATCAATAATGCTCCGTGTCCATAAGCATTTGCTTTTACAACTGCCATTATTTTTGTTTTTGTGGAAATTATTTTTTTTATTTCATTTATATTATTTACTAAATTATCTAAATCTATTTCAATCCACGCTCTATCTTTTAACAAATTATTTTCTTTCATTTTTTATTACTTCCTTTATTTTTTCTATTAAAAAGGCAAATATTGTTGTTGATATACAAACTAAAAGATAAAGTATTAAATTATTCTCAACAAATATTTTATCCATTCCAATAATGCTAGAAACAAACCTAATTCCTACAATAAAAAGTGGGTGGAAAATATAAATATATGTTGCAATATTTCTTATCTTTTTGTTTGATGTTTTACTATGATCCATTAAATAGCAAAACAAGAAGTACATAAGTGGAATTAAAAACAAATACATACTATCGTGTCTTTGTAAATTATAATAATGTAAAATACTTCCTTCCACACTCATAAAAACAAAGAATAATAAAACATATAATAAATTAAACTTTGTACTTTTTCTTGTGCCTGCCTTTACAATATGCCCTAAACATATAAATATTGGTACATAGAATAAACCATTTCTCATATAATCAAAAATATTAAACATAAATTCATATATATTCTTTGTAATCTGATTCATAATAGTTATGCCATAATAACTATCTCCAAACACACCTATTATGTATAATAGTATCGTTACAATTAAAGCCTTTTTTCGTCCTAATTTTTTTACTAAATAATATGTAATCCACACTCCAACAATAAGTGCTGGAAAATACCATAAATGATATAATGTTCCATTTATAAAAACATCTTTTAATATTGTAATAATATCAATGTTTTTAAAACTACCCATATAGATATTTATTGGTAAATAAAGTAATATGCAAAGAAAATAAATTTTCAGTATTTTCTTTGTATAGTCAACTAAAACTTGTTTATCTTTTAAAGCCCTATCCAATATATAATATCCAGTTATCATTAGAAATAAAGGAACTGCTATTCTTCCTAATATTCTTGTAAAGAAGAAATCAAATTCAGGACTAATTTTGGCAAATGGTGAGATATGTATAGCAACAATTAAGAACGATACTATAAATCTCCATATATCAATATTTATTTTTTTACTCATTATTTCTCTCCTTTGATAGTTAAAATAAATCCATCTACATTGTTTCCAGAAATATTATAATTTTCCTCCATTTCTAAACTAATACTTTCGTCTTTATAAGGAATGAAAAATATCTTATATTCTTCATAAATTAAAGGCTTATTTGGATATATAAAATCTTTCAAAAAATCTATATATTCTTCTAAACAAATATCTTTTTCCGTTATTATTTTTGAATGAGGATAACCAACATATCGAAAATGCCATTCTTCTTTTGATATTTTCGTAATTGCTTTTTTTTCGTCTTTATATCTCTCAATAAAGCCATATTTTGGAGCAATATTTCTAAAACTTTGACATATACCATAATAAGGAAACTTAGGACAAATAAAATCAATATTTTCCTCATTTAATGCTAAATCTATTGCTAAACCTGTTTGATGTTCACTAGCATTAGGTAGTGCAACATATTTTTGCGTATATTCTCTGCCATTTTCCTTTAAAGATGTATTATATATACCTTTTTGTTCTTCAAGTGTTCTGTACCCACTTACAGGGACTATTTTATTTTCAGCATTTATATTATTCAGTATTAAATGTAAAGAATAATTTGCAATATTATTCAATTTGATATTGTTGTATTCTTCATCAAAAGATACTAGATTATTTATTGTACTTTTCAATGTATAATCTGGGTTAATAAGGACTAATTCTCCTTTTCCAATATCTTCTTTTTTTAAAGTTATATTTTTCATTTTTCCCACCCCAATTCAATTAAACGATCAATAACTTCTTCAAAAGGAATACCAATTTCTTTTAACATACTAGGGTATCTTGAATGTGATGTGCAGCCCGGAATAGTATTTACTTCATTGAAAACGATTTTTTTATCTTTTGTGTAAAACATATCAACTCTTGCAAAACCACTACAACCTAATATTTTGTAAATAGCAAGAGCAGTATCTTTAATTTTTTCTCTTTCTTCTTTACTAATTCTTGCAGGTAAATGTATTTTACTTGTTTTCAAATTGTATTTTTCAAAATAATCAAAGAAGCCATCTTCTAACTCTATTTCATCCACTTCACCAATTATTAACTTATCTGTTCCTAATACAGCACAACCAACTTCAAATCCATCTACATTTTCTTCTATAATAACTTTATTGTCATACTTAAATGCTTCTTTTAACGCTTCTTTTAATTCGCTTATTGTTTTTATCTTTGTAATACCAAAAGATGATCCTGCTTTCAAAGGTTTTACAAACAATGGAAAGTGTAAATTGTGAATTTTATTTTCTATCATCTCGTAACTATCTTTTTCATTAAATAAATAAGATATAGGTGATAAATAACCATTTGAAGAAACAATTTCGTGGGCTAAATACTTGTCCATACATATTGCAGATGAAGTCATATCACACCCAACATATTTTATTCCTGCAAGTTCCAATAGTCCTTGTAATCTTCCATCTTCTCCGTTTTGACCGTGCAATACTGGAAAAGCAACATCAATTTTAATAATTTCATTTGTTTCTAAAACTATAATTCCGTGATCACTTCTATTTGTTGAAATGGTAATTCGTTTTGTATCCTTTTCATTTAACCATTCATCTTTTTCAATATTATCCACATCACCATTATATAAATAAAAATCACCATTTCTTGTAATTCCAATCATCAACAAATTGTACTTATCTTTTTTGATATTTTTAATTACGGAAGTTGCAGATACAAGTGATACATCATATTCACTTGAACACCCTCCAAATAAAATTGCTACTGTTTTTTTCATAAAAATCACATCTCCTCTACTTTAACATCACTTGGCAATTCATATTCAATAAGAACTTTCTCGTCATATAATTTCTCTTTTCTGATTTCTTTTCTTGTTTTCTTGTCTATTTCAACTCTTATAACTTCAACGCATTCATAAATATTTCCATTTTCTTTGACATACTTTAAATTTCCATTTACTATTTTATAATCAACATTGGATTCACTATTTGATAATATTTTTCCATACATATAATCTTCATCAAATGAAATGTCTATTTGATATATATTGTTAGTTTCATTTTTTACTTTTAAATCTAACCAACCACTACTAATTGTTGCGTCAATTCCTTCTAAAGAAGATTTATCTGGATTAGGAAAAGATTTCACTTTATGTCCGTGCCTTTCAGTAACAGTAAGTGGACTCATTAAAAATAGATAATGTAACAAATTACTTAAATGACAAAGCCCTCCACCTTTTTTTGCTACTATTTTTCCATCTACCAATATCAAACCATCTTTATATTTTCCGTACTTTTTACTGTTTCTAACTAAATAACAAAATGAAAATGTTTCATTAGGATATATTAAAATATGATTCATAGTTTTACTTGCTATTTTCAAGTTTTCGACTTTGTTTTTTTGATAAATAATATCGTGTCCACTATTTTCGTTTATCATCAATGTTTTAGTCTTACAAACTTCATATTTTAATTTTTCTCCAGTATTTTTAGAATACTTATTTCCGTCAAACTTCATTCCAATTTGATAAAATAAGTTTCTTTGCCATATTCGTAATGGTAATAGAAATGGAAATAATTGTGTTAATCTTTTTCTTGCCATTTGCAGCACCTCCAATCAACAAAAAAACAATCATTCAAATCAATACAATTAAATTATACTGATTTATAAATGATTGTTCTTTAATTTTATCTTAAATAAATCTTAAATTCTTCTTAAATTATTTTAATGGTAACGTAACTCGAAAAGTTGTTTCTTCCTCATTACTTTCGGCAATTATTGTTCCGTTATGTAATTCAACTATGTCTTTTGCAATGGCAAGACCTAATCCACTTCCGCCTGTTCTTGATGTTCTTGCAGAGTCTAATCTATAAAACTTTTCAAATATTTTACTTAATTTTTCTTTTGATATTTGTTTTCCTTTGTTTATTACTTCAACAATTACATTATTATTATCTTTTTTCAAATTGATTACAATTTCACTTTCTTCTTTACTATAACTAATAGCATTTTTTACAAGATTATTAAATACTCTACTTAACTTATCTGGATCACCATTTATACTGATTGACTCATCATAATTCAATTTAATACTTTTATTTAATTCTCGTAAAGTAGGATAGAAATCATCAATTATTTGTTCCAACATCAAATTAAGATTCAATTCTTCTTTTTCTAAAACAATTTTTTCAGAATTAAATCTAGCCACATCAAATAATTCATTGATTAAGTCTTCTAATCTATATGATTTATCTAATGCAATAGAAATATAATTTTTTTGCTTCTTTTTTGGCATATCATCTATTTCATCTAAAATTGATAAATAACCTATCATTGATGTTAGAGGAGTCTTAATATCGTGTGCTAAATAAACTATTAACTCATCTTTCTTTTCTTCATTTTCTTTAGCTAATTTTTCATTTTTCTCCGATTCTCTTTTTAAGTGATTCATACGATTTTTGATTTCTTCTAATTCATCTGGTAATTCAATATATTCAACATCTTTATTTACTAAATCTTCAGTTGCTTTTCCAATTTCATCAATATATCCAAAAACTTTCTTCAATAATCTATATAGTAGCACTAACGTACCAATTACCCAAATTATTATTATAGGAATTACAAGGGCTCTAACAGTTGTTATGCTGTAAAAAAATTCTCTAAAATTGTTGTAAACTTCCGGCGAAATATCATATAGCCATTGAAAACTTAACTTATCAATTAGTGCCACCAAAAGGAAAATGCCTAATGGCATACATATAGACCATACCAATATTTTTATTACAAAATTTATAAATGTTTTTTTCAATAATTTATTTTTTTTACTTCTCAATTTTATACCCCACTCCATAAACTGTTTTTATATATTTTGGCTTCTTTCCAATATCATTCATTTTTTCTCTTAAATGTCTAATATGTACCATTACAGTATTGTTATCTTTTTCAAAATATTTACTTCCCCATACTTTAGAAAATAATTCATCTGTTTTAATTACTTTTCCTCTGTTTTCGCATAATAACCATAATATTTCAAATTCTATTTTTGTTAGATTAACCTTTTTCTCGTTGAAATAAAATTCGTGAGTATCTTTATTTATAAGTATTCCTCTAAAATCAATTACATTTTCTTTTTGATTTGAATTATTATACCTTTGGCTTCTTCTTAACTGTGCTTTTACTCTTGCAATCAATTCCAAAGGTTGAAAAGGCTTTGTTACATAATCATCGGCTCCTATCATCAAGCCATTTATTTTATCAATTTCTTCTACTTTTGCAGTTGCAAAAATAATCGGGAAAGTATATTTTTCTCTAATTTTATTGCATAACATAAATCCATCGATTTCAGGCATCATAACATCTAAAATTGCTAAATCTACATCTAAATTATCAATATTATCAAGCACTTCTTTTGCAGAATAATATTTATAAACTGTATAATTTTCATTTTTCAAATATAATTCAACTAAATCTGCTATTTCCTTTTCATCATCTACAACTAAAATTTTATTCATTTTCCTCTCCCTTCCATAAGTTTTAGATTAGTAATACATACTAATTATACCATACAAAACTTAACAAAATATATTGCATAACATTTTTTAGATAAATCTTATTTAGATATATTTTAACATATATTCTTTTAAAAATAAACTTCTCGTATTTTAATCTTTAAAATTCTTTATAAAATTGTTCCAAAACTTTTGCTAATATTTGTGGTTTTTCTTCATTTACAACGTGTCCTGTATTTTCAATGATTTTTAATTTTGCATTTTTTATATTTTCGGATAAATAATATGCTGATTTAATGTTAGCACTATCTTTTTCTCCACATAATATAAGAGTAGGACATTTAATTTTTTGTACTTTATTACTAAAATCTAATTTTTTCATTGTATTGCCTAAAATGAAGGTATCTTTTTTATTAAATGCCATATTGTCAAAAACTGACTGAGGCAAAAATTTAAAAATAACATTTTGAATACTAAACATTATTTTTGGTACTTTATGAGGAGTGCCAATTAAAACTAATGATTGTACTCTATCGGGAAAATCTAATGTATAATTTAATGCCAAAATTCCTCCTAAAGAAATACCACATAAATTGATTTTTCCATCAATTTTATTACAATATTCTGAAAAAGCAGAATATAAGTTATAATAACTGGCTTCTTTGCCATCAAGAATTGATGATAAGTCTGGACACAATATGTCTTTATTATCTTTCATATATGAGATTGTTTCACTCCAACTTGTTCCTTTGTGTCCTGATCCGTGAATAAATATTTTTTTCATTTTTACCTCCTATTTATCTTTTTCGTAATATGGTAATTTATCTATTTTTTCAAGCATTTCTTCATCATAAAGTGGTAGTCCCATTTTTCCAAGCATTATTGTTACAAATCTATAACGATTTTTTATATCATTAACATTTCCCGGAAAAAGCGAAGGAATCATCCATAAATCGGTTAATATTAGTAATTCTGCTAATTCTTTTGGCTGCTCCGTTTTTATAGATCCATCTTTTTGTCCTTCTTCGATTAACTCCATCCAATATGGAAGTAACTGCTGATAATTAGATTCAAACATTTTAGCTAATACTTGAGGGTTTTCTAAAAGTGGTAATGCTTGATTTGTTAATTCAACCATTTGCTCATTAGACTGATTAAGTTTTATTACATATTTCATTTTTTCAAGACCATTTAAGTCCGTTCGCTTTTTTACAATTTCAAAAGGATTATTGTTTGTAAATAGTTTATCACCTAACGTATTCATTATTTCTTCTTTTGATTTAAAATGATGATATATTGCTCCTTTTGTCATTCCTAATTCATCTGCTATATCTTGAATTTTTGTATTATCATATCCTTTTTCAAAGAATAATCTCTGTGATACTTCCAATATATTTTCAACAGTTATTTCTGGATATTTATTTCTTGACATAGTCTACCTCCTTATACATACTTTCGGTATGTATAAATTATATATTAAATATATAGCCTTGTCAATATTTACATACTCAAAGTATGTAAATGTCCAAAAAAAATAATACTATCTATAAAAGACAGTATTTTAATTATATTTCTAAACTTTTTGTTTCGCTTTTATTTCATAAATAATCTCAATAATTTACTTTTAGGAAAAATTTTAAACTTCATATTATTAGTTTTAATTTTTAAATCATTGTATTTTTTCTCATCATATCCGTACTCATCTATTACCTCTATATCAATTACATCTTTTGGCTTATTTGATTTTTCTTTCATTATTCTTACCATTTCCAAATTATATGTTTTGATCTTAACTTGATCTATAATAATAGTTGTAGTACAATCTTCAATTTTTACATTGTTTAAAGTTACAGTTACAAGTGCATTTATTCCACTACTTTGTTTACTTAAAAAGTTCTTCTGTATTATATTATTATCAACAATTTCAAAAGGAGCAAAATTAACTGTAATTCCATCTATAATACAATCAATTCCGTAATCAATTTTGTTTTTATTATAATCAAACATTATTGAATCAAAATCTTTAATATACAAATTGTTATTTTTTAAATATTCTCGAACCACATTCATATCGTTTGCTGCAACAATAATATCTATGTCTGAATGTTCTCTGTTCGACATAGTATTAGATATTAAATACGGAACTGTACCACCAACAATATACAATTTTTCTTTTAGTAATTCTTCTGAATTTAATTTTAATATTATATCTTTGATTTTAGAATAATTGCTCATAGTACACCTCCTATTTTAATCAATAATTTCTATTTATTATTCTTTTTCCATTTTCTAATTTTACCTCTAAAATTTTTGAAATTAGCAATAGTATTCAAATGTACTAATCTGCATACACTAAACTCTTTACCATTTGTTTTTGCCCAATTTCTTTTGCCGTTTTCAAATAAATCTATATCAGATAAATTATTTACTAACTGAATAATATCATCAACTTTTTGATTAAAGTCATCAATTAAATCTTTTAAAGAGTAGTTGTTATATTTATCATAAAAACTTTGATATAACCAACCAAGATCATTCCATTTCCATTCAGTAGCAAGTGTTGTTTCGTGCTTTCCTGTTTTTTCTTCATTCTCCCAAGATAAGACTAAATCCATCCACCCGTTACAAAACGCTAGCATTTGAAAAGGACTATACTCTATTTCTTCATCAATTACCTTCATAGATTCTTCATTTATATTAGAGTATTCTCCTATAAATAAACTCGCATTATTCTTAATTGTTTCTATCAACTCTAATTTATTATTGTATTTCATATTTCTGACACCTTTCAATTTAAAAAAAATATTTTTTATTGCTTATTCAATGCTCTTTCTAAATCTCTCATATATCTTTTTTGTTGGCTTTTTAAATAAGATTTTGCAAATATTTTCATAATAAAATTATTTACTTCTATTTCTTCAGTAAAATCAAGTTCAATATTGCCATTTGGAAGTTCTTTAAAAATACCAATCCATTTTCCTTTTAAATTAGTGTTTTCTAAATCAAATTTATATTCTTTTAGTTTTTCTTTTGAGGTTATAGTAAAATAAGTAGGAAAGTTATTTTTAGTATATTCAACAAAATGTGTATCATCTATAATTTCTATTTTAGATAGATCACTTCGCCAAACATAATTAGAATTGTCTGTAATAATATCCCACAACTTATTTCTATCACAAGAAAATTGCTTTTTTATATTTGATTGAATCATAAGCACCTCCATAAATTGTAATTTGTCTCTCACTTACTTTACCAAATTTATAATTTTTGTTGCCACT
>CAKNIZ010000010.1 GCA_930980855.1 uncultured Clostridium sp.
TCAACAAAAATTTATGCAAGTTAGAAAAAATAAAGACAATAAAAAACTTGCCCAAAATTTTGAAAACTGGAAAAAACAGGCTAAAGAAAAAATCAATGATATGAAAAAAGGCAGACTTACTGAAAATGAGGTTTATAATTGGATTTTAAAAAACAAATAGTTATTAAATACTTTGTCTTTAGACGTTTGGGGAATGTCAAATTTGCAATTTATGTCAATTTATAGTATAATATAAAGTGATATAGGTAAATCCTGTGTCGTTTACCCATTTATCACTAATTAGTGAGAGGGATTATCCTCTGACTTTTTGGTTTAACATATATAATAAAAGCAACAATAAAAGATTTTAAGGAGGATTAAATTATGGTAGTATCTATTGATGTTTATGCAGTTCTTAATGTGATTGAATTGATCGTAGTACTAATATTTGGAGTATTTATCTTTGTAAAAAGAGATGAAACTCTAGGCAAAACTATGCGGTTGATAACATCAGCTATTCTACTCATTATCAATGTCTTTCAGATACCTATGCAGATACAAATTGGTGAGTCCTACACGCTAACCATTATCTTAATCTTTTTGTGGTTTGTAGATGCACTATTTGCTGCATATGGTTTAGGGAAAGACTCTTGATACTACAAAAAAGAAAAACATTTCTTTCCCTCGTAAGAGGGTTCTTTTTTTATCTTTCTAAATCCCACTCTTTTTCTCTTTCTTCGTGTTTTATTTGTTTTTCTGGATTTATAAAAGTATTTGTTTCCTTTTGAAAATCTCTAACTAAATTATCTTCTTCAGCAATATCAAATTTTTTACAAATCCAAAAAATGAATTTTTCTAGAGTATCCCAAAACTTATTTATTATTTTGTGTAAATGGTTATTCTCTTTTTCTAACTTGTGAATTTTGTTGTGATATTTATGCTCTAATTCAAAAGATTTTTCTTTGTATTCTTCCTCAAGTTCGTCTTTTCTATTGTTAAAATCAAATTCTAAATTATTACTTTTCTTTTTATATTCTTTTTCTAAATGTTTTACTGTATTGTGTAATTCTTCATTATCTGCAAGTATTTTATCTCTTTCATTTTGATATTTTTCTGCTTCCTCTATAACTTTTGCTTGTTTTGACAATTCCTTATGCAATGAAACATTATCTTGGTATAACTCTTGTATTAATTCATCTTTTGGCTTTATAATTTCATTACAAATTTTTTCATCTCTATTTATCATAACTTTTCTAATATCTTTTATATCTGGAACTTTTGGTAATTCTAATTTTATATTTTTTAATGTTTCTTTTGTATTTTTAAAATTAGTTACCTCTTTATATTCTTTTAAATCTATGTGTTGTCTGCCAGTTTCTTCCTTTGGTAAACCTCTTTCTAATTCAAAACTGTGTGATACCATATAATCATAAAAGGCATTTTGTAATTGTCTATAACTATCTTTTGCTTTCCAAAATTCGCTACAAGCAAGTTTATCTATATTATTTTCTTTTTTATCTTTTGTATGAACAACAGGCAAAAAAACTAAGTGCATATGTGGACTTTGCTCATCCATATGCACTTTTGCAGATAAAATATATTGTTCTCCTAAATTCTTGTATTCACAAACAAATTGATATGCTACTTCAAAATATCTTTTTGTTTCTTTTTCCCCTATTCTTTCAAAAAATTCTTTGTCAGATGTTATTATATATTCACAAGCTATATTACTTACTGTTTTTATTTGACCTTTTAAATTATATTCTTCTCTTATTCTATCAAATTCTTTTTCGTAACTATATTTGGGCTTTTTTAATGAATAATTCAAATATGATTTTTCTTTATCAATGTTATCATTTGAATAATTCTTGTTTCTTCGTTCATTATGTCTAAATATCCCTTTTAAATTATCTCTTTTATATTTTGTGTTTCTTATTATTGCATAGCTCATATATTACCTCCTTGCTCGTGCTAATAACACGAATATATTTTCTTATTTCTTTGCTTTTTCAAATTGTGTTGTAACACACTACAATACTTTTTTAGCCGTTGGCAAAAAAGTATTAGTGTGGCAGGGAAAATAAATTTTTCCCCACACCCCTTTTCCTAAAAAATATCAACATATTTTTTAGGTTTTAAGAATAAAGTTGCGAATAGCAAATTTATTCTTAAAAAAATCAGCCACTAAAGTAGTTTATCTACTCTAGTAGCTGATTTTCTATATGCAAATGCTTATTATTTTGTTAGCATATCTGCATTTGCATATAGTTTAGTAAAGTCATAGCCAGTATAATCTCGTTCTTCAAAGTTAGCATTACTCTTTTTGTAAATTTTGTTGTTGCTATTATATTTATTATTTATATTTTTATTATTATATTTATTATCCTTAAACTTTTCTTCAATAGGGGTATTGAAGTTTTGTTGGAGAGGGTATTTAACTTTTGTTAAATAGGTATCATTATTTTTTACTATTGGTATTAGTTTTCTCATTTCTATTTGTTTGCTATTTTCTTTGTAAATCAATTCAATGCTAATATAATTCTTATCTTTTAATGAATTTACTAATTTTGATACTTGTGTTATTGATATATTTAATAATTCACTTATAGATTTATTAGTTAGATAACAATAATTGTTTTCTTTACTTAAATATAAAATTATTGCATATATATACTTTTCTTTATCACTTAACTTATTATCTGTTAATATTTCTATTGGTATCCATACACCTTTTAAATTTAAGTTAGACATTCCCTCACCTTCTTCCAATCATTCGCTTCATTTTCAATTTTTAGCCTTTTAAAATTGTTTTTAGTATCACTTTATATCTTTTTTGATGTAGATAAAAAATTTCCAATCGAGTAGGAGAAATATCATTAATTGATATTTCGTCCTCTCACACCACCGTACGTACCGTTCGGTATACGGCGGTTCAATAGAATTAATACTTTAACAGTATACACTAGAAACACTTAGGTATCCTAATCTTTCTAGTGTTTTATTATTTAAACTTTTTCCCAGAATTGGACTATTTGATATTCTCCAATATGATTTTCTTGTATTTGCAAATTGCCATGCTTTATCTTTTTCTATTCCTAGTCTCACTAAGTTTTCATATTTTGTTTTGATTTTCTTCCATTGTTTCCAATAGCACATTCTTATTCTTCTTCGTATCCATTCATCTAGTTTTTCTGCTATCCTTTTCATGTTTGCTATTTTGAAATAATTTACCCAACCTCTTATTACTTGTCTCAACTTTAGAAATCTTGTTTCCATACTCATTGCATTACTCCTTGATGTTATTTCTCGTATTTTATCTTTGAATTTCTCTATTGACTTTGGGTGTATTCTTATTTCAACTTTTCCTTTAGTTTGATAAAAAGAAAATCCCAAATATTTTATTCTCCATGGTCTATCAACTTTGCTCTTCTCTCTATTCACTTTTAGTCTTAATTTCTTTTCAATGAACTTGGTAATGCTTTCCATTACTCTTTCTGCTGCCTTTTTACTTTTTGTGAATATTATACAGTCGTCTGCATAGCGAACAAACTGCAATCCTCTACTTTCAAGTTCTTTGTCTAGCCCATTAAGCATTATGTTACTTAATATTGGAGATATATTTCCTCCTTGTGGTGTTCCTTTTTCTGTCTTTTCAAATACTCCATTTACTAGTACTCCTGCCTGTAGATACTTTCTTATTAGTGACACAACTTTATCTTCATTTACTGTTCTTCTTATTATTGATATTAGCAAATCTTGATTTACTGTATCGAAGAATTTTTCTAAATCCAAATCTACTACCCATTTATATCCATTGTTCATTATTTCTTTAGCTCTCAGTATTGCATCGTGGCAACTTCTATTTGGTCTAAATCCATAACTATTTTCTGAAAATATTGGTTCGTAGATTTTGCTTAATTGTTGTGCTATTGCTTGTTGTATTACTCTATCTACTACTGTAGGTATTCCTAGTTTTCTTTTGCTTCCGTCTGCTTTTGGTATTTCTACCCTTCTTACTGCCTTGGGATTGTATTCCCCTTTCCTAATGTCTTCCTTGATTTGTTCGCCGTTTTCTTTTAGATATTGTAGAAGTTCATCTACTCGCATATCGTCAATTCCGCTAGCTCCCTTATTTCCTTTCACTCTTTTATATGCTAAGTTCATATTATCTCGTGAAAGTATTTCCTCAAGTATTTCATTAGTTACTGTTTTAGTATCGATTTCTTCTAATTCAGACACATCAAGAATACTAGGTACTTCTACATTACCTTCAGTTTCCAACTTATTCTCTTGTAGATAGTCTTCTATTCGAAGTTGTCTACCATTTTCATATCCTTGGTTACCTTTCATTAAAACAAATCCTCCTATCGTTCAACCCTTCACAGTTCGTATATATCCAAACTGCCACTATGGTATCTGCTGACTTCTGGCATTTTATTCTAATATCACTATTAGCATTTTCATATCTATTTCAATATATTTCCAAAATACCAGACCTCCCCAGGTAAGAACAACAACCTTCCTCTCATATATCTGCCACATTTACTGTATGAGCCTCGGATAGTTACTAGGGTTTTGCTTTGTTAAGCAAGCTCGCCCAGCTCAATTCAGCCTTATATGTGATTTCTGTTCGTCAGACCAAGATTTTGTTATTGACTTCTTTCAGATTCCTCCTCACGAAGGACACCCTTGTCATTCACTAACAGTTCGCCACTATCAGGCACTGTATGGGACTTTCACCCACAAGTTGTTGCCCATGCTGGGCACACTTAAAAAATCGCTTTAGATTTTTGGTCTAAAACGATTTTATTTTTGAATTGTCCAGACGTCTGGATTATTTAAAATATTTTATTTTGAATTTTTATCTTTAAGTTTCAATATTTTATTTTCATTTATTTCATTTTGCATACTTTCTAATTCTTTTATTCCTTTATTATCTTCTAAAACTCTCATCTGTCTTCTTGCTGACTCATTTAATTTTATTAACCTTTCACTTTGTGGTACTCCTGCATTGATTAATTCTGCATTTGTATTTTCTAAATTACTTAAAATAACTAAATGAAGTAAATCAGTAAAATCTCTGATATTTCCTTTTTCAGCTAATTCTGGATTTTGTGTTCTCCACTGTTTAGCTGTCATTCCAAATAATGCAACATTTAATACATCTGCTTCTTCTGCATAAGCATATCTTTTTTGTTCTTCTGTTAAAATTGGAACGATGTTTGTTTTTACTGCATCAGTATGTACTAAATAATTTACCTTTGATAATACTCTATTAGCATGCCATTCAATTTTATATTGATATGCTTCATTTTTCTTTAGTCTTTCAAATTCTTGAATTAAATACAATTTAAATTCTGGAGATAGCCAACTTGCAAACTCAAATGCTATATCACTATGTGCAAATGTTCCTCCATTATTTCCAGACTTTGATATAATACCAATAGCATTTGTTTCTTTTATCCATTTTTGTGGCGACATATAAAAACTATGTTTACCTGCTTCATTCTCAAAGGTCTCGAATTCGTGACCTTTGAAATTTTCATTATTAAGTTTTTCCCATAATCCTAAATATGAAATTACATCTTTATTTCTCATCCACGCTTGTACTGGTATTTTAGGTTCTTCTGGATTTGCATATCTTGCTAAATCAGTTAATGAAATATATTCCTTATTATTTATTCTTATAACATTCACTTTATTGTTTTCAACATATATTTCTGTTTTTATAATATCTTTGTTCATATATTTTACCTTCTTTCTAATTGTGCAAATGACATCTGCACAATTTATTTTCTGTTAAACTGCATTATATCATCTATTTTCAAATTTTTCATTAAAAATCTCAAAAAAGACAATTTTTTTATTTTTCAAAGGTCTCGAATTTGTGACCTTTGAATTTTACACATATATAATCTTTTTTTGATTCATTATTTTCTATATAATTCTAAATTTCTTTTAACTTTAACTATTATTATAAAATAAAAAAAATGAAGTTGTATTTTTTACAAATTCATTTTCTAAATATGTGAAAATTTTATTTTTACTAAATTGTTGTTAGGAGGAAACCTTTGCTATTACTACATTTTATTTTTTCGTCATAAGAGAACAAAATTGTAATAACTAACGCAATTAATGTAATTCCTTGATTTTTTCTAAAATTCTTCATGATTTTTTCTCTCCTTTTCTCTTGTTATAAATTGATTATATAACAATATGTTTTAAAAGACAATACAACATTTTGTTTTATTTTATAATTTTTTTAGTTTTTCTTATAGTTTGTACAAATTTTAATATTTTTATAAGAAAGGAACTAAAAAATATGGAAACTCGCATCAAAAATCTTAGAGAAGATAATGACCTTACTCAAAAACAATTAAGCAAATTTCTTAATATTTCTCAAGTTGCATATTCTTATTATGAACTTAGTAAAAGAAATATTCCTTTAGAATTATTGTGTAAATTAGCAGATTTTTATAATACTAGCATTGATTATTTGTTATATAGAACTGATGAAATGACACCTTATCCACAAAATGCAAAATCTGCTTCTAAAGAACCTCTCAAAGTATAATTACATATTGTTATTACTATCCTTAAATTAATTAGGATAGTTTTTTATTATTTAAAAATATATTATATTAAAAAAATCTATTTGTCAATGGTTGCACACTAACTTTTAATAACTGATTTTGCTATACTTGATGTGGAGGTAGATGTGCTATGACTTTGTCTCAGGCTATTATTGATAGAATACTGCAACTTCAACAAGATAGAAAAATAACTACTAATAAACTAGCTACTCTTTCTGGTCTAGCTCAGCCTACAGTAAGAGATGTTTTATATGGGGTTAGTAAATCTCCGAAAATTAATACTATTTTGCATATATGCGAGGGATTAGATATAAAATTAAGAGAATTCTTTGATGATCCAATTTTTGATAATGTTGTGGATGAAGAAAATGATGAAGATACATAAATAGCATAATTACTAATAATTTAAGTAACTATGCTATTTTTTATATTTACAGAGGTTGAAAAGGTTTTTCTCGTTTTATATTAATTATAATATTATAAATGATAAAATATTTTTTATTATAATTGTTTATTTTTCTAAAGGGCTTGGGATGTATCCCAAAATTTGAATTTTGACTAGGGAGGAAAAATTCAATGCTTGTTAGGAAATATATGGGAGTACAAAAATTGCATTTAGTTTGAAATTTTCCTCTAATTTTTTATTTTTAATTACTTATTATTGCACCAATTTTATAATTTTCTTTATTAATTTTTGAAAAATTTTTATCATTTTTTACTGCAACTAATCTAATCAATTTTTGTTTTTCTTTGTTTAATTTTATTTCAATTTCTTCATCATTTTTATTTTTATTTTTTGAGAATAATTCGTAAAACTCTATTTCAAATTCTTTATTTAATCTTTGTATATAATCATCTAATTGTTCTTGATTTATATTAACACTTGTTCTAATTTCCTTTTCTTCTTCATTTACTTCAATAGGTACATAAATATCTGCAACTCCTAATTTGAAAAATTTTGTTAATTGTTCAATATAACTACTTCTGAAATTTATTTTATCAATATAAAATTCTCCGTTTTTATCTTTTAATAGTGTCATTGACTCAATAAATTTTGAAATAAATTCTTGTTTTTCTTCTTTTGATTTTCTATTCCATTCTTGTTTTAAAATATCATTCAATTGATTTGTTCTTATTAATTTTTCTCTTTCAATATCTCTATCAGCCATTAATTGTTGTGGGGTAAAAGATAAATGATTTATATTTAACATTTCACATTTTTTAGTCTCTAAAATATTAATTTTTTCTTCAATTATTTTATAATCTTCTGAAAAATCTTCCATTTCAACTATACCACTTAAATAGGCTTTCTTTATTCTTTCTTTTTGCTTTTCTAAAGTATCAATTTCTTGTTCTAATTTTTCTGTTTTTGTTTCTTTTTTGTCAGCTAGTATTGGTAAAAAATATTTCTTTACTGACATATCATATTCCACTAATTCAAGTATAAATCTTTGTAGACATTCTTCGATTTTATCTTCTCTATAATAAATTTTACAATGTTCACAATTATAGTACATATATTTTTTCTTTATTCCTCCAGAGCCTTTACATTTCATTATTCTATTACATTTTGGGCATTTTAGTTTTTGAAAAAATATATAAACTCTATCTCTAACATAACTTCTTTGATTTTTTTCTTTTTGATGTTGCGCTTCTTCCCACATGGCACGACTTATAATTGGCTCTACAACATTCATAAAAACTGTTGTATCTTTATTATTTGATTTTCCTTTTTCATAATCTCCCATATATACTTTATTATCTATTATTTTCATAATAGAAGTATCTCTCCAATGTTTTGGATATAAGACTTTTTCATCATTTAAAGTATTACTAATTTGTTGATAACTTTTTCCTTCTAAATACATATTAAATATTCTAATAATTACATCTTTTGTAGTTTCATCAATTATTGTTTTTTTGCTACTATCTTTTTTATAACCTAATGGAACAATTCCTGGTAAATGTCCTGACTTAATCGCACCATTTAAACCAAACTTTGTTCTTTCACTTACAATTTCAAGTTCTAATTGTGATAAAACAGTTAGCATTCTTACAAAAAATCTTCCATTTGCTGTGCTAGTGTTTACATCATCTTTATCACAAATGAGATAACAATTATACATTTCTAATTGAGATATAAGTTCTTCTAAATCACGAACTGAACGAGTAATTCTATCTAATTTGTACGCAACAATATAATTAATTCTGCCTTTTTTCATATCTGCTAGCATTTCTTGAAAGCTAGGTCGATGTTCCATATCTTTTGCACTAATTCCAGCATCTTCATATACATTAAATACTTCATATTCTTTAAATTTACAAAGTTGTAATAGTTTTTCCTTTTGTTCTGCCAAACTAAAACCGTTCTCTTGCTTGATCTTCTGTACTTACTCTAATATAAATACCTGCAATTTTCTTTTCTTCTTTCATATATAAATCTCTCCTTTCACTTCTGAATGGAAAGGCACAAAAAAACTCTAAAATCAGGATAGCCTTTCTATGTAGTCTTTTAATTGAGACAAAGGATATTTATACCTTAAATCTCCCACATAAAAGTAATCGTGTTCATTAAAGAATAAAAATAATGTATCTTTAATGATTACTTCATGTGGTTCTACATACGCTAAGTTTGTGTGTTCTATAATTCTTAAACAACCTTCATATACCCTTATGTGTTCAAGTTTTATAGAAGTTAAACTACAAGCCCATTCAATTTTAGAGAGTAATTCTTCTCGTATCTTGTTTTTCTTTTTTACAATTCTAATCATATCACACCATCCTTCCTTTTTTCAAGTTAAAGGCGACAAAAAAATCAACCTTTTACAGTTGATTTATCAATACTTTCGTCTGGTGCGACGATTTTACTTAATGGAGCGGATGGCGAGAATCGAACTCGCGCGACCAGGTCGGAAGCATGGCATTCTACCACTAAATTACACCCGCATATTAAATTTATAACATAGGAAGCTAATTGGCATTTGTAATTTGTCAATTAGCTTTTGCTCTACTTATTATATGTTCCATTATATATTTCATCAATAAAACTCTGGTCTATGCTATCAGCCTGTTCCTGACTGATATATTCATATTCAACCATTGAAGATATAACTTTATTTTGCCTTTGCTTACATAGTTCCGTATTAATTGTAGGCGCATATACAGATGGTGCATTAGGAACACCTGCCATCATAGTAGCTTCTGCTAAGTTCATATCTTTTGGTTCTTTATTTAGATAGCCATTACTTGCTTGCTTTATGCCATAATATCCTTCACCAAAATAAATTGTATTTATATATAATTCTAAAATATCTTCTTTTGAATATTTATTTTCTAATTCAATTGCCATAAACATTTCTGCAATTTTTCTTCTTACAACTGTTTCTTCTGAAATAAAATATAAATTTTTTGCCACTTGCTGTGTTATTGTACTTCCACCTTCTCTTAATTCACCTGATGTTATATTAGTTAATATCGCTCTACCCAATCCTACAATATCAATTGCACCATGTTCATTATATCTATGATCTTCAACTGCAATTATTGCATCGATATATTCATCAGGTACTTCTTCAATTGGTACAAAATCATAACTATTATGTACATCAGCTACTTTATCTGCTAATGGTTGCTCTTTAATTTTATCAGTAAACAACGTGTAACCGTACATTCCAAATGAGACTGCTGCTATGACTATAATAACAAACAATATGATTAAAATTCTTTTTAATATTTTCATAATTTTCCTTTACAGTTTAAGAAGGTATATAAAGAAAAAATCGCTATACTTATAAGTCACAGCGATTAAGTCTTATGGTGGGCAGAGATGGATTCGAACCATCGTACCCTTTCGAGAACAGATTTACAGTCTGCCGCCTTTAGCCACTCGGCCATCTGCCCATAAACAATATTAAATTAAAATGGTGCGCCTTCAAGGATTCGAACCTTGGACCCACCGGTTATGAGCCGGTTGCTCTGACCAACTGAGCTAAAGGCGCATTTATTAGCACGTGATTAAGTATATAACATTTTATAAATTCTGTCAATAGTTTTTTATAAATATTGCAATTTTTTTATAGGTCCTATACTATTCGCAATTGCTATTAATTTGAACATATTGTATATTAAAGATTTGTAGCCACGCGCAGTTTGGAACGAAGTGACAGCAAGTGGCAAAAATCTTTAATATACAATTAACAAATTTATTAACTTTGAATAGCAACATTATTTATTCTCTTGATTATTTCCTTCTGGTAATGCTTCTGGCAATTGTAAAACAACTTTTATTTTTAATGCAAATTTTACAGCTCTAACTATTTTACTATTTTTAATCTTATTCCATAATGAAGATTTTACTTTTTTAGGCTTTTCTTCTATTTGCTCAACTTGTGGTTTTTGATTTTGAACATTTACATTATTTGCTGACATAACTTTATCATTTATTATTGTGTTAACATCTACTTCTGGTTTTACTTCTACCTCTTGTTTTGGTTCTTCCACTACTTGAACAGGTTCATCTACAGGAGTAGGAATTAGTTTTAATGCATCTGCTATTTCTATTCCTATATAACTTAATGCTTTTGATCTATCTTCAACTCTTTCCATATCTATTTCAATATGTAAATTTGATTCTAAGTTTGCAACTCTTGCATTGATTAATTTCAAAGCGTCTTGATGATTTTGAGAATTTTCACTCTTTGTTCTTCCTAAAACTTGTAGAGCTTCTAGTATATCCTCTGGAAATTGTTTTTCTACTTGTTGTATACTCTTTTTCCAATCGCTATCTTTAGATTCTACTATTGCTGCTGTTTGCTTCAAAATAGCAGCTAATTTTATGTTGTTTTCTCTTTGTTTTATTAATTCTTCTATTTGCTTTGTATTTTCCTCAAATTGATTTGTGGCGTACTCTACTAATCCATAAGCTGCATCATATACACTTTTTGGGAAATTTTTCTTTTTAGGATATTCTATTAAATATGTTTTTATTGATTCTACCAAATCTTTAAAATATGAATTATCATCCAATTCTACTATTTGCTTTTTACTATTTGGATTAATAAGTCTTTGAACTTTTTCTATATTTGATAATATTTTTTCTTCCGTGATTACCATTCTCACGTTTACTATCCCACGTCTAGGCATTGTAAACTGTACCTCCTTTGTTTTAATATTATGT
Organism: uncultured Clostridium sp.; assembly: GCA_930980855.1. Classification (GTDB taxonomy): domain Bacteria; phylum Bacillota; class Clostridia; order TANB77; family CAG-508; genus CAG-793. Next base: position 11,749 of record CAKNIZ010000010.1, read on the forward strand.
TAATTAGTACTTTTTCTATTTTCTATTAGTATTTTAGTACATCTAATAAATAAAAGTCAAGGTATTTTTTGTTTTTTCCTAAAAAAAGAACCCGGAGCAACCGCCCCGGTTCAAAAGTGTTTTTTCTCAATCTCCTATTGCGCTTTTTAATTCCAATTTTAATGTGGAATTCTTCCTTGCTGATACAAAAAACTCATAAGTAAAATTTTGCTATCTTCATCTTCTGGAAAGAGGTTTAATCCCTCGTATTTTCCAAGAAAGTGAGAGAATAGGCTATCGTTGTCTGTCATTTTCCGTAGGAAATTCATCTCCTTTGCAAATTTTTCGTTGCAAGATAGCCAATCTAAGAAGAACACCTCACCATCACTGGTTTCCACAGTTCCCTTTTTTATATTTTGGGAACTAATTGTTGATATGATTGGAATCACAATACCATTGTTTTGGCACATTTTGCCTTTCAGCTTTCTTTCACCATAAATGTAGAAATCTTTGAGAATAGGTATGCCTCTATCTTTTGCATATACATACTCAATGTACATCTTGCTAATGGAATCTAAGACAAATGTTCCTCCCGTCGTCCTGGCATGAGTTTCATCCCGAATTTTATCCACACGGAACGAAAACCATTCGTCTTGATATCTTCCTTCAACATAAAAGCACTTCTGTCCTTTCTCTGTCATGTCAAAAAGACATTTCCGTTTTCCCCCTTTTTCGTTCTCGAAGAAGAAAGCGTCAGTCATGTGTTTCATTTGAGAACACTCCCCTTTTTATTGTACTAACATTATAAAATGTTGTAATTATAATTATATCACCTTATAGTATATTTTGCAATAATCAAAGCTTGCTATTTCTAACAAGCCTTAATTCTTTTATTTTTTATCTTTCTGTAATTCTTTATATCGCTTTATTTTCATTGTAGAAGTTTTTTCAAATTCTCCTTCTTTTATTTCAAGAGATTTAACAGCTTTATATGACGTTAATTTTTTATTAACTGCTTTTATTTGTTCCCATATAATGTCATATATCTCTTTATCTGAAATATTTCCATGTAATTCTTCTATTTTTTCTTTATTTGGAATTACTCTAGCTGTTATTATTAATTCTTTATCGTCTTTTCTTTTTGCTTCTGCTCCCTCTGGTGATTTTCCATATACCATAACTTCTTTTATTTCTGGTACTTTATCTAATAACATTTCTATTTCTTCTGGATATATATTTTTTCCATTTTGTGTAACGATGACATTCTTACTTCTACCAGTTATATATATGAATCCTTCTTCATCTATATATCCAATATCTCCTGAATGGAAAAATCCATCTGGTTCTATAACTTCTTTTGTTGCCTCTTCATCTTCATAATATCCAAGCATTAATGTTGGAGATTTAATCATTATTTCTCCTTCTCCATTTTCATTAGGGTTATTTACCTTTATTTCTGCTTGAACAACTGCTTTTCCTGCAGAACCAACCTTTGGTTTATAATCTGGTGTTAAAGCTGAGATAGGAGCTGTCTCTGTAAGCCCATATCCTTGAAGGAACATTATTCCAATATCTTCTAACCAATTACCAACTTTTTTGTCAATTGGAGCTGCTGCTGAAACTATTATTCTAATATTACCTCCTAAATTATCATAAATTTCTTTAAATACTTTTTTCTTAATGTCTATACCTACTGCCTTTAATCCATTTGTTATATGTATCATAGAATTCACTAGTTTTTCTTTATGGCTCTTTTTTATTGTTTCATTTATTTTACTATATATACTTTCTACAAGAAGTGGAACCGTTAGTACTGCTGTAGGTTTAGCTTCTTGCAGATTTGGAACAATGTATCTTAATCCTTCACAAACAGCTACTGAACATCCAAGAGCTATTGGTAATAAAAATCCTATTGTAGATTCGTATGTATGATGTAATGGTAATACTGAAAATAACCTATCTGTTGGATATAATTTTACATATGCATTTACAGCATTAATATTTTCTGCCAAGTTTCTATTACATAGCATAACACCTTTAGAATTTGATGTTGTTCCTGATGTAAATAATAATACCTTAAATTCATCTGGGTTTATTTCTATATCCATATATGAATTGTCACCAGATTCTACTATTTTCTTTCCGCTATCAATTAAATAATTTATTCCCACTTCTTTACCTTCTAGTGGTTTATCTGACTTCATTTCAATAAAATATTCTACTTCTGGAATGCTTTCTTTTATCTTCTTAATATCATCTTCTTTTTTAGGTGAATAAATTATAGCTGCTGCTTTAGATCTTTTAATAACATTTTCTAATTCATTTAAAGGCAATTCTCTATCTACTGGAACAGCTATTCCAACTCCACATAGCATAGCCATATATGATATATACCAGCCATACTGCGTTTCTCCTATTATAACCGTTTTTTTGTCTTTTAGGTTAAGTAATTTAATCATTGCAGTTCCTAGTGCTATAACATCTTCACCAAATTCTTTATATGTAATTGTTCTGTATGGTTCTTTATGGTCAGGCTTTTCCAGTATACACGGTCTATCTTTGAATTTATCTACAGACCTTGTAAAAAATTCTTTTACAGTTTTATAATTTGTTGTTTCATATGGTTCTGTTCTTTTTTGTTTTAAATTTTCCTTTTGCATTTTTGCATAATCAATATCTAATTCTTCTAAATTTTCCACTGTATTCATTTTAATTTTTCCAAATTTTAATTTTGGCATTTTTATATTAATATTCATCACTATCTATTTTCCCCTTCTTAAATTTTGAATAAAACTTTTATCTAATTCTTTGTATAGTTCTTCAACTTTTATTTCTCCATTTTTCTTTCGTAACAGACTTGTACATGCCAGCCCAAAAATTTCTGAAGTCAAAATATCTACATTATATGGTTTAATTTCTTCTTTATTTATACCTTCTTGAACTATGGCTTTTACTATCTGTAGGTATTCATCAACATATTTCTTACATGTTTTACTTCTCGTACTATTTCCCCAAAGTTCACTAAGTACAATTGTCATAAAATTTTCATATTTTGCAATTATTTTAATTTGAATAAGTACTATTGCTCTTAGCTTATCTATATATTTTTCTTGCTTGTCTATTTTTATTTTAATACTATTTTTTAATAGATTCATTCCTTCTTCTATTAGGAAATTAAAGATTTCTTCTTTACTCGAGAAATGATAATATAATGTTCCTTTTGCTACTCCAACCTCTGCAGTAATTTCTTCTATACTTGTAGCATCATATCCTTTCTCTGCAAAAAGTTTCATAGAAGTTTCAAATATTTTTCTTTTCGTTCTATTCATATAAAATCCTACTTTCTTGATTTTGCATCTAATGCATCTAAATTATCTAAGGCTTTTCCTGTGCCTATTGCAACGCATGAAATAGCATCTTGGGCAATCATTACATTTATACCTGTTCTTTCTTGCAAAAGTTTATCTAAACCGTATAAAAGGCTGCCTCCTCCTGTCATATATATTCCTCTATCACTTATATCTGCTGTAAGTTCTGGTGGAGTTTTTTCTAGAACACTTTTTACTGCTTCTACAATTTGAATTGCTGGTTCTATTAAAGCTTCCATTATTTCCGATGAACGTAATGTTATTGTTACAGGTAATCCTGTATCCAAATTTCTTCCTCTTGCTTCCATAGTAATATCTTCTGGTCTAGGATATACGCAGCCTATTTTTATTTTTATTTCTTCTGCTGTTCTATCTCCTATTAGCACATTGTATTTCTTTCTAATATATTTTATTATATTTTTGTCAAATATATCTCCTGCTATTTTTAAAGATGTACTAACAACTGAGCCTCCTATTGAAATCACTGCAATATCTGTTGTTCCTCCTCCAACATCAACTACTAAATTTCCACAAGGTTTTGCAATGTCTATACCAGCACCAATTGCAGCTGCTACAGGTTCTTCTATTAAATATGCTTTTTTTGCTCCTGCTTGCATTGCAACATCTATAACTGCTCTTTTTTCTACTTCCGTGATTTGTGATGGTACACATATCATCATTCTAAATCCACCAAATGTATTTTTATTACATGCTTTATTTATAAAATATTTAAGCATTTTTGAAGTAGCTGAAAAGTCTGAAATAACTCCTTCTCTAAGAGGTCTTATTGCTAATATATTACTTGGTGTGCGTCCTATCATTTTTCTCGCATCTTTTCCAACTGCTAACACTTCATTTGTGTTTTTATTCATTGCTACAACTGAGGGTTCTCTTAATACTATTCCTTTCCCTTTAACACATGCAACCACTGTTGCCGTTCCTAAATCAATACCTATATCTAACCCTGAGCCTATCATTCTTCATCTTCCTTTCAGTATTTTAGCAAATTTATCATAATTATATTACATTTATGTCAAAATTTCAATGACCTTTTGTACAAATCGGTCAATTTTATTTAGTTTTTTCAATTAGGGACGGTCTTTGATTGAAAATATTTTCGAAAAAAGTCCGTCCCAAATGCAAAATTTTAATATAAGTATTTCCATTTTTTATTAAATTTATTACAATAATTTATTTTCATTTTATATTTGTTCCTTTTATTTGTCAATTAGATTTCTTGTCTCATAAATCTTTTTATGCTAATATAGTAAATGTAAAATGTAAAAAAAATTTGCGCATTTTCCAAAATGATTTGATAGATTTTTTATTCTTGAAATTATAGAATATTTTTGAAAGGAGGATTTTATGGAACTTGGAAATAAACTTTGTGAATTAAGAAAAAAAGCTGGATTGTCCCAGGAGGAACTTTCTGAGAAGTTGGATGTTACTAGACAAACTATTTCTAATTGGGAATTAGGTCAAACTGTCCCAGATATTAATCAAGCTAAACAAATAGCAAATATTTTTAAAATTAGTTTAGATGAATTAGCTGATAATGATGTTCAAAATATTTTGGTTGAAAAAATCAGTAATACTGAAAAGTTGGCGGGGTTAATTATTAAAATACTTAAGATTTTAGGTATTGCTATAATAATCATTTTTTGCTTTATTTTATTATTTATTATTTTTTCGTTTGTGGTAAGTTCTAAGACAGGTCAATATACTACAAGTGAAATTGTTTCTGAAGTTTCTAAGGATTATACTTATTTGTATTGTTCACTAGATAATACAAAATACACTTATTATATTGAATATGATGAAAACAACAATATCATTAGCCCAAGCGTAAGTTATGGTGGCGACGATCCATCTGATGCAAAATTTATACCTGTAAATATGATTCATAATTATACTAATGCTCAAGAACTTATTGGTGCTATTCAAACATATTTTGAAAGTAATGGTGGCACATGTGAAATTAGCAAAGAGGTAAAGCTTTTTTAACATTCTATTAATGGTTAAAGGTCGCAAAATTGCGACCTTATATTTCAATTTCTGGCTTATATGTTTCAAGCCACATATTTACTTGACAAAGATATGCCATAAGTTGTGGTCCTGTCATAAGTTGACCAAACCATGGTCTTGTAAAAGATTTACCATCAGTATTTAAAATCTCTAATATATCCTCTTTATTTAATAAATCAGTAATTGGAGCGTTTTCATCAGCCATTATTTCACTTAGCATTCCTTTTACTTTATTTAAGTATGTTGGATTCCATGTTTTAGGATATGGGCTTTTCTTCCTCTCTACAATTTCTTTTGGTAATTCATCTCTCATAATATATCTTAATAGTCCTTTTTCTCTACCATTTAAAGATTTAGTTTCCCATGGAATATTCCATACATATTCCGCTAAACGATAATCGCAGAATGGAACTCGTAATTCAAACCCATTATACATACCCATTCTATCCGTTCTAGCAAGTAATGTTTGCATAAACCAATACATTGTTAAATAAGTAATTTTTCTCTTTTCTTTTGTCTCTTCAGTATCTGTCTCTAAAAGTTCTACTTCATTCAATGTTTCATTATACCTATAATCTATATATTGTTTTAAATCAATTTTCTTTTCTATTTCTGGATTTAATAAATGTTGTCTGCCTGAAATATTTATTGACCATGGGAAAGTTCCACTTGTAAGTGCATCTTCTCTAAAAAACCATGGGTAACCTCCAAAGATTTCATCAGCACATTCTCCCATAATCGCAACAGTTGCATTTTTCTTTACATTTTTACAAAATAGTAGAAGCGAAGAATCCACATCAGCCATTCCTGGTAAGTCACGTGCTAGCATAGCATCTTTTAGACTATCTGCAAGTTCTGGTGTATCTAAATATATTGTATGATGTTTAGTTCCAAGTTTTTTAGTAATTAAATTTATATATTCACTATCTGAATTTGGTTGAAAGTCTGTTTTTTCAAAGTTTTTATCATTATCTATATAATCTACTGAATAAGTATCAATCATTGGAAGATTGTTTTTGTTGCAGTAATTTGCTGTATAAAGTGTAATTATGCTTGAATCCAATCCTCCAGATAAAAATGTACATAATGGAACATCAGACACTAGTTGCCTTTCAATTGAATCAGTTAGTAAATCTTTGACTTTTGTACATGTAGTTTCAAAATCGTCCGTATGAATTTTACTCCTCAATCTCCAATACTCTTGAATTTTAATTCCGCTTCTATTAAATACCATAAAGTTAGCTGGCTTTAATTCTTCTATTCCTTTAAAAACTCCAACTCCTGGTGTATGCGCTGGTCCCACGCCAAATAACTCTGAAATACCTGTTTTATCTATCTTTGGATATATACTAGGATATTCAAATAATGCTTTTATCTCTGAGGCAAATATTAGTTGATCATCTTTTATTGAATAAAATAATGGTTTTACCCCAAAGTGATCTCTTGCTAAAAATAATTCTTTCTTACCTTCGTTCCATATTGCAAATGCAAAAATTCCGTTTAGATAATTTACAACATTATACCCATAGTAAATAAATGCTTTTAGTAGTACTTCTGTATCACTATGACCTTCAAATACAAAACCGCTTTCTTCCAACTTCTTTCTTAATTCTTTCGCATTATATATTTGACCATTGTATGTAATCGCATAAGTATTACCCAAATACTTGCATATCATCGGCTGCTTTCCACCTTTTGGGTCTATAATTATTAATCTACTATGAGCTATGCAGATATCCTCTTTTACATAACTTCCATTTTCATCAGGTCCTCGTCTTTTTAATGTATTGTTCATGTTTTCGAGCACTTTTTGTGCTTCTTCATTTCTCATATTTCCATTATAATTTGTAAAACCTACAATTCCACACATATTAATTTTCCTCCCATAAATTATATGCAGAACTTATGAACCTAATGCATAAAGCTTTAAGAAACGAAGTTTATAAATCCAATTTTTGAATTATAAAAAATAAAATATGTTTAAAAATTCCAGGTGAGCGACTGGCGCATGCCGGAGTGAGCCGGCCGGAGCGTCCCTGCTCCGGGAATTTGAAAGCATATTTTATTTTTTTAAAATTTTAAAGTTAACTTGATTAATTTCATTTTTAAAGTTCAAAAGACTCATTTGGAGTTGAAGCTCCTGCCATTATTCCAACTTTGTCATATATTTCTAATTCTTCCAAACTTATTTCAGATATTTTTTCCACTAATGCAACATTGTCACAATTACTTTTTGCTATATCATATAATTTTTTTGTATTAGAGCTATTTTTTCCACCTACTATTATCATATAATCTACTTTTTTAGATAATTCTTCTGTTTCTTTTTGTCTAATCTCTGTTGCATTACATATTGTATTTTTTATTTCTATTTCTTTGCCATTAAGTTTTTGTTTAATTTTCTTTGAACATTCTTCGAATTTTTTTATACTATATGTGGTCTGCGCTAAAACAAATATCTTTTCAATTTCTTTTTGTTTGATTTCTTCTAGCACATTTTCTAATTCTTCTATATCAATGCAAGTTCCATATCCATCGCAATAGCTTATAGTTCCTATATTTTCTGGATGAGTACTAGTTCCAAGTAGTATAGTATAATAACCATTTTTGTAATATTCTTGAACCAATTTATGATTTTTTAGAACATTTGGGCAAGTAAAATCTACTAAATTTATATTTAATTTTTTAGCTAAATCATATGTTTCTTTAGGTTCTCCATGAGCTCTTATTATGCATGTTTCTTCTGCTTTTTCTATATTATCTATAGTAATTAAGCCCTTTTCTTCTAAGCTATTTACTACTTCTTTATTGTGTACAAGTTCTCCTAAACAAAATACTTTTTTATTTCTTTCTAACTCTTTTTTAGCTCCATCTACTGCCCTTCTCACACCATAGCAAAAACCTGCATTTTTTCCTATTATAACTTTCATATTCATATCCTTAAAATTCTATTTTTTCATTAATATATTCTTCTACTTTATCTATTGGAATTCTTATTTGTTCCATTGTATCCCTGTCTCTGATAGTAACTTGATTATCTTCTAAAGTATCAAAATCTACAGTAATACAAAATGGTGTACCTATTTCATCTTCTCTTCTATATCTTTTTCCTATAGAACCAGCCTCATCATAGTCGCAAGCAAATTTCTTAGATAGATTATCAAAAATCTCATTGGCTTTATCACTTAGCTTTTTAGATAAAGGCAATATTGCAACTTTATATGGAGCTAAAGCTGGATGTAAATGTAATACTACTCTTGAATCTCCTTCTCCTAAATCTTCTACTTCATAACTATTACATAAGAAAGCTAAAGTTACTCTATCTGCTCCTAAAGAAGGTTCTATTACATAAGGCACATATCTTTCATTTGTTTCTGGATCTAAGTAACTTAAATCTTCCTTTGAATGATTCATATGCTGAGTTAAATCATAGTCTGTTCTATCAGCTATCCCCCATAATTCTCCCCATCCAAAAGGAAAAGCAAATTCTATATCTGTTGTAGCCTTACTGTAAAATACTAGTTCTTCTTTTGAGTGATCTCTTAATCTAATATTCTCTTCTTTCATTCCTAAATCTAAAAGCCATTTTTTACAGAACTCTTTCCAATAAGCAAACCATTCTAAATCTGTTCCTGGCTTACAGAAAAATTCAAGTTCCATTTGTTCAAACTCACGAGTTCTAAAAGTAAAATTACCAGGTGTTATTTCATTTCTAAAAGCTTTACCAATTTGTGCAATACCCATTGGCATCTTTTTTCTTGTTGTTCTTAACACATTTTTGAAATCGACAAAAATTCCCTGAGCTGTTTCTGGTCTTAAATATACTGTCGCTGTAGAATCTTCTGTAACTCCTTGAAAAGTTTTAAACATCAAATTAAATTTTCTTATGCTTGTAAAATTTGTTTTTCCACAGTTAGGACATGGTATATTATTTTCTTTAATATAATTAACTAACTCTTCATCACTAAAACCATCTGCAACTAAATCTTTTCCTTTTTCATGAGCCCATTCTTCAATTAGCTTATCTGCTCTATGTCTAGTTTTACATTCCTTGCAATCTATTAGTGGGTCTGAAAAGCCAGATAAATGCCCTGATGCAACCCATGTTTCTGGATTCATAAGGATTGCGGCATCCAATCCCACAATATCCTTCTTCTCCTGAATAAATTTCTTTCTCCATAAATTTTTAACATTATTCTTAAGTTCAACACCTAAAGGACCATAATCCCATGTATTTGCTAATCCTCCATAAATTTCCGAACCAGGATAAATATATCCTCTTGATTTGCAAAGATTAACGATTGTTTCCATATCTTTTACCATACAAAACCTCCTATTTTCGTTTAGGCCATCAAAGCAATCTAAATTATCAAAAAAGCTTCCGCGCCTAAACTACTATAAAATAGTTTAGGGACGAAAGCTTGTAGCTTACGCGATTCCACCCTAATTGGTAATAAAATATAAATTAAAATATTACCCACCTTAATTAATTTTCAATTTCGCTCCAGAGCTCCCCATGTATATCTGTTATAAGCATTCCACTATCGCTTACTCTCTATAAACATATTTTACATTTTTTCTCTTTCATCGCATTTATATTTTATATTATTTTTTTAAAATTGTCAACCAAGTGGGACGCCTTTTTTTGGTCGCATTTGTCGGATTATATAAACTCTTCCCACACTAAATTTGCTAAGTCTAAACCTTTTTTACTAAGTCTTATATTATTAGTATCAATATTAATTAATCCTTCTCTAACTAGTTTAGTTAGTTCTTTATTATATTTATACAATGGGCTTACTTCAAATTTTCTTCTAAATTCATTTATGTTTATTCCAGTTATTTTTCTAAGACCAAGTATCATATATTCGTTCATCATGGTTTGCTTATCTTGTTTTTCGTCTATAATAACATTTTTTCTTTCTTGCTCTTCCTCTATGTTTTTAATATATTCTTCTATCTCATCTTTATTTCTATATCTTATACCTTCTTCATAAGAACTTGCTGATACACCAAAGCCAATATATTCTTTTTGATTCCAACAATCCAAGTTATGTTTTGACCTATAAGGAATTTTAGCAAAGTTGGATATTTCATAATGAATATATCCATTTTCTTCTAGTTTTCGTTTTGCGAACCAATACATATATCTTTCAATTTCTTCGTCTGGTAATTTTAATGTGTCATTATCTAATAGTTTTTCTATTTTTGTTCCTTCTTCTACTATTAAAGAATATACTGAAATATGAGTTACATCTAATTTTATTATTTTATTTAGAGTGTCTTCTACATCATATATTGTTTGATTAGGAAGTCCTATCATTACATCTACATTTATGTTTGTAAATCCAGCTAATTTTGCTAAATTAACTGTTTGCAAAAACTGCTCAAAGTTATGTATCCTTCCTATTAATTTAAGCAAATTGTCATTTGATGTCTGAAGTCCTATACTTAGTCTATTTATACCAATTTCTCGATATTTTTGTAATTTTTTTAACGTAACTGTTCCGGGATTTACTTCTATTGTAGCTTCTATATTTTTATCGATTTCGAAATTTGTTTGAATTGTATCCATAATTTGTTCGATATATTTTGCATCTATAAATGATGGTGTTCCTCCACCAATATATAATGTTTTTGCTATTGAGAGTTCAGCATAATTACAATTTGAATTTCTTCTCACTCTATCTCCTACATTCTTTATTTCTTTTTTCAAACATTTTACATATTTTTCTATATATTCTCCTTTATTTGTGAATGAATTGAAATCACAATAATAACATTTGCTTTTGCAAAATGGGATATGCACATAAATTCCTATTTCTTTCATTTATTATCTCCCTACAGAGCTTATATATTGCTCTTTTCTTCTTTCTTTATTTCTTCTGCTAAATCTGATATTACTTTCATTCTATGATTTACTCCTGATTTTCCAATTGGTTTATTTAACATTGTTCCAAGTTCTGCAAGTGTTGAATCAGGATTATTCAGTCTCAAATTTGCTAGTTCTTTTTCTTTTTCTGATAATTTATTAAATTTATTTTTTTCCTTTATTAATTTTATATCTTCAATTTGTTTTACTGATGTTTTTACTACCTTATTAAGATTGGCAGTTTCACAATTTACTAGTCTATTTACCTTATTTCTTACATCTCGTAATACTCTTATGTCCTCGAAATTTAAAACTGCCTTACTTGCCCCAATAAATGCTAAAAAGTTGGCAATATCTTCTCCATCTTTCATATACACAACATAATTTTTGTCTCTTTTGATGATTTTACAGTTTATTTTTACTCCCATTATTAATTCTTTTATTTTTTCTGCATTTTCTTCATTTTGAAATACTATTTCCAAATGGTATTTACTCTTAGGATCAGTTACTGACCCTGCGCCCATAAAACTACCCCTTACAACTGCTCTTATTTCTTCTTCATTTTCAGTTCTATATTCTATTTCAATTTTATTTTTCGTTGTAATGCAAAATTTATTTCCTTGCATTTCTATCTTAAAATCATCTATTCCGCTATTACTAAGAAGTTTACTAAATCTATTTATATTATATTCGCTTTCAGTTACAAATTTATTTGAATCTGTAGTAAGCAAATATCCCTTTAGCTCACATTTAACTAAATTTTTATCTGACAAATTATGTAACAAACTTAATTCTTCTTTTACCTTTTTTGAGAATGTTTCCATACTACCACCCTATCTAAACCTGCATAATCTTTTATACAAATACTTCCTTCAAAAATTTCTTTAATTTGTTTTGCTTGGTCATATCCTATTTCCATAAGCAATGTTCCATCTTCTTTTAAGTATTTTTCTATATTCTTTCTTATGATTCTATAAAATCTCATACCATCTTCTCCACCATCCAGCGCTATTTTAGGTTCATTTTGGACATCTTTTGATAGTGTTGGTATAACCTCTGTTTTTATATATGGAGGATTTGATACAATAATATCAAATTTGTCCTCTATTTTTTCAAACATATCTGATTCTATAAAATTTATGCCTACTTTATGTATTTTTGCATTTTTTCTAGCTACTTCTAATGCACCACCACTTATATCTGATGCATATATAGTTGCATCTGGTACATACTTTTTCAAAGCTATAGCAATAGCTCCGCTTCCAGTACACAAATCTAATATCTTGCAATTTTTAATTTTTTCTGCACGTTCCATTGCTTCTTCAACCAAAACTTCCGTATCCGGTTGAGGAATTAAGACATTGTCATTTACGAAAAATTTTAGTCTCATAAATTCTTGCTTATTCGTTACATACTGTAATGGATAGCCTTTTTCGATTTTCTTAACTTCTTCTAAATACTTATTTTCTTGCTCCTCACTTAGTTCTTCATCTGCATTAGATATAATATATTGTATATCTTTATTTAAAAGATGAGTCATTAGGATTTTTGCATCTAAATATCCTATTTTATCTTTTGCGTAATTACATAATTCTTTAATAGTCATACTATCACTCCACTCTAATAAATTTTACAATATTTGAATTTTCCATGTTCTTTACAATGCTTCCATTATAAATACTTTCATTAGTAAAACTATCTTCTAAAGGAATATCTATATATACAGTTGCCACAAATTTTTGATTATAATTATTTACAATAGTTACCTTAAATGATAAATTACATTTAATACTATTTAGTGATATTCCGCTCTTTTGAAGCAAACTTCCATCATAAGTTAATGGTTGTGAAATATCTGAAATTGTTGTATTTTCTTTCATTTCAGAATTAACATATTCTAGTGTAACTGGATTTTGACAATTACTATATATTACAGGTTTTGTATAATCTGCATCACCTGTATTAACAATATTAAATTCTATGCTATCCTTTATTTCATTAGCCTCATTTATCTCCAGTTTCGCAAAATCATTTACGTTTTTGTAATATAATTTAGGATTTCCTGTTTCTAACCCATTAAATTTAACATTATCTATAGTTAATGTTTTTATTGTATTCTCATATGTTACTCCTGATTCATCTCTATTATTAATATATATAGCTATATCTGTAAATTGAAATATATCTAAGTCCCATACTGGTTTATTTGTTTCATTACTATTTGCATCCGCACTGCTATATAAGTATATTCTATCAATGCTGAATACCGTTTTTGAATTTAGTCTTGCAATTTCTGATACGCTATCTGCAAATTTTTCATTTACAACATAAATTTTTACTGTGTATACTATCATTACTATACATAATATTATTAATGCAATGGTTACTATCAATTTAACCGGCACATTGCTTTTCTTTTTGTTTTCATCTATTATTAACGTTTTTTTCTTCATATGTTACCTCCTTTTCAATTGACCAATTGTTACAATTCACAGCCTCTTATTAAATCCATATAATTGTATATTCAAGTTCTTGCAGTTTCGCGCAGTTTGGAGGACTTTATGTCCGACAGCAAGAAACTAAAGAACTTTGAATATACAATTTTAAAGCATTTTATACTGCTGTGAATGTTAACTACCAATTACACTATATCATAATTTAGCTAAAAAATCTATTGCTTTTTTTATTAAATTATGATATTGTATAAGTATAGATATAATTATTAAATATTCCTGCGTAGTTCGTGTAGACTGGAATTTTAGAACCAACATTTAGATTAAAGGGAGTCCGCCTTTGGATGTGGCGTGTATGCTTACTTTTTAAGTAAGAAACCCATTAGCATTCAACAAGACACCCACCTGTGAAAACAGGCTCTTAAAATTTCTCTCATCTTACGGCTAATGCAGGACTCTAGTATTTATGATGTTATATCTCCCTAAAAAATTAAAAGTTTTAAAAAGCTCTCGGTTCTCCGGGAGCTTTTTTATATTATTGATTATCATTTTGTTAAAATCTAATATATAAAAATAATATAAATGTATATTTAAGATTTTGCATTTTCGCGCAGTTTGGAGGACTTTACGTCCGACAGCAAGAAACAAAAATCTTTAAATATACATTTTTTATAATTTTATAATATTATTTTTCTTTTCAAAATATTATTATTTACTTCTCCAATTCCAACAAAAACATCGTTATTATATATTCTCACAAGTCCATCTTTTAAAACTGTTTGTATTTTTACTCCATTTAGCAGTTTTTTAAGTTCATATTCTTTTAATAGGTATGCATCTTTATCTTTCATAACTTCTTCTATTGTTAGCAATTTATTTATATCTTTTAATGTAAAGTTACCCACTCTTGTTCTTCTTAATTCTGACATATATCCACAAGTACCTAAGCATTCGGCTATATCTTCGCAAAGTACTCGTATATATGTCCCTTTTGAACAATTAACCTTAAATTCTATTTCTTTTACTATATTATCTTCTTTTATTTTTATTAATTCTATACCATAAATTTCTATTTCTCTTGCTTTTCTTTCTATTTCTTTTCCTTCTCTAGCTAATTCATAGAGTTTTTTTCCATTTACTTTTATAGCAGAATACATTGGAGGTATTTGATTGCTTTTTCCCAAGAAACTTGAAAGAACTTCTCTTATTTTTTCTTCTGACAAAATAGGTATAGGCTTTTCTAAAATTATATTTCCCTCACTATCTCCTGTATTCATTTTTTGTCCTAATTTTAATGTTGTTACATATTCTTTGTCATGCTCCATTAAGTAATCTGATAATTTGGTTGCTTCTCCTATTAATATTGGTAAAACTCCTGTAGCCATTGGGTCTAATGTTCCAATATGTCCTACTTTCTTTATATTATATTTTTTTCTAATTTCTCTAATCTCGTCAAATGAAGTATTTCCTTTTTTCTTATCTACTACTATTATACCATTCATTATTTTCCCTCTATATGATAAATAAGTTTTGCTATGCAAAACTTACTTATTCAGTATTTTTTATTATTTTAGTTGAAGTCTAATTTCTTTAATTAACTTTTCTTTTATTTGTTCAGGTGTTCCTTGCATTGTTGCTCCAGCTGCTCTTGGATGGCCTCCGCCACCGAACATCAAACATACATCTGAAACATTTACATATTCATTTGCTCTAGTTGAAACCTTGAATCCGTCTTTAACTTCATGAAGAAATATAGCTACTTCTACTCCTTCAATATTTCTACCTTCATCAACAATTCCTTCATAATCTCCTGTTTCGGCATTTACATTTTCTTCATCCTCTTTAGTTATGTAAGTGAATGAAACTTTGCCATCTTCTAATAATTCCATTCTATCTAGTGCTATTTTTCTTAACGCAAAGTTTCCTTTTGTATGTGTAGAAAATACTTTTTTATATATCTTAGATATATTTACTCCTGAATCTAAAAGGTCTGCTGCTATTTCAAATGTTTCTCTTGATACTCCTGAATATTGAAATCCTCCAGTATCTGTAATAATTCCAGTCATTAGACAAGTTCCTATTTCTGGTGTTATATCAACATTATAATAATTAAATAGAGAATATAATACCTGGCTGCAAGCTGGTGCACTTAAATCAACATAATTTAAATCTCCATACATTGCATTTGTACTATGATGGTCTACAACCACTCTAAATTTAGCATCTTCAAAATAGTTTGACCAACCATTTAAAAGTTTTAAAGTGGCACAATCTAATGAAATAGCTAAATCATATATTTCTTTGCTTCCTTCTTTTTTTATATCTTCTGCATTTGGCAAGAAGTTAAAAATTCTTGGTAATTCTGGTATTATTATTTCTACGTTTTTTCCAACGTTTTTAAGTGCAGTATATACTGCTAAACTTGACCCTATTGCGTCTCCATCTGGATTGTTATGTGTTAATATAACAATATCATTTGCTATTTTTATTTCCTTTAATATTTCATCTAAAGTTGACATATCTACTCCTTTTTTAAATTTTTAAGTATAGAATCTATTCTCTCCCCATATTCTATTGAATCGTCATACTCAAAGACTAATTCTGGAGTTATTCTTAAGTTTACTGTTTTAGCGACTCTACTTCTAATAAAACCTGAACTATCTTTTAGTCCATCCAATGTTTTATTTAAGTTTTTTGAGTTAAGAACACTAACATATACTTTAGCATACTTAAGGTCAGGTGTCACCTTGACCTTAGTTACGCTTATCATACCAGTAACATCTGGATTTTTCAATTCATAATTTATTACTTGACTGATTTCTTTTTTTAATTCCTCATTAATTCTGCCAAGTCTATTTGTGTTTTTCATTATCTTTTTACCTCTTCTTGAATAAATGCTTCTATGATGTCTCCTTCTTTTATGTCATTATATTCTTGAATTTGAATACCACATTCAAATCCCTTTGATACTTCTTTGGCATCATCTTTAAATCTTTTTAATGAAATTAGTTTTCCTTCATGGATAACAACTCCATCTCTTATAACTCTTACACCCGCGTTTCTCTCAATCTTTCCATCTAATACGAAACATCCAGCAATTGTACCAACACTAGATATTTTAAATGTTTGTCTAACTTCTGCATTTCCTATTGTTTTTTCTCTATATACTGGTGCAAGCATTCCCTTCATAGCATCTTCTACATCTTCTAAAGCTTGATATATAACTGAGTACTGTTTTATTTCTACTCCTTCTTTTTCTGCTAATTGCTTAGCTGCTCCAACAGGTCTTACATTAAATGCTATAATAATCGCTTTTGCTGCTTTTGCAAGTTGTACATCTGATTCTGTTACCCCACCTGCGTTTGAATGAATAACTTTAACTCTAACTTCTTCGTTAGATAATTTTTCAAGTGATGTTTTCATAGCTTCTGCTGTACCTTGTACATCTGTTTTTACTATAATATTCAATTGTTTTAGTTCTTCATTCTCCATTTTTTCAAACAAATTATCTAATGTAACAATATCATTATTTGCTATTGATTTTTCTCTTGAATCTAATTTTCTCTTTTCAATTAAGTGCTTAGCTGTTTTTTCATCTTCTACTTCATAGAAAATGTCTCCTGCTTCTGGTACTTCGCTTAAACCTGTAACTTCAACAGGTGTTGATGGCCCTGCTTTCTTTACATTTTTACCTTTGTCATTTTTCATTGTTCTTATTTTTCCAATAGCATTTCCAACAACTATTCTATCTCCAACGTTTAAAGTACCTCTTTGAACTAGCATAGATGCAATAGGTCCTTGAGTTTTATCTAGTCTTGCTTCTATAACAGCTCCTTTTGCTTGTTTATTTGGATTTGCTCTTAAGTTTTGCATATCTGCAACAAGTAATAACATTTCTAATAAATTATCTATGTTAATATTCTTTTTAGCAGAAATCGGTACGAATATTGTATCTCCGCCCCATTCTTCTGGAACTAAATCATATTTCATAAGTTCTTGTTTTACTTTTTCTGGATTTGCACCTGGCAAATCAATTTTGTTAATTGCTACAACAATTGGAATTCCTGCTGCTTTTGCATGGTTTATTGCTTCAACTGTTTGAGGCATAACACCATCATCTGCTGCAACTATTAAAATAGCAATATCTGTAATTTGAGCTCCTCTTGCTCTCATACTTGTAAATGCTTCATGTCCTGGTGTATCTAAGAATGTTATTTCTCTTCCATTTACATTTACTTTATATGCTCCAATATGTTGAGTAATTCCTCCTGCTTCTCCTTCTATTACATTTGTATTTCTTATTGTATCTAGAAGTGAAGTTTTACCATGATCAACGTGTCCCATAACAACAACTACTGGTGGACGTGGCTCTAAATCTTCTTCTTTATCTTCTGAATCATCAAATAATATGTCTTCGTCTTTGATTTCTTCTTTTTTATTTGCAACAACATTAAAACTATCTGCTACTAAATATGCAGTATCAAAATCTAATGTTTGATTTATTGTAGCCATTATTCCTAAGTCAAATAATTTCTTTATAACTTCTGTACTTGTTTTCTTTAAATCTGCTGCCAAGTCTTTTACAGTTATATTTTCTGGAATTGTAATTTCTTTTAAATCAAATATTTTTTGCTTATTTCTTTCTTCATCTTTTTTAGGTTTTCTCTTATTTCTTTTTCCTCTTACTGTTGATAAATCATAGTAATCAAGCATTCCACCATCACTATCTTCGAACATATTAGAAAGTCTATCTACTTGTTTTAGATTTCTTAATTTATCTTCATTGAAATCTTCGCTTTCGTCTCCTCTTCTTGTTCTTCTCTTTTTGTCATCTTGATTGTTATATCTATTTGCTTTTTGCTTGTCGATAATTCTTGTACTATAATCTCTTTGATTTCCCTTTTCAACAATATCTGCAGCCATAATATCTTTTATGTTTTTGTCAATATTATGGTTGTTAAGAGGTCTCTTATAATTATTATTTCCATTATTATTGTTGTTATTTCTAAAATTATTATTTGAGTTTCTATTAAAGTTATTATTTCTGTTAAAACCACCATTATTATTATGACCATTTTGACGATTGTTTCCAAAGTTTCTGTTATTGCCAAAATTTCTGTTTTGTTGGTTATTTGCTCTTGTTCTTGCATTTCTATCATTTAAGTTATTTGAATATGCGTTATTTGTGTTATTCTCCATCTTTGCTTCTTCTTTTTTAATCTCAACCTTTTCTGTTTTTTCTTCTTTAATAATTTTCTCTTCTTTTTGTTCTACTTTTTCAATCTTTGGTTCTTCTTTTGGCTCTTCTACCTTCTTTTCTTCTTTTTTTGGTTTTATTCCAAATAACTCATTAACAGTCATTGGTTTTACTGGCTTTTCTCTATATACGATATTATAATCTTTATTTCTTTTCTTATTAAAACCTAAGTCTGCTGATTTTCTTCTAACTTCTTCTTGTCTTTTCTTTTCTTTTTCTGCTTCTTCATCAGCAACTATTACTTCTCTTCTAATAATTACTTGCCCGGTGGTTTTTACTTCCTCTTTCTTATCTTTTTTCTTCAAGCTATTCCTTATTTTATCAGCATCTTTTTCTTCAATTGCGTTTAAGTGACTAGTTACATTTAGACCCAATTTGTTTGCAATTTCTATCAATTCCTTATTTTCGACTTTTAATTCTTTGGCTAATTCATGTATTTTTATTTTACCCAATTAATTCACCCCCTGCAATAATTTTTATATTCATTTTTATTTCTTCTTTTTTCAATATGACACCTCTTATTTTCTTTACTTTACATTTTATATGTTTTTTATATATTTATTCCTCTTGTGTGCTATTTTCTTCTGAATTCATTTCTTCTAGCATTTTTCTGAATTGTGATTCACTCTTAATATCTATTTTCCAATTAGTTAATTTAGCTGCAAGTTTTGCATTTTGTCCACCTTTACCAATTGCTAAAGATAATTGGTCATCTGGAACAATTACTTGTGCAAACTTTTCATCTTCTTTTATATCTACTGCTAAAACTTTTGCTGGTAAAAGTGCGGTAGAAATGTAAATAGAAGGGTCTTCATTCCATTCTATAACATCTATTTTTTCACCATTTAATTCATTAATAATATTTTGTATACGAATTCCTTTTTGTCCAACACATGAACCTACTGGATCTATATTAGGATTTGGTGAATATACTGCAACTTTACTTCTTGAACCAGGGTCACGTGAAATGCTTTTTATTTCTATAACTCCTTCGTAAATTTCTGGAATTTCTATTTCAAATAATTTTCTTACAAACTCTGTACTAGCTCTTGAAAGAATTATTTGTGTAGAACCTTTTACACCTTTTTCTACACTTATAATGCAAGCTCTAATTTTGTCATTTACATTATATTTTTCAGTTGGAACTTGCTCTTTCTTTGGCATAATTCCTTCTATTCTTCCTAGGTCCATTACAACTGATCCACCATCTGCTTTTTGAATTAGACCTGTTATAATTTCTCCTTTTTTATCTGCAAATTCTGAGAATATTACATCTCTTGAAGCTTCTCTTATTTTTTGTGTGATTACTTGTCTTGCTGTTTGTGCTGCGATTCTTCCGAATTCTTTTGGCATAAGCTCAAATTCTACTTTGTCTCCTACATTATAGTTTACATTTATTTTTTGTGCTTCACTAAGACTAATTTCTTTTTTAGTATTTGTAACTTCTTCTACTACATCTTTTTCTTGATATACATGCATTTGACCATCGTTTTTGTCTAATACAACTTTTACGTTTTCATCATTGCATTCAAAGTTCTTTTTATATGCTACTACTAATGCTGATTCAATAGATTGCATTAAAAACTCTTTATTAATTCCATTTGTTTTTTCTAATTCATCCATAGCAGTTATAAGTTCTGTTGTGTCAATTCCTTTGTTTACTACTTTTACCTCTTTTTTCTTCATTTTCCCTTATTCCTCCCAATTATATACTGTTTTTGCACTAGCAATATTTTTATTTTCTATTTTTATATCATCTACTATTATGTATTCTTCATTGTACTCCTTTAAGATTCCAACAATTTCTTTTTTTCCATCTATTTGTTTATATAAATGAATTTCAACTTTACTTCCAATATTATTTTCAAATTGTTCTTTTCTTCTTAAATTTCTTTCAAGTCCTGGTGAAGAAATTTCTAAATAGTATTGTGCTTTTATGTAGTCTTTTTCGTCAAGTATGTCTGTAATACTATTATTTACCAATTCGCAGTCATTTAAACCTATTCCATTAGGACTATCTATAAATATTCTTAAATAATTTTCTTTTCCTTCTTTTTGATACATTACATCATACACAGAATATCCTAGATTTTCAATTATTGGTTTTACCAATTCTTCTATTTTTATTTCTAGTGTTGTCATATTTTTCCTTCCTTTACGTAATGAAAGAGTGGATTTTGCCTCCACTCTTTCTGCATTTCTCTTTATGATATTAATATTATATATCTTAAACCTATAAAAGTCAAGCTTTTATCCAAAAATTCCTCTTTTCTTTACAGGTGGTTGTTCATTCATAGTTTTAGCAAGTTCCATAAATAAGTCTCTTTGCTCTTTTGTAAGTCTTTTTGGAGTTTGAACTTGAACTGTAAATATTAAATCTCCACTTGTATTTGAATGAATTTTCTTAAACCCTTTATTTTTCAAAGTAAATTTTGTACCACTTTGTGTTCCATCTGGAATTGTAAATTCTTCTTCTTCTCCAGTTACTGTAGGAATTTTTATATTAGCCCCTAAAGTTGCTTGTGTTATAGTTATTGGAATTGTGCATTCTACATTGTCTCCATTACGTGTAAAAATACTGCTCTTCTTAACTCTAACTGTGACATACAAATCTCCATAAGGTCCACCATTTACACCTGGTTCACCTTTTTCTTGTACAACTAAAGTCTGGTCATTATCTATTCCTGCTGGTATTTCTACATTTAATGTAACTTGTTTTCTTACAGTTCCTTTTCCTTTGCAAGTTTCACATGGTGTTGGAATAACTTTTCCTGTTCCACGGCAATTTTCACATGTTACAACAGTTTGAATAGTAGCAAATCCTGCTAGTGATTGATTTTTCTTAACTTTTCCTGTTCCATGACATACTGAACAAGTTTGTACACTAGTTCCAGGTTTAGCACCAGTTCCATGACAGGTATCGCATTTTTCGTTTTTATTAATTACTATTTCTTTATGGGTTCCAGTAAAAGCTTCTTCAAAGCTTATATCTACCGTATATCTTAAATCGTTTCCTTTTCTAGGTCCATTGGCTGCTGCACTTCTTGCGCTTCTACCAAATCCTCCTCCAAATATTGATGAAACAAAATCATCTACAACATCATCAAACCCAAATCCTCCTGTAGAATATGTATATGTTCCACCATTAAAACCACTAAATCCGTTAAACCCACCAAAGCCAGAACCTCCAGGTCCACTTGTTCCAAATTGGTCATACATTTTTCTTTTTTGTGAGTCAGATAGTGTGGCATAGGCTTCTCCTACTTCTTTGAATTTTTCTTCTGCTTCTTTTCTATTGTCTGGATTTGCGTCTGGATGCCATTTTTTTGCCATCTTTCTATATGCTTTTTTTATTTCTTCATCAGATGCATTTTTATCTACACCTAATATCTCATAATAGTCTTTACTTCCTGCCATAGTTTCTCCTTTATTACTAAAGCAAAAGCAGGAATAAACCTGCTATGCTTTTTTATTTATTGTCTGTATTTTCTTCTTCTGCTGTTGTTGTTTCAGCATTTGTTGTATTTCCTTCTGCTGTATTATTTGCTGCTCCATTTTGAGCTGCTTTTTGGCTATATAATTTTTCTGAAATTGAATAGAATACTTGTGTTAAACTTTCTGTCGCTTTCTTTATTTCTTCTACATCTTTTCCTTCTAATGCTTTATTTACATTAGCAATTTCTGTTTCAGCCTTTGATTTTTCTTCACTGCTGATTTTATCTCCTAATTCATCAATTGTTTTCTGGCAATTGTATACTAGGCTTTCTGCATTATTTCTAACTTCAATTTCTTCTTTTCTCTTCTTATCTTCTGATGCGTGTGCTTCTGCATCTTTTACAGCTTTGTCTATTTCTTCATCTGTAAGGTTTGTAGATGCTGTAATAGATACTTGTTGCTGATTTCCTGTTGCCATATCTTTTGCAGATACGTGAACTATACCGTTTGCATCAATATCAAATGTTACTTCTATTTGAGGTACTCCTCTTGGTGCTGCTGGAATTCCTGTTAATTGGAATCTTCCTAAAGTCTTGTTGTCTGCGGCCATTTCTCTTTCACCTTGGATAACGTGTACTTCAACACTTGTTTGACCATCTGCTGCTGTTGAGAATATTTGAGATTTTTTAGTTGGTATTGTTGTATTTCTTTCAATTAATTTTGTAGCAACTCCACCATATGTTTCAATTCCAAGTGATAAAGGTGTTACATCTAGTAAAACTAGGTCTTTAACATCTCCTGAAAGTACACCACCTTGAATAGCTGCACCAATTGCAACACATTCATCTGGGTTTATTCCCTTATCTGGGTCTTTTCCTGTAATTTTCTTTACCATTTCTTGTACACAAGGTACTCTTGTTGAACCACCGACTAATAATACTTTATGAATTTGATCAGCAGTTATTCCTGCATCTTTTAAAGCATTTTCAACTGGTGTTCTTGTTGATTCTACTAAATCATGAATTAATTCTTCAAATTTAGCTCTTGAAAGTGTCATATCTAAGTGTTTTGGCCCTGTTGCGTCTGCTGTTATAAATGGTAAGTTTATTTGTGTTTGTTGCATTCCAGATAATTCTATTTTAGCTTTTTCTGCTGCTTCTTTTAATCTTTGCATAGCCATTTTATCTGTACTCAAATCAATTCCTTGGCTCTTTTTGAATTCAGATACTAAGTAATCTATAATTTTTTGGTCGAAGTCATCTCCTCCTAAGTGTGTATTACCATTTGTAGCTAAAACTTCGAATACACCATCACCAATATCTAGTATTGAAACATCGAATGTTCCTCCACCTAAGTCATATACCATTATTTTTTGGTCTTGGTCTTCTTTATCCATACCAAATGCTAAAGCTGCTGCTGTTGGCTCGTTTATAATTCTTAGAACATCAAGTCCTGCTATTTTTCCTGCATCTTTTGTTGCTTGTCTTTGTGAGTCATTGAAGTATGCAGGAACTGTTATAACAGCTTGTGTAACTTTTTGTCCCAAATAACTTTCTGCATCTGTTTTTAATTTTTGAAGTATCATTGCTGATATTTCTTGTGGTGAGAATTCATCTCCATCTATTTTAACTTTTTCAGCTGTTCCCATTTTTCTTTTTATAGATATAATTGTATGATCTGGATTTGTAACTGCTTGTCTTTTTGCTATTTGTCCTACTAATCTTTCTCCATCCTTTGAAAATGCAACTACTGAAGGTGTTGTTCTATTTCCTTCTGAGTTTGGAATAACAACTGGTTCCCCTCCTTCCATAACTGCAACACATGAGTTTGTTGTTCCTAAGTCAATTCCTATGATTTTTCCCATAATATTTCCTCCTTGAATTTTGGCTTTTGCCAATAAATTTATTTATTTATTAAATTTAATAACTTAATTAGCTACTACAACTAAAGAATGTCTTAAAACTCTATCTCCTATCATGTAGCCTTTTCTAAATTCTTCTTTTATTTCTTTTTCACCTAATTTTTCATCTTGAACTAGGCTTACAGCTTCATGAAGTGATGGGTCAAACTTTTTGCCTATTGTTTCTATTTCTACAACTCCATTTGCTTTTAAAACATCTTTAAACTGCGTAAGTACCATTTCTATTCCACTTTTGTATTGTTCATCTTTTGTTTCTGCTTTTGCTGCTTTTTCTAAGTTATCTAAAACTGGAAGTAATGATGTTATGACATCTCCCATTACAGAACTATATAGTCCTGTTCTTTCTTTATCACTTCTTTTTTTGAAGTTTTCAAATTCTGCCATGAGTCTTTTTATTCTGTCTTCTTTTTCTTCTATATCTTGCTTTTGTAAATTTATTTTATCAGTTAATTCATTTATTTTATTATTCTCATTTGTTTCTTCTTGATTTATTTCTTTTTCTTCCACTTTTATCCCTCTTTTCCATCACCAAGCTCTTTGTTAAGCTCATGATTTATATATTTCATAACTGAAATAACTTTTGAATAATCCATTCTTGTTGGCCCTATAATGCCTATTGTACCTAAGTCTTTTCCTCCGACCTTATTTTTAAATGTTACTATACTAAAGTCTTTTAATCCATTTATTTCATTTCCTATATATACATTAAAATCTTCTTCGTTTTCTAACAAATCAAGTATTAGATTTTTACTATCCAATAAATTCATAAAATTTCTTACAAATTCTGTACTTTGGAATTCTGGATTATCAAAAGGTCTATTAGCGCCATTAAGATATATTTTTGATTCATCATTGATTGCTTTATTTATTTGCTTTATTATAGGTTTTATTACATCTATTCTATAGTTCATTTCAGACATAATATATTGCTCCATTGGCATATCTACTGATGCAAGTAATCTACCTTTTAATTTGTTATTAAAAATTATATTTAGTGTATCTACTTGCTCTTGTGTAATATCTTTTTCAAATTTTATAATTGTTTCTTTTATTGTTCCTGTATCAGTTAATATAACTGCCATAAGCATTCTTGAACCTAATAAAACAAATTTTATTTCTTCAATTATTTGCCTATTAGCACTTGGTCCAATTGCAACTGTTGTATAATGTGTAACTTCAGAAATAGTATTTGTAGCTATTTTTGTAATTTCTTCCATTTGATTTACTTTACTTTGAAGTTTAGAATTTATGTATTTAATTTCATTAATATCTAATGCCTTATCTTTTAATAATTTATCTACATAAAATCTATATCCTTTATTTGAAGGTACTCTTCCACTTGATGTATGCGTTTTTTCTAGGTACCCTATTTTTTCAAGTTCTGCCATATCATTTCTGACTGTTGCACTACTACAATCTAGTTTATACTTTTGTATAAGACTACTTGAACTAACAGGTTCTATTGTGTCTATATATTCATTTACTATTGCTTGAAGTATTCTTTTTTTTCTATCATCTAACTCCAATTTTTTCACCTCTTGTTAGCACTCTTACATTTTGTTTGCTAACTTCATATATATTATATCCATTTTTAGCAAAAGTCAATAGAGATTGCTAATTTATTTTGTGAATTTTTTGTGAAAGCTTTTTTAATTTAGGTATAATAAATAATATAAAATTGTATATTCAAGATTTTGCAGTTTCGCGCAGTTTGGAGCGAAGCGACAGTAAGAAACAAAAAATCTTCGAATATACAATTATAAATTTAATTATATATATCTAAATTAAAAAAGCTTGAAATAACTTATTCACATAATCCCTTTTCTACTTTATGTTCCTGTGTAAAATTCATCTTCTGTAAGTCACTGTTTTAAACTATCCACAGAGTTATCCACATTATCCACAGGTTGTTTTTTAGAATTATTTTTACATTTTTGTCGTATTTTGTATAAAGCGAAATTTAATTGTCAAGTATTTTAAGTCAAAAAGTTACGAACTTAATAAAAGAACTGAACTTTAGGAAATACCCCAAAGTTCAGCTTTATTATGCATATTGCTTATAAATTATATATCCAAATATTACGACTTCTGCAAATACAATAGCAGGAACTATTTTTTTAATTAGTTTTTCATCCTGTTTATATTCTAGCAATTGCGAAGTTACAAGTACTCCTACACAACCACCTAATATTGTTAGTACTATGTATATAAAATTAATTGTGCCATCTTTTAATTTTATTAATTTTGTTTTTGCTTCTATATACATAAATATCATAGAAATAATGTTAATTACAATTAAATATCCGAAAATTATATTATACATATAATACTTCCTTTCTATCTTAAAATAAACTCATTTGATTACTTTCACTCATTCCTTTTAAACATCCTGCATTTTGAAGCATTTCAATTGCACTCTTTCCTATTTTTGCTCTTATTTTTAAATCGCTTATAGACATAAATTCTCCATCTTTTCTAGCTTCTTCTATTCCTTGCGCTGCAACAGTTCCAAGTCCAGGAATACTATTAAGTGGTGGTCTTATACCTTCATCTTCCATTTTAAATTTTGTACTACTTGAATCATATAAGTCAATTGGTAAGAAACTTATTCCTCTTTCATACATTTCATTTACAATTTCCAAAGTTTCATACATTGCTCCATCTTTTTGAGTAGCATTCTGTCCAAGTAATTCTATTCTTTTCATTTCATTTTTTACTTTTTCTTTTCCATGACACATAATATCACTATCAAAAGCATCTGCTCTAATAGAAAAGTATGCACAATAATATGCTTTTGGTATATGTACCTTAAACCATGCTATTCTAAATGCATTTGTAACATAAGCAGCAGCATGCGCTTTTGGAAATAGATATTTTATTTTGTTACATGAGTCTATATACCATTTAGGAATATTCTTTTCTTCCATTGTAGCTTTAAATTTAGCCCACTTTTCAGGTTCTTTTGCAACTTTTCCCTTACGAACTAGCTCCATTATTTTGAAAGCAGTATTTGGTTCTAATCCTTGTTTTATTAAATATAGCATTATATCATCACGAGTACATATTACCTCACTTAAAGTTGCTGTTCCATTGTTAATCAAATCTTGAGCATTTCCAAGCCAAACGTCAGTACCATGTGAAAGTCCAGAAATTCTAAGTAATTCTTCAAATGTAGTTGGTTTTGTATCTTTAAGCATTCCTCTTACGAATTTAGTTCCCGATTCCGGTATTCCGTAAGTTCCTACTTCTGAATGTATTTGTTCTGGTGTAACTCCTAAGCTTTCAGTTGATGAATATATGGACATTGTTTCTTTATCATCAAGCGGAACTTTCGTTGGGTCAAATCCTGTTAAATCATAAAGCATACGAATTACTGTTGGATCATCATGACCTAATATATCTAATTTAAGTAGGTTTTGGTCAATTGAGTGGTAATCGAAATGTGTTGTTATTATATCTGACTCAGAATCATCTGCTGGATGTTGAACAGGAGTAAATTCATATATTTCTCTTCCTTTTGGAACAACTATAATTCCTCCTGGATGCTGTCCTGTTGTTCTTTTTATACCTGTGCAACCTTTTGATTCTCTTGCAATTTCTGCATTACTAACAGGGATTCCTCTTTCTTCATAATATTTTTTTACATATCCAAATGCAGTTTTATCTGCAACAGTACCAACAGTTCCTGCTTTAAATGTAGTTCCTTTTCCAAATATGACTTCTGTATATTTGTGAGCTTTTGCTTGGTATTCTCCGGAGAAGTTAAGGTCTATATCTGGCTCTTTATCTCCATTAAATCCTAAGAAAGTTTCAAATGGTATATCCATTCCATCCTTATCTAGTGCTGCTCCACATTTAGGACAAGTTTTATCTGGAAGGTCAAATCCATTTTTTACACCATAGTCTGTAAAATCTGAGTATTTACATTTTGGGCATCTATAATGAGGTGGAAGAGAGTTAACTTCTGTAATTCCTGTCATATTAGCAACAAATGATGAACCAACGGAACCTCTTGAACCAACTATATATCCATCTTCATTAGATTTCCAAACTAATTTTTGAGCAATTATGTACATAACTGAGAATCCATTTTTTATAATTGAATCCAGCTCTTTATCTAATCTTGCTTGTACAATTTCAGGTAAAGGGTCTCCATACAATTCATGTGCTTTATCATATGCTATTTGCTTTATTGTTTCTTCACACCCCGGAATATGTGGTGGGCATTTTTCTGGTGAAATTGGACTTATTCTTTCACACATATCTGAGATTTTATTTGTATTTGTTACAACTACTTCATATGCCTTTTCTTTTCCTAAAAATTCAAACTCCTCAAGCATTTCCTCTGTAGTTCTTAAGTATAATGGAGCCTGCATATCTGCATCATCATAACCTTGTCCTGCTTGCAAAATTCTTCTATAAATTTCATCTTGTGGATCTATGAAATGTACATCACAAGTAGCACAAACTGGTTTATCTAATTTTTCTCCTAATTCTACTATTTTTCTAACAATATTTTTTAAATCCTCGTCACTTTGAAGTGTTCCATTTCTTACTAAATATTCATCATTACCAATTGGTTGAATTTCTAAATAGTCATAATCTCTAGCTATTTGTTCAATATCTTCATCAGATTTTCCATTTAAAATTGCTTGGTATAATTCTCCTTGGTCACAAGCAGACCCCATAATTAAGCCTTCTGAATATTTTTTAAATAATGATTTAAGTATAAGAGGTTTTTTATAAAAGTAACTTACATGTGATAAAGATACTAACCTATACAAATTTCTAAGTCCAACATAATCTTTTGCTAGAATAATGGTATGATAGCTTTTTAGCTTTTTATAATTAGCATTTCCTGCTTCTTCTTCATCCATTTCTTCTAAAGTCTTTATTCCTTTATCTTTTAACATTTTAAGCATTACATTAAAGACTTTCACCGTTGTATCAACATCATCTAAAGCTCTGTGTGCTACTTCAACTTTTATTCCTAGATTTTCTGCAATTATTCCTAATTTATATTTTTTATAATCTGGAAATAAATCCTTTGCTAATCTAAGAGTATCTATATATGTATTATCAAATTTTAGTCCCATTTTATCACAGTTATATTTTATGAAGCTTGTATCAAAATCGGCATTATGAGCTACCAAAACAGAATCCCCCAAAAATTCTAATACTTTTGGCATAAGTTCTTCTATTGTAGGAGCATCTTTTACCATTTCATCAGTAATATTTGTTATTTCTTGCACTCTCATAGGTATTGGTTTTTCTGGATTTACAAATGTTTCAAAAGTATCAATTACTTCTCCATTTTTAACCTTCATAATACCAATTTCAGTGATTTTTTCTGTTCTAAAAGATATTCCTGTTGTCTCTAAGTCAAATACGCAATATGTAGTATCTTCTAATGTTTGTCCTTTTCCTCTTGTTACTATTGGATCTTTATCTGGAACTAAATATCCCTCAACTCCATAAATAACTTTCATGTCCTTGTTATCAAATCCAAGCATTTTATGAGCATCTGGGAATGATTGAACAACTCCATGGTCTGTTATTGCAATTGATTTCATTCCCCACTTCATTGCTCTTTTGATTAAGTCTTTTACTGGAGTTACTGCATCCATTTGACTCATTTGAGTATGCATATGAAGTTCTACTCTCTTTACTTCTGAATTATCCATTCTTGAAGCTTTTTTTAATGGCTCGCACTCTATTACAGTATTAGCTAAAATAGTAATTTCTTTTGCAAAATTATCAAAAGCTGCTCTTCCTCCAACTTTTACTCCATTTCCAACCTTAAGTTTACTAGAAACTCTTTTCTTTTTTTCTGGAAGTACAAATATTTTACAAGTAATAGTACTTGTCCCATCATATACATCAAATGAAAATAAGAATTTTCCTGATTTTTTTAATTCTGTTGGGTCTGGCACATTTACAATTTCTCCTACTATTTGTACATCTGAAGTATCCACAGAAATATCTCCAACTTTCATAAGTGGTTCTCTAATATTTCCATTTCTACCATATATTAATGGAGAGCTTTCATCATCTTCTGCAGATTGCTTTGGTGCTGGTGGTTCACTTGGTGGAATGTCACCGTTTCCATTAGAACCTGATTTATTTATATTTTTATTTACTGACTTTTCTTTATTCTCTGCTTTTTTCTCTTTAGGAGCACTTGAGTTTGATTTTTCTGCATTTTCTATTTGAATATTTTTTGTTTCTACTGCATATTCTTTTATCAAATTTTCATTCTTTTCTTTTAACATTTTTTCATATTCTTCAATATTGTCTTCAATAAAATTAACTTTGTATCCAACTCCATAAAGATTTTTTACAAATTCAGAAATTTTTGTATTAAGTCCTTGTTTTTCTAATATTTCTTTTCCTTTAACTTTTATATGTATATTAATATCTTTGTTAAAATCTAATTCACTGTTTCTCAAAAATGCTTTAGCCATTGGATTTTTAGTAGAGAAATATGCAAGTATATTATTCCATTCTTCTTTTATTGGTGGCTTTTCTGTTTCTGTATTTTCTACTTTAAAATCTACTCCTGATACATTAAATCTTTTTATTGCATATTTTTCAAAATTATTAAATTCTGGGATATCTATATAACCATCTGTCTTTAAAAATAATTCTAGCTTATTTGTTTTTCTATATAAATTAACATTTTCTATTTCTGCATCAGAAAAAGAAAAACTATTTGAACTATAATCACTAAATATATTTTTAATTCTTTTTACTTCTGTATTTACTTGATTCATTTTTTGCCCCCATTTTACATTACAACCTTAGTATATCATTAAATGCTACTAAAACTGAAAAAACTATTAATATAAAAAATCCTACTGATTGAATTTTTAATTCTGTTTCTTGTTTTAATGGTTTCCTTCTAATCGCCTCTATAATTAATAAAAGCGCTTTTCCTCCATCTAATGGCACAAAAGGTAATAAATTTGTTATTCCTAAAGATACTGAAATTAATGCTAACAAATAAATAAATTGAGATAAACCTGTAGTCTGAGAAATCATTTGTGAAATACCAACAGGTCCAACCATATCATTCATTGAAATATTTCCTGTAAATAATTGTACAATACTGTCAAACATAGCATAAATTAATGTTCCTGTACTAGAAAATGAATAAGAAATAGCTGTTCCTATATTTGGCTCTACTACAGTATAATATCTAACCATGATTAATATGATATATGCTAAAATTCCAAATAAAATATTAACTAAAGCTCCTGCAACAACAATTGCAAATCTTTTAGGAATACTTGCTTTACTAAAAGAGCCTTCTTTTTCAGAATGCTCTTCTTCTCCTTCCATATTAACAAATCCGCCGAAAGGTATAAGTCGCAATTCATACTTTGTTTCTTTTCCTTGCTTAGACCATAGTTTTGGTCCAAAACCTATTGAAAATTCGTTCACTCTTACTTTGCATAATTTAGCAACTAAGAAATGTCCTCCTTCGTGGATTATAATTAAAAATCCTAATAAAAATATAATTTTTATTGCAGTAATAAGAAAATCCAATTTATCCTCCTAAAGTAAACCTAACATAAAAAACGCAAATGGAAGAACAAATATAATGCTGTCTATTCTGTCTAACATTCCTCCATGTCCTGGAATAAGTTCGCTAAAGTCTTTTACTTCACAATATCTTTTTATGCTTGATGCTGCTAAATCTCCAACTTGACCAATGATGCTTAATACAGCTACTATAATTCCTATTAGTAAATAATTTATTCCTGCGCTCCATAAAGTATTACACAAAACTGCATAAATTATACCTAAAATAGTTGCTCCCACAATTCCTGCAACTGCACCTTCTACTGTTTTATTAGGGCTAATTTTGGTAAGTTTATGTTTTCCAAAATGTCTGCCCATAAAGTATGCAAACACATCACTTCCCCATGATGCAATAAGTACAAACCAGATTAATATTTTTCCATCTAAATTATGTCCTAAATCCATATTTCTTACTAAAGAAAGATATATAACCATAAGTGGAATGTAACAAATTCCAAGCATTGTTATTGCTATATCTTTAATAGTTTTCTTACCTTTTGCAAGTACTAATTCAGCAAATAAAATTAATAGTGAAACCGGAATTGCTGCACTCATTACGATATATAACAAATGGTTATCTACAAAATGTGTAAATATAATTAAAATACAGAAAAAATATCCTAAACCTTGGGTTGGGTTCCCTTTATTAGTCATCTTAAAACAATGAAAATATTCATACATACTTATACAAGCAATTGCTGCTGTGAATATATCCATTACTATTGTATTCGCAAAAATAAGAACTGCAGCAAGTATAGGCAAACCAATTACTCCTGTTATTGTCCTTTTTATTGTTTTTGCTCTTTTTTCTTTCTCCATGTGAATTTATCCTTCCTATATTGTCTTACTTTCCAACTCTTCTTTGTCTTTTACTGTAGACTTCAATGGCATTATCTATATCTGCTGTCGTAAAATCTGGCCAATATTTATCTAAAAACATAAATTCCGAATATGTAATTTGCCAAGGTAGGAAATTACTTGTTCTTAATTCTCCACTAGTTCTAATTAATAAATCTGGGTCTGGTAATCCTTTTGTATATAAATTATTAGATATCATATTTTCATCAATATCTTCTATATTTATTTCTCCATTTTTTACTTTTTCAGCAATTGCTTTAGTAGCTTTTACAATTTCATCTCTGCCACCATAGTTAAAAGCAATATTAAACTTTAGTCCTGTATTGTTTTTAGTTCTTTCTTCCATTTTTATCATTTTAGTCTTAATTTCTTCAGGCATATTATGTTCTCTGTCACCTATAACTCTTAACTTTATGTTTTCAAGGTCTGCAGTTTTTAAAAATTTATCTAAATACATTTGCAGTAAAAGTAAAATTGCTCCTACTTCTTCTTTCGTTCTTTTCCAATTTTCAGTTGAGAAAGCGTATACTGTAAGTGCTTCTAATCCTATTTTATTGCAATATTTGGCAACCTCTTCTAAAACTTCTGCTCCTTTTTTATGTCCTAAACTTCCATCAAGTCCTTTTTGCTTTGCCCATCTTCTATTACCATCCATTATTATAGCAATATGTTTTGGCATTATTTTTTCTTCCATTTTAACTCCCCATTAAACAGACATTATTTCTTTTTCTTTCTTTTCACTCATTTCATCTATTTTAGCAACATATTTATCTGTTTCTTTTTGTATTTTTTCTTCTAATGCTTTTTCTTCATCTTCTGAAATTTCTTTATTTTTTAATAAATCTTTTGCTTCATCCATTTCATCTCTTCTTACATTTCTAACTGCAACTTTTGCTTCTTCTGCCATTTTTCTTATATCTTTTGCTAAATCTTTTCTTCTTTCTTCTGTAAGTTCTGGGAAAGTAAGTCTTATTACTTGACCATCATTCATTGGATGAATTCCAATGTCTGCTTTTTCTATTGCCTTTTCTACTTGAGATAATATTGATCTATCCCATGGTTGTATTACTATAAGTCTTGCTTCTGGTACTGAAATACTTGCCACTTGATTAATTGGCGTAGGTACTCCATAGTATTCAACTGAAACTTTATTTAATATTGCAGGGTTTGCTCTTCCTGCTCTAACTTCTGAATAATTTGTTTCCAAATTATCTATAACTTTATTCATTCTATCACTTAAATTTTCTAAACTCATATAATCCTCCTAAATTAGTTATTTACAAATGTTCCTATATTTTCACCTTTTACTGCTCTTACTATATTTTCTGGGTCACTCATGGCAAAAACTACAAGTGGTATACTATTGTCTTTGCATAAAGATATTGATGTTGAATCCATTACTTTTAAATCTTTTTCTAATATTTCTTGATATGTTACAAAATCTAATTTTTTAGCATTTGGGTCCATTTTAGGATCTGCTGTGTATACTCCATCTATTGTTTTTGCAACTAGAATTGCATCGACATCCATTTCAGCTGCTCTTAATGCTGCTGCTGTATCTGTTGAAAAATATGGATGGCCTGTTCCACATGCAAAGATAACTACTCTATCTTTATTTAAATGTCTTTCTGCTCTCCTTTGAATAAATGGTTCTGCTATTTGTCTCATTTCTATTGCTGTTTGCAATCTTGCCTGCATCCCTCTTTTTTCTATCGCATCTTGAAGTGCTAAGCCATTCATGACAGTTGCAAGCATTCCCATATAGTCTGCTGTAGTTTTTACCATTCCTTCTCCGTATTTTCCTCTCCAGAAGTTTCCTCCTCCTACAACTATTGAGATTTTAA
Organism: uncultured Clostridium sp.; assembly: GCA_930980855.1. Lineage (GTDB taxonomy): Bacteria > Bacillota > Clostridia > TANB77 > CAG-508 > CAG-793. The sequence goes on from CAKNIZ010000010.1 coordinate 46,345, forward strand.
CTCCCATATCATGAACTTTTTTTATAGCATCACATATTTCATCCATTGTTTTTTTATCTATTCCTACTTTTCCATCACCAGCTAATGCTTCACCACTTAGTTTTAATAATATGTTTTTATATTTTACCTCTGCCAAGACTTTCCTCTCCTTTGCTATTTCTTTTATGTAAATTTATTTCTAAATTTCTCATGGCTATTCTATCATATATACTTAAAAACTTAAAGAGATTTAATTAAAAAATTGAGCTTTTTTTATTTTTTATAAAGTAAAAAATGAACTTCAAGGAACATCCTCAAAGTTCATCCTTTTTTAGTCATGGTCATACGTAAAATATCTTATAGTCCATAGTCCTGAGATTCCCACTAAGGTATATATTATTCTACTTACAACACTCATTGTACCAAAGATACTGTCAACTAAGTTAAATTCAAATAATCCAATTAATCCCCAGTTGATGGCTCCAATAATGACTAAAACTAAAGCTATTCTGTCAATTATTTTCATATCTTTCACTCCTATCTTTAAGCTTTACATAATCTATTTTGTGCAATTTTATTATTTTTATTCAAGATAAGAGTATTACTAATTTTTTCAAATTTTGAATTCTATTTTTGCCTAGAAGTAAAATTCCATGAATCCTTGCACATTTGCTCCAAATCTTTTTCTGCCTTCCATCCAAGTAATTCTTCTGCTTTTGTTGGGTCAGCATAGCATTCTGCTATATCGCCAGGTCTTCTAGGTGTAATTTCATATTTTACTTTTTGTCCTGTAGCTTTTTCAAAATTCTTAACTATATCTAAAACTGAATATCCTTTTCCCGTTCCTAAATTATATGCTTCTACCCCCGTTACTTTCTCTGCTCTTTTTAAAGCTTTTAAATGTCCTTTTGCTAAATCTACTACATGTATGTAATCTCTGACTCCAGTTCCATCATGAGTTGGATAATCATTTCCAAAAACATTTAAGTGGTCTAGTTTTCCAAGTGCAACTTGATTTATGTATGGCATTAAATTATTTGGTATTCCATTTGGGCTCTCACCAATTAATCCGCTTTCATGTGCTCCTATTGGATTGAAATATCTAAGAAGTATAATACTCCACTCATTATCTGATACATAAACATCTTTTAAAATTTGCTCTATCATTAATTTTGTTTGTCCATATGGATTTGTAGCTGAAAGTGGGAAATCTTCTTTTATTGGAACTTCTTTTGGATCTCCATATACAGTTGCAGATGAACTAAATATTATTTTCTTTACATTGTGTTTTCTCATAGCATCTAGTAATACTAGTGTTCCATATATGTTATTATTATAATATTCTATTGGTTTACGTACTGATTCACCAACAGCTTTTAATCCTGCAAAATGTATTACTGCTGTTATATCTTTGTTTTCCTCGAAAACATTATTTAGTTCTTCTTCATCTCTTAAGTCTACCTCATAAAAGCTAAAGTCTTTTTCTGTAATTGTTTTTATTGCTTTTAATGCTTCTGGTTTACTATTTACAAAGTTGTCTACTACTATTACTTTTTCTCCCTCATTTAATAATTCTACCACTGTGTGTGAGCCTATATATCCAGCTCCTCCTGTTACTAATATTGACATATTTTTCCTCCTTTATATATAAAATTATGAATATAACATTTGATACATATTATAGTCATTTAGTATTTTTCTAACATACATATTAGTCTCTTTATATGGAATATTTTCAATGTCACTTCCATCAGCTTTTATAATTCCTTCTTCTATCCAACTATTTACTGTTCCCATTCCAGCATTATATGCTGCTATAGCAATAGCATCGTTTTTAAATATTTCTTTTAAATCTGCAAAATATTTTACACCAATTTGTATATTCTTCTCTGGGTTATACAGTGTTTCTTCACTGTTATATTCCATTAATTCATTTGTTGCAACTTCTTTTGCTGTATCATCCATGAGTTGCATAAGTCCCATCGCTCCTTTATTTGATACAGCATCATCATCAAAATTACTTTCAGCTTTTATTATTGCATATATTAATAATGAATCTATATTATTTTCTTTTGCATACTTTTCTACATACTCTGAATAATCTTGTCTATATACTAATTTTAATATGTTATTTATATTTAATAATATTAAGATTAATGAAATTATAACTATTATAAGAATTAATATTATTTTTCGCACTAGTCTTTCTCCTTGTTATTTTACATCATACCAAGTTTTTGCTTCAGATATTTCTACTTTTAAAGGCACTTCTAGTTTCGCTGCTTTTTCCATACTCTCTTTTAAAATTTCTTTTGCTTTTTCTTTTTGTTCTTCTTTTACTTCTACAATTAATTCATCATGTACTTGTAATATTATTTTTGCATCTATTCCTTTTAAGTTTTCGTACAAATTATTCATAGCTATTTTCATAATATCTGCTGCTGTTCCTTGTATTGGTGTATTCATAGCTACTCTTGAACCAAACTGTCTAACCATATAATTATTAGATTTTAGTTCTGGTACATATCTTCTTCTTCCAAAAGCGGTTTCAACATATCCTAATTCTTCTGTTTTCTTTATTATTTCATCCATGAAGTTTTTTATACCACTATATTTTTCTAAATAATTGTCTATATATTTTTGTGATTGTTTTCTATCTATTTTTAATTGCTGAGATAATCCAAATGCAGTTATACCATATATAATTCCAAAGTTTACTGCTTTTGCTCTTGACCTTTGCTCTTTGGTTACTTTGTTCATTGCCACACCAAATACTTTTGACGCTACCTCTTTGTGAATATCTTCATCATTTTGAAATGCTTTTATCATATTTTCATCTTTAGAAATATGTGCTAATACTCTTAGTTCTATTTGTGAATAATCAGCATCTACAAATACATATCCTTCTTGTGCTTTAAAAGCTTTTTTTACATTTTTACCTTCTCCTTCATGACTTGGTAAATTTTGAAGGTTTGGGTCAGTACAACTAATTCTCCCCGTTGCAGTTATTGTTTGATTAAATACTGCATGTATTTTACTATCTTTAGGATTAATGTACGTAATAATTCCATCTACATAAGTAGAATTTAGTTTTATTAAACTTCTATATTCTAATACTTTTTCTACAATTGGATGCTCATCTTTTATTCCTTCTAGTGTTTCAACATCTGTTGCATATCCTTTTTTATTCTTCTTTGGCTCTGTCAATTTTAGTTTTTCAAAAAGAATTTTACCTAATTGTTGAGTTGAATTTACATTAAACTCTTCTCCTGCTAATTCGTAAATTTCTTTTACTCTATCATTTAATCTTTTTTTAAAATCTTTACCAAATGCCTCTAATTCTTCTTTGTTTACAGTTATTCCATTATATTGCATTTCTCCAAGAACTTTCACTAATGGCATTTCTATATTGTCAAATAAGTTTATTGAGCCTTCTTCTTCCATTTTTTTAATGGTAACATTATATAGTTCATTTAAGGCATATACATATGTTCCTACTTCATCTTTGTTTGACAATTCTTTTATTTGTTCAAACATGTTAAGCTGCATTTCTTCTTTTTTAGGTATCATTTCATCCAAGTCTATATCTAAGTATTGTGCTGCTATTTCTTTTATATTATGTTTAATATTCGTTGGATTTAGCACATATGCAGCTACTTCTGCATCATATTTTATACCTTGTAAATTAATTCCGAACTCTTTTAGTAAAACATAATCTTCTTTTATATTATATCCAATTTTTTTGATTTTTTCATCTTCAAAAATTGTTTTTAATTTTTTTATGTCATCTTTATTTTCAAACTTAATATAAATTATATTGTCTTTATTTTCATATATTCCTATACCATTTATGTCTTTTTTTATAATTCTATTTTCATCATTTGATGTACTTGTTTCTAAATAAAAGATAAGTTCATTTTCGATTTTTATATTTTCTATTTTTTCTTCTTTTACATTTATTTTTATTGCTTCTTTTTTAGCTGTTATTTCTTTATCTAAACCAAATCTTTCAATAAATCTATTGAAATTCAATTTTTTAAAAATTTCAGCTACTTTTTCTCTATCCCAATCAATTATTTTTGTGTCTTCTAAATTATCAATTGGCGCATTTATATTAATTGTACCAAGTGTCCTAGAAAGCTCAGCTAAATCTCTATTTTTTATTAATGTATCTTTTAATTTTGATGTTAAATCAACTGTTCCTTCTTCCAATGCTTTATATAAATTTTCAATTGTTTTAAATTGCTTTATAAGACTTGTTCCTGTTTTAGGTCCAACATTTGGAACTCCAGGTATTTCGTCCGATGAATCTCCCATTAATGCCTTTACTTCTATTAGATCTATTGGTTCTAATCCATATTCTTCTTCCACTTTTTCCTTAGTGTATATTTCAGTTTCTGTTTTTCCCATTTTTGTTCTTGGAATTCTAATTGTTATGTTATCTTCTATTAATTGAAATAAATCTCTATCTCCAGATAAAATATATACTTCTTTTCCTTGTTTTACAAATTTTTTTGCATATGTTCCTAATATATCGTCGCCTTCATAATCTGCTAATTCCATAATTTTTATATTCATGGCTTTTAGTATTTCTTTAATTATAGGCATTTGTTCTGCAAGCTCATTAGGCATTCCGTGTCTATGTTTTTTGTAGCCTTCATACATTTGCTTTCTAGTATCTGCAGCTGTTTTTGAATCAAAGGCTACAACCATATATGTTGGTTCAACTTCTTCTATATTTTTAAACATTATAGATAAAAAACCATAAATAGCATTTGTATATTTTCCGTCTTTTGATGTTAGCATTTTATTTCCCATTATTCCGTAAAATGCTCTGTTCATAATACTGTTTCCATCTATTAATAAAACTTTTTCCATTAATTTTTCTCCTTCTTTACCTCTGAGACATTTTGTATATATTATTGTTAGTATAATATCAAAAAGTATACAAATATTCAACCGTTTACAATATATAATTTAAAATTAATTAAATTTACAGCATATATAAAATGCTTTAGAATTGTATATTTGAACTTCTTGTTCTTTGCGGTCGCTTCTCTCCAAACGCACTTCGCTGGAATTCTTCCAGCTTGTTTGAACGGGAACAAAGGAACTGCAAAGTTTCAAATATACAATTTTAAATCATTCTATAATATGCATAATATCAAGTTACATAATTTGACTATTTATGTCAATTATGGTATAATGATTAGTAATCCAATTTTGAAAGGAATGACATCTATGAAAAAAATTCTCCCTATCATCGTACTCATCGCTGTCATCGTCTTCGGTTCTACGGTCTGGTTCTGCATTGCAAACTGGGCAAGTTACATCGAATTCCTCAGCGGAATGCGCGACGAGGTGCTATGGGCCGTCATTGGCGCAGCTATCACCATCGTCATCACGCAGGTTATCAAGTACTTAGGCTCTACGAAGTCTTCCAACAAATAGGAGAGAAACAGGAGGAAACATAGCTGATCGGGCACTTGCCTAACCAGCTATGTTTTTTATATTATTTTTTATCTTCCCTCATAACCATTGCTTTTGTGAAAGCTTGTCTTATTGGCCAAGAAACCATTTTATCATTATAATTAATAGTTTCTATATTTTTATATCTTTGCAAAATAGAATTTATTTCTGCAGTTAAATTAATATATAAAATTCCTTTAGTATTTTGCCTTTTTGCCATACTTTCTATTAGTTTTACCAATTGTTTTTCATGTTCTATATTTACGTTTTTATTATTTACTTTTCTAACAAATAATATTTTGTTGTCATTTATTAGGATATCATACTCTTCATTTTTTAAGTTTTTTTCATAAATACTTTTCATCTCATTCTTTAAATTTAAAAATAATTTATATTCATTCTCCATAGCATTTTTTGTTTTTGAACACTCCTAAAGTTCAAAACTTCCTCCTTGTATTTTAAATTGTCATCCTATTTATTGATTACTATAATAGGTATTTCCATTTCTTCCTTTGTTAATCCACAATGAGTTGATTTTTTTACAGGTTTTCCTTCTGCTAAAAAAGTTTCTAATCTAATAATACTACCTGCTACAGATAATGCAATATAGTTTCCTATAAAATCATCTATTTTTAAATGTTTTTTACCAAAACCTAAAAAGTGGTATTTATTTAGAAATTCATCTTTTGTCATTAGCCAAAATTCATCTTTAAATATTTTGTTAAATCTTTCTTCAAAGATTTTTTCCATGCCTTCTTTAACCCAGAATGTTAAGACTCTTGATTCCAATGATGCAGGCATAATCAAACATTCCTGAATTTCCGGATAATCAAGAAGAGTATAAGCTTTTTCTATATCTTTATGCCCATGGTCTGCTGTTATTATTACAATTGTATCATCTTCCATTTTATTGCACATATCTTGAATTTTACTTTCTGCTTCTATTAAAAATTCTTTTACTTCTTTTGATTCAACTCCGTATTTATGTAATAAGCCATCAGGATTATCTGAATATGCAAATATAAATTTTTTATCAGAATCATTACATATATCTTGAATATCCATTATTAATTCATCTAAATTATTTGCTCTTATACTTCTTTTGGCTCTTCTTTCTGCATATTCTGGTTCTAGTTCATATGCCTTAACATCTTTAGATGCTTTTTCTATTTGTTCAAAAATAGATTCGTAATTCACTATTGTTTTAAATACATCCATTAATGGATTCTTTATTGGCTCTCTCATGTAGGATTCATTATGTGAAAACATATCTACTGCTCGTCCATATTCTTTAAAATATTGTGACCAAGCAATCCATCCTGTTTCATATGGTGGCTTTCCAGAATAATATGTAGTTAATGCCGCAGTTGTTGTAGATGGATATACTGATGTTACACAATCTATTTGATTATTTTTTAAATAACCATTTGGTAAATCTTTGTTTAATATATGTTCACCTAATCCGTCCAATACTAAAAATATAACATTTTTGTAATCTTTTTGTTGTAAAATTTCGTCTATCTTCTTTGATGACTTATGATTTGTTTCTACATTATAATATTTCAATATTGATGTTATTGTACATAATATACAATTATCATAATTAGGCATTATTATATTTTCTTTTTTCATAATTATAGTTTTTCCTTCCTATTTTCTTATCCACATGAATTACTATTTTTTCTACTCTTTATTATTATTTTCCTCTACTATATCATTAATTTGTTTAAGTACTTGTACTCTATATTCTTCCCCAACATAGGTAAAGTCTTTTCCAATTTCCAATATAAAATCTTTCATATTAGAAATTATTGCTTTTTTCAAATCTTTTTCTGAATATTGGTTTGGCAAGTCTAAAAATTCTAAGCTATATGTGTCTAAAATTCTTGTATTAGGTTTGTCCAACTTATTTGTGTCACCAGCGGTGACACAAATGGATAATCTTTGTATGTTTCATAAAATTGTTTCATTCTATAGATTCCACGCTTATTAAATCCTCTCATAGTTGGGTATTTTCTTTTCATAAATTCTGCCAATTTTTCTACAATTTTATCTCCCCAATTATTATCATTAACTTTTTCACTGATATTGATAACATCATTAAAATATACTTCTAAATCATTGTTCAATTAAGCTTTCCTCCTCTTATAAAATTATTATTTTTTCTGCTTTTATAATATCTCGCGCTTTAATATTTTTCAATATATGACTTTCTTTAAAAAATGTTCATTATTTAAAAGTATTATTTTTTTAGCATAAAAGCGATTAGTTCCATTAAAAACCCCTTATTCAAGTCACTTATATTTACTTTAAATTTTATTGCATATGCTTCTCCAAATTTATTTTTGTACATATTGGATTTAATATTATATCTATAAAATCATTCATTTAATATTTCCTTTTAATTTCATTAATTTCTTGTTATATTATCACTTTCAAATTTAAATTTTCTTTATCCTTCTCAATCTTCTTCCTGTATCTATCTTCCTCTGGAATTTACCTATTTAACCGCACATTTTTGCATACCATGATATTACTCCATAAAGTATCTGATATAGTTATAATTTTTTTATTATTTTAACTTTTTTAAATCTTCTCCTATTATTTCAAGATAATCTTTCTCCGCTTGTGTCAAATGTGATTTCATATATTCATCATATTCTTTATGAGCTTTTTCTAATGCTTCCTCATGTGAAATAGTACCTGCTCCTTTTAAAATATCTTTATGAGTCATTGTCAAAAATCCATCCAATTCTCCTATCCAGTCTTTCATTGTCATTGGGTGCATAGTTAAAGCATTAATCTCAGCAACATCTAAATAGGCTGATACCATACGGTTTAACATATCTAACTCTTCTTTGCTTAAATAATTTTTAGCTATTTCTGTTTCTGATTTTGTTGGAATATCTCCTCTAAAACTTGTTAATCCAATATTTTCTTTTTTACTATCAACCCTATTATATATAATTTCTGCTGCAGTATTACCATGAACTGCATAATGCATTTTGTTCTGTACTGTTTTAAAGAATTCTTTTGTCTTTTCATCTTTTGCATCATAATCTATACTTGTTGCGTAAATATCTAAAATTTTTCTCCAAAACACTTTTTCAGAAGAACGTATATCTCTGATTTTTTCTAATAATTCCTCAAAATATGTTTCTCCACCATTATTTTTAAATCTTTTTATATTTAGGTTATATCCCTTAATTAAGTAATCTTTAATTAGTTTATTTGCCCAAATCCTAAATTGAGTGCCTCGAATTGATTTTACACGGTAACCTACTGATATAATTAGATCTAAATTGTAAAATTTAATTTTATATTTTTTTCCATCTTTCGCAGTTGTCAAGTTTTCCTTGACAACTGAACTTTCATTTAATTCATGTTCATCGAATATATTTTTAATGTGTAAACTTATATTTTGCTTTGTTGTATCAAATAGCTTTGCCATTGAATTTTGTGTAAGCCAAACGTTTTCATCTTCCACTTGTACTTCAATTTCAACTTGTCCATCATCTGTTGTATACATTATAATCTTGTTATCTTCAATTAAGTTATTATCCAAGTATTTTTCATCTCCTCTCAAATTTTATGTATGTAATATTTTGGCTCTCTCCATTTTTTTTATAAATCATAAAATTTATATAACTTGTAATTTATTTTTCTGAATATTCCTTTAAAAATTCTTCTAGTTCTTTTTCACTACTAAAAATTTCTTCAAAAATATTATATAATGTATCAGTAGCTTCATATTCACCTATTGCATAACACTTTTTTCCTAATCCATAAGCAATACCTGATTCAATATGTGCTGCTTTTCCAGCTGGTAAAACCAAAAGTAAATTTTTGGAACTTTTTTCTCCTTCTAAATCATTATGAAATAAATTTAAAACTATATCACTTTTTAAATTTAATGATTCAAATTCTTTTTGTTTTTCTTCTGGTGTTTGATTTTTATTTCCATATCCCCAATCTTCTTCATTCTTTAAAAAGCAATAATATGAAACTTTATAATTATCAAATAAATCACATATTTTTAATATATTTTCTTTATTTCTAGCTCTACCAGCTATAAAAAATTCATATTTATTCTCCATAATAACAATATCCCCTATAAATTACTCGTATAATGAACATGTAGTCCATTATACATTTTTTTATTCTTAAT
>CAKNIZ010000011.1 GCA_930980855.1 uncultured Clostridium sp.
ATTGGAGGCGACACCCGGATTCGAACCGGGGATCAGAGTTTTGCAGACTCGTGCCTTACCGCTTGGCTATATCGCCATTAATATATTATATGATACATATAAAAAAATAGTACCAATTGAAATAAAAAACATTTGTTTATTGGATTAAAAACAAATGTAATAAAAAATGGAGCGGGAAGCGGGGCTCAAACCCGTGACCTTCGCCTTGGCAAGGCGACGCTCTATCAACTGAGCTATTCCCGCATAAATACATTTATTATAATAACAGAAATGCTACTAAAAGTCAATAGAAATTTTAAATTTTAAATTTTAGTAAACTGGAAATAATCGTTACAATTCACATTCTCTTATTAAATTCATATAATTGCATATTCAAGATTTTGCAGTTTCGCGCAGTTTGGAGGACTTTACGTCCGACAGCAAGAAACAAAAAATCTTTGAATATGCAATTTTAAAGCATTTCATACTCACTGTAAATTGTAACGATTATTTCCTAAGTCCACTATCTTTATCTTACCAGAATAAATCTTAGCAATTATATTAAAATATTCTCCTATTCCTCTTTTTTTCACTTCTTTAGCTACATTTATGGTAATTTCTTCAAGTATTTCATCTCCGACTTTTACTATTAATGTTCCTATTCTTTGCCCTTTTTCTACAGGAGCTTCTAAATATGTAGATGTATTTATTTCTATGCTGGGAGTATTATCTGTCGCAGTTTTTGGTATTGTTATTTTTCCAAGCTCTAATTCTAAATTTCCAGCAGCTTTATTTATATATATTCTGCTTTCATTTATTTGTCTCCATAGCGAAAATTCTTTTTGTATAATTTCTTCTACATTTACTACTCTAAATCTTTTATATGCATATTCTATTAGTTTCATGCTATCTTTTGCTCTATCTTTTCTTGTGTCAGCACCTAATACAACAATTATTAAATCCATATCATCTCTTTTTACACTTGTTACTAAACACCTTCCAGCATTATTTGTAAATCCAGTTTTTACTCCATATACTCCTTCCAAATTCCCTAGTAATTCATTTGTATTATTTATTTGCATTGGACTATTATTTATTGTAATGCTTGTGCTTTTTGTTTTTACTATTTTAGCTATTGTCTCATTTTTTAGTGCATAATCTGTTAATTTTGCTAATTCATACGCAGTTGTATAGTGATTTTCGTTATCTAATCCATGCGGAGTTACAAAGTTTGTATTTTTTAGTCCTAGTAATTTTGCTTTTTGATTCATTAGTTTTGCAAACTCTTCTACACTTCCAGCTGTATGAATTGCTAAGGCTACTGCAGCGTCATTTCCTGACCTAAGCATTAAACCATATAGTAAATCGTTTACAGTTATTTTATCATCTTTTTTAAGTCCCAATCTTGAGCCACCAGTTCCTGCTGCTTTGGCTGTTATGGTTACTACATCTGTTAATTTACAATTTTCTACAACTATTATTGATGTCATTATCTTAGTAGTAGATGCCATTGCTGTTTGTTTGTTTTCGTCTTTTCCGTATAAGCACCTTCCTGATAGTCTATCATATATTGCATATCTTCTTGAATTAATAGTTGGCTTAGTATCTGAAGAAGCTGCTGTTTCTATTTCTTTTTTCTCTTGTTCTTCTATTATAGGCTCATCTAGGATTTCATTTTCATCATCTGCATATACATATATGTTACTAAATAATATGCAAATAATTATTAATAATATAGTTATTGTTTTTTTCATATAAAAATCACCTAAAACATTATATTGTTTTAAGTGATTTTTTATGATTATATTAGTCCTATATTATAACTATAAATTCTAATAGCTGCTGCATTCTGCTCATCTATTGTCATATTTTCATTATAGTTTTCCAATACTCTTATATAGTTAAAGTTTATTTCTAAATCATCTCGGCTGGAATCATAGTATTTATCAAAAATTAATTGAATTGTTTGGGTTCCTCCTGGCTCTAAAATTATATTTTCTATGTCTAAATTGTTAGCTGTTCTATATTCTCCATCAACATTTAAAGTTACTTCTTTTGATGCTTGTTTATCTGATACTACTATTGTTCTTGTTGTTTTATTTGTAATTTCTAAATTATAACCTACTCTGCTGTAACTCATATCTTTTGAAGCAATTTTTATTCTTAAATAGTCATCTTCTGCTTCTATTCCAATTTCTTCATTATCTATATATCCTTGATTTGAAATTTTTTTAGTTCCATCTTCATTTACTATTGTTATTTTTTCTTTGTAAGAATCATATCCCCCTGTTGTTCCTGTTGCTAAAATGTTACTGTTTAATATAGTTACATCATAAATATACTTGTTATCTACATTTGAATAATTTTGATTGTATGAGTAGCTATTGTATGTTGAAAATACATTATCTACATATTCTTGAAAGTTAGTTATATTATTTTCATACATATATTCTTTGCAGTCATCAGTTAACATGTTATATGCATTTTCATATTGTTTATTTTTGCAATATTCTAAGTAAGTATCTAATGCATTTTTTACTGGCTCTTTTTCATTATTTGGTACAGAACCACCATATTCTATAACTGGATTATCTGGGTCATATGTATTGCTTGCAATTGGTTCTCTTTGTATATTTTTTAGATATGTATTAAATAAAAATATTATTAGCCATACTATGAAAACTATAAATAATATTTTTCCATATTTTTTAAAGAAATTTCTTATAGCAAGAGTTAGTTTTGAATTAAAGGTCATATTTTTCTCCTTATTCTACATTAAAAGATAGTGTAAAATTGTTTAAATCTTTTTCTTGTATTACAATATTTTGCTGTACTGCTTGAAAGTTACTATCTAATGGATTTTGTATACTTATAGATATTATATATATTGTGCCTTCTCTTTCCATATTATTATATGTTACCATTATTTCATCTGGATATTTGTTTTCTACATATGTTATGAATTCTTCTAGTGTTTTAAAATATGTATTTCTAAATTCTTGGTATAGCATGTTATATGCTGTTTCATAATCCTCGCTATCTATTGCTGAAATATATTGACCAATATATGTTTTCATTCTTGTTGCTTCTGTAGAATTACTTAACATTTCTTTTCTGTCTTCTTCTGTTTCTTCTTCTGTTGCAATGTTATGTTCTACAATCGTATTAATTATATTTGCTCTATTTCTGGTATCCGCTGTCTGTGGTTCATGAGCATTAAGAAATACTATTAAATTAAGTGCTATTAGTCCTAATATAGCCATTGCTATTAAAATTATTTTTAATTTTTTATCCATTTTATACTCCACTAGTAAATTTTATTTTAGGTTCGGTATTTTCATCTTTTGCTAGGTTTACATACATTTCTATTTTTCTTCCACTTTTATATGTGATTGTTAATTTGAATTTAATATATCCTTCTTCTCCTTCTTCATAACTATTCGTATCTATATGACTATTTTCATATGCATCAGATGAATCTAGTAAATTAATTTGTCTTGAAATTTCACTATAATCTTCAGAATTATATATCCCCATAGCATTTATTTCTGCCGTATGGTTATCATAATACTGATGTTTATAGTTAATTGATTTTCCTGTTGTTTGATTATGAATTGTTTTTACATCTTCAGTTATAAATTTTTCTATTGCTTGTCTTAATTCTTCTGAACTTATAATGCCAGTAGAATATCTTTCTACTAGATAGAAATTATCTGGCTCAATTATATTATCTGGGGTTTGTATTACATTATATGTAAACACATTTCCTTCTTCATTGACCATTATTTTTTCAATTTCATTTGTGCTATTTGTATTACTTTCATTAGTATTGTTATTAAAATTGTAATAAATTAATTGGCCTAATAGTAATACAAATAGCAATATAATTATTGTTCTTGTTATTATTTTCATAATCTTTCCTCGTATAATATCTTTTATTTATGTATTATCTTAGTTGATGCATTACATCACCGCCTGCTCAGCCTCCACCTGAGCTTGAGCTTTCACTTGCCTTTTTTAATGCATTTGTCATAGCATTTGATACACTAGTTGACCATGTACTACTTCCACCACAATATGCTTGACAAATATCAGTAATACTGTAATTTCCACCTCCAAAATAATAACTTGAGGTTGATATTAATTCACCAAAATCCATGATTGCTTCTTCAAAGCTTGGATATACACGCCATGTCATACCATTGCTACTTGTATATGATTGTCCATTATATGAACCTGTTATTGAAAACATATTATGCGACCATTCTGGTATTGCTGCCCAATTCGTACCTCCTGATGATTCAGCAATTGTAACTGCTGCTGCAAATACTGCGTTTACGCCATATTGTTCTTGCATTTCTAAGAATGCGTCTGCATTAGCTACAATATTATCATATGAAGAAAATGCTGCTTTAAATGTTTGGGCATCTCTTATTACATTATTTGAGTCAGTAGCAGTATTAACTACATAGTCTGTTCCTAATACAACATTTAATGCTCCACCATAGCTTGGTGTTAAATAATCTACTAGATTGTCTACAACTGATTTATCTTTATTATACATTATTACATGTATATCTTCTTCTGTGGTAACACCAATTGTATCTCCTCTTTTTATTTCTTGTGATACTGCAAGCGAACTATCTACAGTTATTCCTTGAATTAGAATTTCCATATCTAGTACGCTGTTTCCATCTAGTACTACATTACTGTCCTCTCCTAATTTTCTTTGCAATTGTGTTAAAGTAGCATCATCTATTGCCTTAAGTTTTAGTTTTATAGAGTCTGAACCTATTTCTGTTATTGTGGCATCTGCTGGAGCTACTACTTCTTCTCCTGCACTAAAACCATCTTCCAAATTATTTTCTGACCTAATAAATGCACCATATTCATTGGCTTCTCTTATAGGCCACATTGGAGGAGTATGTCCTGGTATAATCCATTCTAGTACTTCTGTGCTTGGTACTTCAAAATCTTCTTCTGTAAAATAATCTAATTCTATTAATAATTCTTGTAAATTTCTATATATTTTTTCTGCTGCTTCACTTTTCATTCCTTCCAAAATAGAAAATGCTTCAAATGCGTTTTTTGTTCCTTTTATTTCTTGTCCATTTGGTAATTTTGTTTCTACCTGGAAGTTAACTGGTTCTTTTGATATTGTTTTATCTTCTATTTCATATTCTTGTCCACCAAAAGTATAGGTACTTTTTCCTTCGTCTACTGCTTTTGCATTTGCTATTACTTGTGCTCTTTCCCTAGTTCCATCATATTGATAATATTTCCCTGGAAATTTATTGTCTCCATCTCCATCACCAAGGAATAATTTTTTAATATTTTCATTTGGTCCTTCTGGATTAGGGTCGCTTAGTTGATAATATGCGTTGCTTATTTCAGCATCCAATGTTATATTTGACGCTATATCTGCTAATGGGTCATCTTCTCCATCTGGAGTATATGTTATTGTTTGTTCTATTGTTGCTCCCTTTCCATAATCAAAAGTAAAGTCCTCATAAAACCAATGATTCCTTACTGCTGTTATTCTTGGCCATGCAGTGTCTCCAGTTATTAAAGTAGATAGCCATTCTAAGAATCCCTCTTTTCCTCCACTTGCCAAGTTGACTAATTCTTTTACTTGTTCATCAGTAATACTTATTTCAGCTTCTTCTAAAGCTTTTTTAGCTTTCCCAACATCATCTGGAATAGTTACTCCTTGATAATTTACAGTATACTCTACATCAACTCTTGAAAAAGCAAGGTCTACCTTTGTATTAAATTCTTCCATTGTTGCTAGGTCATATGTTAAATCTGGCATCATTGTTGCTAAGTGTAATGCTAGCATTAATTCTACAGGTTTTCCATATCTTGATGTCCAGGTAGATAAATCGAAATAATATGTATCTCTTACAAACCCTCCTAGAAATCCAGGTCTTACAACTAATGTTTCTGAATCTCTATCTATGCTAATATCATTGTTAACAAAAGATTTTAGCGGTGCTGTCATATATGCAGTTCCTAAATCTAATATTAGACTTTGAAAATTTTCATCATCTACTATATTTATCATTCCTTGTGTAAAATTTGTTGCTCCTTCATAATCACCGGCTTGTTATAAAATTGAAAAAACTTTGCCATTCTCCACTAATACTCCATTGAGCTATTGTATACGTAGATTCATTTGCAATTAGATATGCTCTAAGGTAGTTTTTCCCATCACTAAAATTAGCAAACTCTGTTGGTGTTCCGTCTTCGTCATATGCTGTAACATCTGAAAACCCACTTCCTACAATATCGTATCCCATTGCATGAATTCTTTGTGCAAGTTCTACTTCATCTTCTTCTGATATCGCACGTTCAACAGCAGCTCCATCAAAAAATGTACATATTTTATTCCATACGCTTATAGCTGCTTCTTTTATATTTCCAAGGAACATCCCAGGCATAGAAATAATGGATGCAATTAATCCTACTATTAGGATTACTAATAATATTATTCCTAATGCTGGTAATATAGCAGGCAAACTTTTTAGTTTTGAAGCCCATTTTTTTAATTGTTTAGATTTTTCGCCTATTTTTTTTGCTCCGTTTTTTACTGCATTTTTGACTCCGCCACCATTCTGCCCTTGTTGCTTGTCTTTTTGCACGGTTTCTATATTATTATTATTGTCTTCGTCCATTATTTCTCACCTGCCTTTTTGTTATGGAGTATTATTATTTCCATTTCCTCCATTATTGTTGTTTCGTCTTGTTCTATTTCTATATCTATCTATATAATTGTTTGCTTGTGCACGATATCTTTGAGTAGCACTCATTTCAGAAATTTCACCATCTTGTATTTTCTTTATTGTTTTTTCCATCTTGTCTGCTGCATCATCTGATGAAAGTCCTCCTTGTTCATATATATCGCTCATATCTCTCATTGCTTCCACATATTCTCTTTCTGCATCTGTTTGTGGTTCAATTTCTTGGTCTAGTAATTTTCTACTGTATGCTATTCTAGTCTTGTCATCCAATTCTGGATGTTCACTTGAGAAATTATTATATGCTTTTGCTAAATTTCTTTGTCTTCCACTTATTTTTTGACGGTTCATAGCTCCTGATGTAGCTCCGCCAATTCCTTTCATTGCAGAAATAGCGACATTAACATTACCTGTTGCAGCTCCAAGAGTAAGTCCTACTGCATATCCTGTTGCTTTTACAGTATTTCTTAATATTGCTCCGCCAGCTTTCTTTACGCCAGAAATAATTCTTCTTCCTCTAGTATTATTTCCGCCTTGTGCTGCTGTGTTTTGTGGCATCTGTGGAGTTTGATTTTCACCTGAATTTTGTGGTGTAGCTCCATCTGATGGTATTCCTCCATTTGGTGGTGTTCCTCCGTTTGGTGGTGTTCCTCCATTTGGTGGTGTACCTCCGTTTGGTGGTGTTCCCCCGTTTGGTGACGTTCCCGCATTTTGCTGTGCTCCGGCATTTTGTGGTGCTCCTCCACCTCCTGCATTATTTTGAGCAGTTTGTACTGCATTTGTTCCTGTTCTATTTTGCGCGCCGTTTCTACTATAGTTTGGTGTATTTCTTCTAGTTCTATTTGCTACTGCTGCTGTTTTTCCTCCTGCTTTACCAAGTGCTCCTAATGCTGTTGCAAACATAGCTGTTTGTGCAATAGCTTGAGGCATACTTGAAGCTTTGAAGTTGAATATATTTTTCACTATATCTTCCGCTTTGTACATACATATTACAACCATAAAACAGAATACTGCTGGTCCTAAATTACTTGCTACTCCACCGTCAAAAACATTAACGTTTCCTGTAGTATTTAATATTTGGAATGATGAGTTTACCAATGCCAAATATATTATACAGTGGAATGGTTGTATTAAAATATTGTATATGAACTCTTTAAGCCATGCATTTAATGCTTGTGATTTTCCATCTCCCATTTTATCTATTGAATATGTAATTGTTATGATTGGCGCTATCATAATTAAGAACGCTATTGTAATCATACGCTTTATATATGTAAGTAAGAAAATAAATGTCATTATTGTTAATAGTAAATATATAAGTGCATATGCTATTCCATTTACTGGCCCCACATTCCAGTCATAAGCTGCTGTTCTAAACATATTCATTACGTCTTCAAATTTCTCCGAACCGTCTGCTATGGATTGCGCTGTTGTATTTTGCATAATATTTACTAATGAATTATTAATTGCAATTACTGCTTGCATAATATAATGTAGTAAGAATAATAGCGCTAAGCTTACTACCCAGTTAAATATCATTTTCTTATATCTTGCTTTATCTTCTGCTACTGAAGCAATTGCCATTCTTATACCAACATAAAGCAAAATTACTGCTAATATAACTGCTGATAAATTTCTAATTCCAACATACCAAACTGCCACATTATCTCTAATTGCATTTACTGTGTCATCTGTAGAAGTTGAGAAGAAATCTATACTTGTAAGTTCAACTCTATTGAATAATATTGCATCAAGAGTTAAACCATTAGCTATATTTTGTCCTGTAATTGCTGCACCTATTGATGAAATAATACTTCCTAATCCTGTTGCAATTACTACTGGAATGTATCTAAGTATGTTCATGAATACTGATATAATTCCACCTAATAGACCTCCAAGGAAACCTTCGGATTCTTCGTCTTCTTCTGGTACAGTCTCTTCTTGATTGTCTGGTACTTCTTCTGATACATCTACTGTTTCGGTATTAGATTTCAATGTAATTCCAAACTGTGAATAGGCTCTAACCAGTCCTAGTTCATAACCAGGTTTATCAAACTCATCGTCTCCGAGCCTTCCATTAAGGTATTCGTCTATCGTACTGTAATTTGTATATCCAGATGTATCTGTTATAACTTTATTATGTGTGAAAAATGAGTTCCAACACAAATCTAAGAAATCCCCCCAGTCTACACCAGGATATGTACTTTCAAATGATTTTTTTTCTTCTGAATCTTTATCATTCCTATCTATATTTTTTGGCAAATAACTTTCCAACAGAGTAGCATCGTCTTCTGAGTAAAATACTGGATTATTTGGGTCATAAGGTTGGTCTGCTGGTCTTTCTCCTTCTATGACTGTAACTGTTTTTACTCCAAAATTATACGTTGTGTATGTTACCTTCTCTGAATTAGTAGTCCCGGTTGCGTTTACTATATTAGAAAGTTGCCCCAGTAATATCATTATTACTACAATGCTTACAATTATTTCTTTAGCCCTTCTCCTCAACTTGACAAACCTTGTCATATTTGTCCTCCTTTTATTTAGTCGTTATATTTTACCTTCATATCTCTAATTAATCGAGCTGTGTCAGTTACTGTACTTTTTACTTCTTTTCTTGCCTCTGCATTTATTTTTTCAATAGAATCCATAGCACTTGCTATTTTCTTTTCATCTTCACTTACGAAGCTTATATTAAATGCTGCTCTATGCACTTCTGTAGAAATATTTTCTACTTGTGAAATAAATTTATTTTCACTATAGTCGTGTTCATTCATTACTTGAGTTTTAACTTGTTCTCTTTGTTCTTCTGTTAAATTTTTATTTAACCCTGTACTATCTAGTGCTGCATCTATTATATCAGATATGTTTTCTCTAGTCACTTCTCTTGTTTCATTTACATTCAAATAATTGTATACACTAGCACTAACTTTGCTTTCACTTCCGTCTACTGTTATTTTCTTTATTTTGTCCATTAATTTCTTTCTTGCTTTATCTTCCATTCCTGGTGCAATTCTATCCCAAGTTTCTTGTGCTTCGTCATAATGTGTATCAACCTGTTTAATATATTTAATAGTGTTTGTGATTTTATTTTCCTTCTTCTTTCTATCATCACGTTCTGCTTTAGCTCCCTTATATGTACCTAAGCTTACTACTTGTAATAGTTGCTCTGTTCCTGTATATCTCTTTTTGTGATAAGGTATTTCAGTCTTTGGTTTAGTAACTTTCCTATATTGTTGGAATGCTTTTGTAAATGTTCCAACACCTGCTTGTGGTGATATTACTGTTAATGGTACAGCTGCTGCCATACCAAGAAGGCTAAGCGGTACTGTTTTCGCTATATTAAATCCTGTCTTATATTTTTTACTCCTTAAATCTTTTTTAGCTTTTAGTATTCTTTGAGCATCTCTTCCAACTTTTCCGCCTTTTCTTGCCAATCTTCTAAGTTCTACATATTCACTATCTTTTCCTCCATGAAGTGCCCTATAAACAGTATTAATTCCTCTATCCCTAAATTCTGAGACACTATCTATTCTTCTTCTTACGCCACTTCTAACTTCTCTTGCATCTTCTTGAAATATAGCTCTTGTTCCAGCATTATATAACCCTGTTGCTGCTCTTCCTGTTGCTCTAACAGCTTTCTTTCCAGTTCTCCATCCAAAACCTAAAAAGCTCTTAGTATAGTGGTATGCAAAGAATGCTCCTGCTAAACTTTCTTTACTTGAGAATGGTCTATCTACATCAGCAACGTTTGCTCCTTTTCCAAAGTTAAATATGTCAAGGAATATTTTGTCTGCTTTTTGAATAAAATTAAGGAATACTAGTGCTATTATAAATCCCCATATACTTTCGGTTGATATGCTAAGTGCTACTGACATCAAAGATGTATATAGCAATGCATGAACTGATTGCAAAAGAACATTCATTGTAAAGTCATACATCCAGCTTGAAAGTGATGTACCTCTTTTTCCTTTTGCTCCATCAAATGCATATTTAGCGCAAACAAATGGCGCAATTATAATTAATATCATTACAGTAAAATAACGCTTAATATATACCCATAAAAATTTATAAAAATAAATTACTAATACAAGATACATTATCATTGCTGGGAATCCTATATGCATTCTACTATCTTGAGCTCTTGTTAATATTGTATCATATACTACTGTATCATCTACATTTGTATTTTCCAACAAGTTTAATATACTTTCGTTTGCTCTTATAGCTATTATCATAAAGTAATGAATTCCCCATATTAAAGCTAAGCTTACAACCCAACTTAATAATGCACTTTTGTATTCTGCCTTTTTTTCTGGAATAGTTGACAGTGCAATTCTTATACCTATGTATACAATTATTAATGCTAGTCCAATTGTTGCTAAGTTTCTAAATGAAACATACCATCCTGCTACTATACTTCTTAGCATTCCAACTATTGAGTCATCTGCAACTTTTTTACCTCCTGGTGTATCTGTAAATACATTTACATCTAACAAAGGTATATTATTGTATATAATATCTTCTATTGTATAGTCTAAATCTGCTCCAAGAGCCGCTTCCGCTTCTGCATCTGGGTCATTGTCTGTAGAGTCCTCTGTATCTTCTTGATTTTCTGTTCCTTCTTGATTTTCTTCTACTCCACTCATTGCTTTTATTGGCGATACTATATATTCAGTTTCTTCCACATTGTAAAAATCATCTGCAAATTGTACGTATGCATATGATATGTCATTTTGAATTAGTGCAGTTTGACTTAAACTTTCAGTTGTTGCATTTAGTAATAAATTTACTAAACTTTCAGCCATAATTATATAGCCCATTATTGAATATTTTATTAAGTTGATAATTAGTCCTGCAAAAAATCCAAAAAATTGTGATACTTGTTCAAATAACCATTCTAAATCTTTTTTACTTGATAATGATACTTGTGTTGGCATACCGTTAAATTCAAAGCCATTTCCAGAAGTTCCTTCACCAGCAATACTTCCTGGTAATATTACTCCATTAGCAACAAATTCAAAATTTGCTGTTGCTGCTGTTGACGCTGAGACCCTTCCTATTTGCTTCAATCGTCCATTTGAACCACTTGTAAAAGCACTTACTGTCCTCATTCCCAGACCACCGCTTTCATTCGTCCACATATCTACAACCATATCAGCGCCGTCTTCACTTTTACCCACATAAATTCCTACATGTCCTTGCGCTACTAATATATCTCCTGGAAGAACAGTTACATTAGTTGGTAAAGAATATAATCCACTATTATTTCTCCAGACCTCTTCAAATCCTGTATCTGCAAAGTTATCTTCATTCCAACCAAAGCTCGTTGGAGAAGCAAAAATATTCCAAGAATTTCCTCCTAAGCCTGTTGCATGATGTATCGCAAAGCTTACCCAACCTACACAGTCAAAATGATATGTAGCACCTTCTACAATTGCTGCATTATATGCCTCTTGTCTTTTAGGTCCCCAATCATATATGAGATTGTATTTGCCTTGTCTGGCTTCGTTATAAAATTGAATAGCCCAGTTTGCTATTTGCTGTCCAACTTCTTCTACAGTATGTCCAGTAGTTGCATTCGCTCCATAAGATGGTATTGATGCAAACATAAAAGATATAGCAAATATTACTATCAATATTTTGTATATAAATCTTTTCATGCTTGCATCCTCCTTTTCTTATATTTCTATTTGAGTATTATCATAATAAATAATATTGTTTTCTATTTTATTTATATTAAATGATTGATTTCCTTCTATAATTGTCTGGTATTCATGTGTCTCAATGTTAAATCTATAGATTCCTCTTCCATATATTGCATATATATAATTGTTTTCATCTAATTTATATATACTATTTATGTATATATCTTTTAATTCCAAATCTATCTTTTCTTTATTTCTTGAGAAAAATCTAATATTTTGCATTCCTCCATCTGTCGTTTGTTCATATATAACAACATAATCTTCTGTATACAATTCTTCTATTGGGTCTACAGGATGTCTATACATCATATCTTGCATTACTCTATTATCCTCATACTGAAAAACTAAATCAGTATCCAAATTTGTATATACATTAGCTGGAACACTCCCTCCTTTTATTTGCTCTGCTAATTCTCCTTTGCAATTCTTGTATACTGTTACACCATTATTGCTTAAAGAATTAAAATCTATTCTTATTCCTTTTAGTGTATATTGTAAAATTACTCTATCTTTTGTTTTAGTATATGAATCATAATCTCTCCACAAATTTGTAACTTGTTCTACGAATTTATTATAATCTCCTGAATCATTGTATTCATTTAATATTTCTAAAAATTCATCTGTAGAATAAGTTTGGTCATTTCTGTATATTGAAATTTCTCCGTCATAGAAAAATGCATAAAATTCTTCATTTTTATATCCTATAACACCACTTGCATTTCCTGTATATGTTGGATTTCCTAAAACACTTTGTATTTGTTCATTAGTCATTCCTGTAGTTATTCCAGGAAATACTTCATTTGTATAATTTTTTATAAATATAATATTAAATACATTTGAATATAGATTTCTTATTTTATAACCTTCATCAAAATATATATCATAATTATTAACTATACTATCAATACTTCCTAAGTTTAAATTATTTACTGACCAATTATTGTTTACAATAGCATTTAATTCATTTGATTGTATAGCGATTGGCGTTTGAGCATCTTCTTCATATGTTCCTACTTGATATTGAGTTTTTAAATGTTCAAAATATTGTGAGTCATTATTAATTGTATATAAATTTACTGTATTTCCTTCAAACTGTATTCTTATAATAATATTTCTACTTTCATCTATAATTCTAAAATTTGTTCCTAGTAATTTTCCTGCTATTTGACTTGTTAAATTATCATAAAGTACTTTATTCACATTCCCATCACTTTTAATTGGGTCTTTGCTAAATTCTATGTATATATCCTTTTCATATCCTTCTTCCGTAGAGTTTGCCATCCTAATATATTCGCATTCATTATATTCAACTAGTTCTTTTACAGATTCAAAATCGTTTACGGAAGTAATGGGTTCATTATTTTCTCCTAAAAACAAATATATTATTCTTCCTATTATTAATATTATTAGGATGGTTAATACAATGATTAAAACCTTTTTCCATTTTTTCTTCTTAGGCATCATTATCCTCCTATCCTTTTGGTGGTTTAAATTTAATATCTTTTAAACCTTTTCCTTCTACTTTAAATGCTCTTCTAATTATTTTTTCTCCATTACTTAATGCTGCAAAGAACATTATTGCAATTAATGGTGCCTCTATAGCAATTTCACCTGCTGAATATATAAATACTAAATATATACATAAATGTATTGGCTGTAAAAATATTTCGCCAATCATTTCTTTTATCCAGTTATTAAATGCTTGTGCTTTATTGTCTCCCATTGTGTCTATTGGATATGTTACACATATTAAAGGTGCTATCATTATTAAGAAATCTACTTTAAATACCCTCACTATATAGATTAGGAAAAACTTAAGTTGATAATATACCATCATAAAATAAATAATTATGTATAATAATTTGTTTATTCCTGTTGCTGCAGCTATATTGGCAAAAGAATCATTTAATATTGTTTCTTCCATACTAACGTCAGCATTTGGGTCTAGTATAATTGCTTGATTAATTGCATTTATTAATAATTCCGCTGCTTCAAATAAAAGTATCATTATATATTGTAATAAAAATAATAGCGCAAAACTTATAAACCAGTTTTTTAGCATTATTTTATATTTTGCTTTATCATCTGCCACACTTGAAAACGCCATTCGAATTCCAACATATACTAAAACTACTGCTGACATTACCATTGCTAAATTTCTTAAAGCTATATACCATGTTGAAACTGTTTGGCTAAGAGATTGAACTAATTCTGCATATTCACCAGTTAATCCATCTACATTAAATACGTTTATATGAAATAGTTCATATTCTCCTAATAATAATTTTTCTATTGAAAATGTATCTGTTCCAGCTACTAATGAGATTATAAAATTTGCAACAAATGGAACAATTGCAATTATCCATCCCAATATTGTAAATAGTGCATCAAAAAAACTTGGCGTACTTTCTAATTCGTATGAATTTGTCTTTCCATCATTGGTTATGGTTTGTCCTGTTCCATTTTCACCCCATTCTAGTACTTGGTTTCCTACATTTTCATCTACAACATCTTGAGAGAAGGGGTCTTCTGGAACTGTATCTGCTGCCATTGTTTGCATTGAAAATATTACTGATATAAAAAGTACTGCTATAAATATTTGTAATATTTTTAGTTTCATTTGTCCCCCTTCTTTAATCTATTTTTGCTGCGTTTTTTTCTCTCTAAGCTTATTTATATTTGTCTCCATGAATTCAAATTCTTTCTTAGTAGGTACTATTTCAATAATAGCAGTTTGTTCACCTACTTTAAATAGCCCTTGTCCTCTACTACATGTTGTTAAGAATGATGCTTCTCCTTCACTTAGCTTAAATACTTCTTTTATATACTGAATTTCAGATTTGTCTTGTGCTAAGAATAACTTTGTATCTGAAGATGTAAGTACTGATTGTACCTCTGCTTTTTCATAGAAGTCTTGGAATCTTTGTGATACAACTGCTAGTGATACATTTCTTTTTCTGGCACGTCTTGCCATTTTATTTAAGAAATCTACAGCTTCTGGATAAGGAAGTAACATCCATGCTTCATCCACTAAAACCCTTTTCTTACCAGCTTTTGTTTTATCTTCACTATTCCTTTTAACATATTTTTCCCATATCCAAGATAATAGAATTTGTTGAGCAAGTGGTCTTGCAAACCTTTCTTCCAAATTTGATATATCTAGGTTAATAAATGATGTTCCTTCTAATAAATCAAATGTTGATTGTCCATCAAAGTATGACATTTGTCCATTAAATTCTCTTACATATTGTCTCATTACTTTGATTAAATAACTATAATGCGCTCTGTAGTCTGGGTTTGTATTCTTATTCGCATTTTCTACTAATCTATGATACCAACTACCTATTGTTGGCATTGGCTTTTTACTTCTTCCTAAATAGTCATTTTGCATTATTGTATTAGAATTTATAGCATATAAACTATTTATGTCGTTTGTTATTCCTGCTGCTGCATATTCATCTGCAACTGATTCAGCTATAATTTGTTTTGTTACCTCATTAATATCTTCTGTTCTTGTACTTCCTCTTGCCATTGTTAGTAGTATTTGGGTAACATCTTCTACTTTATTTTCTATATTTAAAACTACTTTTTCTCTTCCCGTTATTTCATCTCTTGTTGTTTCTACTTCAACATCAAATGGATTTATAATTGTTTTTGATGTTGGAGATATAATAACATTTATACCACCTAGTGCTTCTGCAACAATTCCATACTCACCTTCGGCATCTAGTGCTAAACTTTCAATTCCCATTAAAACTGCTGACCTTGCAATTAGTGTTTTTATTGTTACACCTTTACCAGCACCAGATTTACCGAAAATAACCATGTTGTAGTTACTTAATTCAGAACTAAAATTATCATATAATATTGGAAGTCCTGTCTGTCTATTAAATCCAATTGGTATTCCGTTTTCATGTCCTACTTCTGAGTTTATAAATGGAAATACAGTTGCCATTGATCTACGGTCAAATGTATGAGTTTTTGAAATTTTATCTTCTCCTAAAGGTAGGTTTGATTTAAATGCATCTTCCTGCATTGCCCACGCTGTTTTTATACCTATTAATGTTTTTGACATTTCTGATGATAAAAGCTCTGTTTGTTTATCTAGTTCTTCTAAGCTATATGCAAATAATGTACACATTACTGATGCTTCAAATAGCTTGTCTAATCCACTGGCAATTGCATCTCTTAGGCTTTCTGCTTCTGCTCTTTTTTGTGCTAGTAAACTTTCACGGTTTATATCTCCTCTATCAATTGCTACTATTCTTTCTGATTCCAATTCATTAATTGTTTTATTTAAGTCGTTTTGTGATTTTGATTCACTTATTGGATTAATGAATACAGATACATTTACATCTCCAAATGTATACATGCCTCTTAATAGCTCTGGGAATGTACACATTCTTGGTAATGTTGATATCATCATAGTTCTAGCAAATTTACTTGTGTTAGCGACTATTTCTAATTGCCTAGTACTGCTTGCATCTATTCCTGAAGGAGCTATAATATCTTTGATATCTTTAACATTTGATACAAAACTTCTTTCTGGTTTTGGTGCTTGAAATTCGTTAAGATTCTCCCTTTCTTTCATTTTGGATATCCTCCTATTCTTTGGTTATATATTCTTCTTAATTACTTTTTTATCATTTTTCTTTTCTTCAGTATTATTTCCTTGTATTTGTTTTTTGCTTTCTTCATATAACATTTTACTCATTTCAGATTTATTATCTTCAATCATTTCTAATGCTCTTTGTCTTATTTTCTGTTCTTTGCTTCTTTCTTCTCGTATTTTTTTATCAGCATCTAAAATTCCTTTTGTAGCCATTTTTGTTGCTTCTGCCTCTATATTAGCTTCTATTCTCTTTTTCTTTTCCTCCATTACATCTTTAGCTGTTGAATATAATCTATCGTAAGAAGCATTTAATGCATTTCTTAATGTGTATATTTCTGATTCATCTCTGTTATATGCAATGTACAATAATTCCATTAGTTCTTCTGAATTTAATACTGTTCCCACTACTTCTGCTGAAGCTAAAGCTCTAATTAATGTTTGAGCTCTTGTATATAATTCCGAAAATGCCATATCATTAATTTCATCTTTTGCATAAGTACTTGTATCTCCAAGTTCTGATGTGAAGTATGATATTACTATATACGTTTTTTGTTGTAATATGTTTCTGCTATCATTTAATCTTTCTGTATAGCCTGTTATTGATTCACTATATTCTAATATATTTTCTTTTCTTTTTCTTTCAAATTCTAGTTTATCTACTAAATCATTTGCCCCACGTCTTTTAGCTGTTTCAATTTGTGTTTCTATTTTTCTTATTTGATTTTCCACATCATGTATTCTTTCATGATATCCATTGATTAAATCTGTGAAGTTTAAAGTTCTTGTTTGAACATATAGTTGTATTGGAAATCTTAGTGTATTTAAAAATTCTATAAATCCAGATTCTACTGCATTTTTTTCTTCTTCTGATAGTAAGTCATAATTTATTCCTTTGCATTTTATGACCATGACATATTGTTTTCCTTTTTTTCTAATAATCATGTTGTCTTTTATTTCATCAAATTCCATAAAACTGTATATTGAATCAATTGCCTTACCATCTCTAGTCATTAAACCAGTTCTTGTTTCTGGTGTTTTTACTGATATTTGGCTATCTTGAGGCTCTTTCTTCCTTCTCATTTTATAAATTAAGAGTATAGCCACAAATCCTAATACTAATATTAAAACTAAAGCAATTATAAGAGCTATATTAAGCATCTGTCTTATTTCTTCTGTACTCATTTATTTTCCCTCCTTTGTATTATTTTTTTCTTTTGGTGTAGTAATATTTTTCATAATGCTATCCATACTCAATTTATCTGATAAACTTGTATAGTCAGGTTCTTTTCTTGGTACTGAGTATGTATATACCTTTTTATTTTTCTTAAATAAAATATATCTTAATATAACATCGTCAATTGAGTCTCCACCAACATTTTTTGCCAATTTTGAATTTCCTGAAGCTGGAAATTTTATTGTGGCTATTCCATATCCTAATAATGCTAAAAGGGCCATACAAATCCAACCTACTGTACTTAGCCCAAACAAAGAAAATATAAGTAGAAAAATAAATCCTATAAAAGCTCCACCTGCTGTAAAAAGCAAGGATTTTGCAGTAAAAATGTATAATATTCTACTTTCTCCTTTTAAATTATTACTTGGTATATAATAACTTCCCATAGTTTTCCTCCTTTGTATTATGCAAATATTCCATTAAATAGGTTTACTATAATTGTGAAAATTCCAATTCCTCCAAATATAATTACTGTGGCTATTACTAATCCTATTAATTTCTGTTTTACATCTGCTTTTCCTGAAGGGTCTGCTGTCATATATTTTATTCCTAACCACATAAAACAGCCAACAACTACTACTGCTCCAATCGCAATTAATATTTGTGCTATTGGTAGTAATTCTGGCCATACATCTCCTGGCGTAATTGGAGGATTTTGTGCGCCATTTTGTAACCACTTATCTGCATCATCTAATATTGTAGATGCATTTGTGACAAGCAAATTATTACTTAATGCAATTGTAAGTGTTAATAACAGTATTAGTGTTATCTTTTTTAGCTTTCTTTTCATACACTCTCCCTATTTTATCATCAATATATTTTTTCTATTATATACTTAAGTTAATTTTTATTCAAGTTTTAATTAAGTTTCAATTCACATATATATTAATTATTTTAATTATATATTTAGAATTTCGAGGTTTCGCGTAAGCGTTCAAACGAGCCGGAAGGATTCCGGCGAAGTGCGTTTGGAGCGTAGCGACGCAAGAAACAAGAAATCTAAATATATAATTAAACTTTAAATAAAATATGAATTGAACATTATTAAAGCTTAAATATTACTTAACGTAAAGTTAGCAATTATTTGTGTTATTCCTCCTGCTGCAAATAGCATAATTGCTCCAAATACCATATATATCATTTTTTTCTTGAATTCTGCTTTTGCTTCTGGTGCTGATGCCATATATTTTACGCCTGTATACATTATTATTATAACAGCTGCTGCATAGAACAATACTTGCAGAACCCACAAAACTCTAGCACCTATTTCATTTATTCTACTATTTCCTCCACCACCACTTGGAAAAGGATCCATATTAGGTAGGCTTATAGATAATGCACTTACATAGTTACAAATAATTAAGCTTATATTTAATAATATTAATACTATAAGTAGAATTTTGCATAAAGTGTTAATTTTTTTCATTTTATCTCCTTTACTCCTGTTTATATTATACAATTAGTATATACTATTTTCAATAGTTTTTATAATTTTATATATTGATTTTTTATATGAATAATAATACAATTTGTAAAGATAATATGTGGAGGGAAATTTTATGAGAATTCTTGTAACGGGCTCTACTGGGCATATTGGTAATGTCCTTATTAGAGAACTTTTGAAAAAAGGATATAATGATATTACAGCTTTTATTAGAAATGGTGAAAAATCTGCATGGTTAGATGGGCTTAACATAAAACTAGCGTATGGAGATGTTAGAGATATAGATAGTCTGAAAAAAGCTTTTGAAGGTCATGATGTTGTTTTCCATCTTGCTGGATTAATTGATATTGGTAATGGAAATAAACAATTAATGCATGATATTAATGTTGGCGGTAGTAAAAATGTCGTAGAAGCGTGTAAATCAGTTGGTGTGAAGAGGTTAATATACACTAGTTCTGTTCATGCTATTCCAACCAAACCTATAGGAGAAGTAATTTCTGAAACAAAAAATTTTTCACCAGATTTAGTTAAGGGAACATATGCTAAAACCAAAGCTGAGGCAACAGCATATATGCTTAAATCTAATAGTAATGATTTACAAGTTATTATAACCCATCCATCTGGAGTTATAGGTCCTTATGAATACATTACATCTAATTTAGGACAACTTATAATTGATTGTGCAAAAAGAAAAATGAAAGCTTACATTAGTGGCGGATATAATTTTGTTGATGTAAGAGATGTTGCATTAGGTTTGATTGGCGCATTAGAAAAAGGAACCCCTGGTGAATGTTATATATTAGCTGGTCACTATGTTAGTATTGAAGAATTAATTAAATATGTTCAAGATGTTACAAATGTTCCTGCCCCTAAATTCAAATTAGCAAGATGGTTTGCTTATGCAACAGGTGCTTTATCTGAAGTTTATTACAAAATAGTAAAACAAAAACCATTATTTACTTCATATTCTGTTTATACCACTGGTACTAATGCTAATTTTTCTATTGAAAAGGCCAAAAAAGAACTTGGATATTCTCCAAGGGATTTTAAAGAAACTATGGTTGATACTATTTATTGGATGAAAGAAAATGGAAAAATTTAAAAGACAAGCGGCATGCTTGTCTTTTTATATTTTTTCTTGTTAACTTTTCTAATTATGCACTTACGTTTGCAGCAAGTCCTTTTATGATTTCTAGGATTCCTGTTGCAGCAAATAATAAAATTGCACCAACTATATATATAATTGCTATTTTCTTTATTTCTGCTTTTCCTTCTGGAGATGCTGTAATAAATTTAATACCTACGAATATAAGCATAATAACTGCAGCTGCAAAAGCAATTGCTTGTATAACGAAAATTACGTTACCAATAACATTATTTACAGGGTCCATATTGGCTGG
The DNA here is from genome assembly GCA_930980855.1 of uncultured Clostridium sp. GTDB lineage: Bacteria > Bacillota > Clostridia > TANB77 > CAG-508 > CAG-793. The sequence goes on from CAKNIZ010000011.1 coordinate 21,112, forward strand.
TTGTGATGGAGTAGGTATACTTGCTCCTAAAACCATACTAAATGCACTTAATACTGTTATAGCAATCAATAATATAGATATAATCTTTGTTAGTTTACTCACTTTCATATAGTTCCTCCTCTTAATATACTATAATTTATTATAAAATATATTAAAGATAATGTCAATATTTTTACTTATTTTTTTACATTTTGTGCCTTTATTTCTATATTATTCTTTTACAACTTTTACTTTACTTTCTCTATAGTACCTTGCAATTAATTCATCTAATTGTATACTTATATTATAAATTATTTTATAATCTTCATTCTTTAGTATTGCTTTGTTTAATTTTTCTCTTAGTTCATTTATCTCCTTATCTAACATAAAACCACTCCTAATCTCTTATTACTTATAAAAATACCATATTTTTACAGCAAAGTCAAGATTATTTTGCGATGTTTTGCTGATTTGTGTCGTTTTTCGGTCGACATTTTTCGACAAATAAAAAATATATGATTTTAATTTAAGGGGAGCGCTAGCGAGCCGTACGGAGCGTCCCTGCTTTGAAAAATTTCAAAACTATTTATTAAGCCAAATAAAAAATATATGATTTTAATTCAAGGGGAGCGCTAGCGAGCCGTACGGAGCGTCCCTGCTCCGGGAATTAAAATCATATATTTTTTATTTAACACACAATAAATAGTATTACTTCCTCACAATCGACAAAGCTGACATTTCTTTTTTAAATAAATCTTTTTGTATTTTATTCACATATTCCAAATTAATTGTTTTAAATACATTAATATAGTCTAAACTATTTATGCCTTTTACCGCATCTTGAAGAAACATTCTTCCTATGTTTTCTACATCATCATATTCCGACAAATATCCTCCATATAAAGCTTTTTTACTTCTCTCAAAATCTTCTATTGAAACAGTAGTATTTGTTAAAACTTCTAATAGTTTTTCATTAACCTTTTCTGGATTTTCTGATTGTTCTGTTATTATTACATGTGAATATTCATCTGAAAATTCATAATCGAAATCTAGTGTTCCTAATAAAAGTCCTGTATTGTAAAGTTCTTGATATAGTTTTGAACTTTTTCCAATCAAGCTATTTAATATTATTTCAATAGCAATATGTTTCATTATTTTATTTTCATTTTCTAATATATCTCTAAAACCTGTTATAAACAAAGGAATATTAACATCCATTTTTTGTTCTTTAAATGGTTTGTTTATTTTATATTCATGCTCAGGATATATTCTTTTTATTTCTCCTATTTTTTCTCTTGGTAACAATCTTTTCTTTATTTCTTCTAATATTTGTTCTGGCTTAAAATTTCCACTTACACATAATATCATATTTGATGGATGGTAGAATGTATTATAGCATGAGAATAATGTTTCTTTAGTTATTTTGCTAATTGATTCAACTGTACCTGCAATATCTAGTTTTACCGGATTGTTAGTATACAAACAATCCATCATATTTACATACAATTTCCATGCTGGTTCATCATCATATCTTCCTATTTCTTGACCAATAATTCCTCTTTCTTTTTCGACATTTTCATCTGTGAAGTATGGATGCTGTACATAATCCATTAGTTCATCTAATCCTTCATAAAAATTATTTGTTCCTCCAAAAAGATATGCAGTATGGTCATTTGTTGTATATGCATTTGCATCTAAACCTAGAGACATTAGTTTATATAAACTGTCTACTCCATTTTCTTGTTCAAACATTTTATGTTCTAAGTAATGTGCAACTCCATCTGGTACTTGTATTTCTTTTCCTGTTGTTGGCTCTATAAAATGATTATCTATTGAGCCAAATTTTGTACCCCAGATTATATACTTCTTTTCTGTATGTTCTTTAGGAATAATAATTACTTTCATTCCATTTTCTAGAGTCTCTAAATATACTTTTTCTTTAATTTGTTTATTCTCTATGATTTTCATATTATTCCCCCTTCTTTAGAAAATATATTGTATCTATCGATACTTTTTGAGCAACATCTATAACTTGTTCCATAGTTACATTTTTTAATTTTTCTGCATACTCTGTTATTGTTAAATTATCGCCAAATAATCTTTGGTCAAAATAGAAGGCAATTGTATCTTCTTCTGACTCTGGTATTAAATTAACTGATGATATTAAAAGTTCTTTTGCTGCATTAAATTCATCATTTGTTATATTTCCATTTTTCATTTCTTGTATTTGCTGTTTTATTATTTCTAAAGCTTTATCATAATTTGCTATTTCTATTCCTGTTTGAACTAGTATTGTATTTTGTCTTCTTATATATGATGAACCTGCCGAATATGCTAAGCTTGCTTTCTCACGCACATTTTGGAATAATTTTGAATTTGCTCCTCCACCAAGTATTGTATTATATAAAGACACAGCAAGTTTATCTTCTTCCGGAGTATTTAATCCTATTATTAACTTTCCTTGGGTTACATCTAAATTTTCTTTTACTATTTTAGGATTTGTATGAGCATTATGCTTTATTGTTATGTTTTCTAATTCATGGCTATCTATATTTGGTATTTTTACATTTTCTATATTTTCACCAGATATAAATAAGTCTATTTTGCTATTAGCAATTAGCTTTTTATAATATTCATAAAGATTCTTCTCATTAATTTCGTTTATTTTATCTGGTGAACCATATTTATATAACGAATATGGCTCATTTTCAAACATTTCTTCTATACATCTATCTTTTGCATATAAAGATTTATTATCCTGTCTTGAAAATAGAATTTTTGTAAGATTTTCTTTTTCTTGATTCACATATTCTTTTTTAAAAGCTCCATTTTCTATTAATGGATTAAATACTATATCTATTAATAAATTTACCCCATCTTGTAATAAATTCTCATTTTCCAATGTATAGCTATTATCTATTGTTTCTAAATAAAATTTTAAGATATGATAATTCCCTATTTTGTCCACACCACAGTTGAATCCTGCTCCATACATTTCTTCTAATTTTTTAGATATATCTTCTTGAGTTTTTAGCTTTTGTGTTCCTCTTCTTAAAACAGATACAAGTAGTGCATTTTTTGTAACTGTTTCTTCTGTAAGTGGTACTGTTATAAATAATGCACATAAATTTGTTTTAAATTTGTTAGTTATTAATTTTGTAATTTCCATTCTTTCCTCCTAGTCTACGGTTTCATATATAGAAAAACTATGAATTTTTCCTATGTATTTCATGTTTTCTTTTATGTAATTTGCTGTATCAAATACAAACTGATAAATCTCGCTATTTTCTTCATCACCGTATAATAATATTTGAGTGTTTTTTAATTTTTTTACCTTTGAAGTTAGTCCTTCTTCTCCTTCTGTTCCTAGATTTCCCCTTAAAGCCCAATCGTATTCATTGTTGTCTAAATCACTTAAAACAATTGAATAAAATGGTGCATAAGTTGATAATACTATTACTTCTTTATCTGAATTTTTTATGTATGTAGTAACATCTTCTATGTCTTTTTGTAAGTCATCTTCTATTATACTTCCGTAAAGTGGACTATCTATAGGTATTTCATTTACTATTTTAGTATAATTTATAATTTCCTTTATACTTAATATTGTCATTATTATTAACAATATACCTATAATTGCTGAAGTAATTGCCGGCAGCTTTTCATTATTTATTATTGGATATATAAATAAATGTATTTCATACATAAATGTAACTAAAATTAATACGCTTGCCAATTGCATGTGATATACATTAACTATTGGTATAATTAATACTAATGTGCAAAGTGAAAAAATGAGCATAGTTTTTAATTCTTTTATATACTTTTTACTATTTTCTTTTTCGTATTTTGACATTAGCTTTGCTAAAGTAATATACATTGCAATTGTAAAAACAGCTGATAATACAGGTATTATATTAATCATAAAGCTAGATTTAAAAATTGAATTCCTTGCTCCAAATTCACTAATGCCAAGTATTGTATAATTTATAAAGTTGTACAAGTTATTTTGAGTATATAAATATATAAAATAAATTCCTACTAAAATAGCAGTCACTGCTAATTCTTTTATAAGGGATTTTAGATTTTTATTCCATAGTGCATATATTACTAATGCTGCAAAATACCCTGCCGCTAACTTTTGATTACTAAAGAATACTAAAAATAATATTATTCCTTGAAATATGTCTTTTTTAGTTCCGACTTTCATTTTTAGTATTAACCAAACTCCTAATTGAAAGAAAATATATGCTAGTATATTGTAGTTAGCACCAGCTCCAATAATTCCATATGTAAACATCACAATTAAAATTGTATATAACATTGAAAGTCTTTTGTTTACATTTAATGTTTTTAATATTTGATAACAAAGTAAGTACATTATTGTTGATAATATGAGATTATATGTTCTGAATACTAAAATATTATTTCCAAATATGTTTAAAATTATTTCTCCTAAATAGAAAAACAGTGGTGTTATTATTACATTAGTATCTTGATATATTGTTAGACCATTTGACATTTTATATATATTTAAGAAATTTATTAATTCATCATTGTTATTTATATTTATGTTATATGTAACTTTTAATAATAAAATTGTCAAGATTAAAAATATAAATATAATGTCATGCTTTTTTATAAATGTAATTATTTTTTTCATAAGAACAAAAGCGGACTCCTTTTATTTTTCTGTTGCAAGAAAATAAGGGCGCTACACACGCCCCATTTTTCTTAAAATTTTCTTTTTCTTGCTGCCTCTGATTTCTTTTTTCTTTTTACACTAGGTTTTTCATAGCATTCTCTTTTGCGTACCTCTTGTAAAACACCATTTCTGGCACATTGCCTTTTAAATCTTTTTAAGGCATCTTCTATATTTCCATTATTAACTTTTACCTCTGACATAATATCCCCTCCTTCCAGTGATTACAACTATTGTATGGGTTTTTGGGATATCTCCCTAAATACTTATTAATTATACATTATTTGCCATGGCATTGTCAATAGTTTTTTTAGAAGTTTACCTCTACTATTTTATTTTCTTTCAAGCATTTAGGAATGTCTAATACTCTTTGGTTGCTTGAGCCTCTAAACATTAGGTCAGGATCTTTTTTAGCTTCTACAAATCTTCCATCTACTAGAACATCTATATTTTTTAGTAATTCATTTGTTGTTTCGTCATTTCTATTTTTTAGTTCTTCGTATGTATATCCTGTATAGCACCATACATTAAGGTTTGGTTTTTCTTCTTTTAATCTTTTTACAAAATGCAATTCATCACCAATATTTTGCATACATAGTGGTTCTCCTCCACTTAATGTTACTCCTTTAATTATTGAATTTTCCTTAATTTTATTTATTATTTCGTCTTCATTAAAGTCCTGTCCATAATTAAAGTCTTGTGCTTCTAAGTTCTGGCAATTAGGGCAATGGTGTGGGCAGCCACTACAAAATAGTACTGCTCTCCATCCCAATCCATTTGATATACTTTCATCATAAAATCCTGCCATTTTCATAATATTTTACGCTCCTTTTATTCCTGTGTTATGTGTTACTCTATCATTTAATTCTGCTAATTTTGCACTATTCCATCTACTTGTTGTTCCAACTAGATATCCTGTTATTCTTTGTATTGTATCTATTTCTTCACTTCCGCATTTTGGACATTTATGTAAATTTGCATCTGAATTTTCAAATCCACAATTCATACATCTTGATCTTGTATGGTTTACACTTCCATATCCCATATTGTATTTATCCATTAAATCTACAACTGCTTCTATAGTTTCTGGATTTTTTGTTGCATCTCCATCTAATTCTATGTAGAATATATGTCCTCCTCTTGTTAAGTCATGATATGGAGCCTCTATTTTTGCTTTTTGTTCTGCTGTACATTTAATCCATACTGGTACATGGTTTGAGTTTGTATAATATTCTCTATCTGTTACTCCTAAGATTGTTCCATATTTTCTTCTATCTATTTTTGTAAATCTTCCTGATAGTCCTTCTGCTGGTGTTGCTAATACACTATAATTTAAATCATATTTTTCTGAATAGTCTCCAACTAATTCTTTTAATTTTCCAACTATCTCTAATCCTAATTTTTGTGCTTCGTCAGATTCAGCATGATTTTTTCCTATTAATGCTGTTAAACATTCTGCTAATCCAATAAATCCAATTCCTAATGTTCCATGTTTTAAAACTGGTTCAACTGAATCATTTGGTCCTAATTTTTCACTATCAATCCACATTCCTGCCATAAGTAGTGGGAATTGTTTTGCTATTGCTGTACATTGGAATCTATATCTTTCATATAATTGTTTTGCAGTTATATTTGCATATTCCTCTAATTTGTCCATGAAGATTTTCTTTACTGTCTTTTTGTATTTTTCTGTCATCTTCTCGTCGCTTCCTCTACCAAGTTCAAATTTAAGTCCTGTTTTTTCTTGAGCCTCTAATGCAGATTCTATTGCTAAACCTGGTAAGTTAATTGTTGAGAATGATAAATTTCCTCTTCCTACAGATGTTTTTTCTCCATGTCTGTCTTCAAATACTCTTGTTCTGCATCCCATTGTTGCACATTCATAGTAGTATCTATGTGGATCATCTTTGTTCCATTTTTCATTTTGGTTAAATGTTGCATCTAAGTTAATAAAGTTAGGGAAAAATCTTTTTGCTGTAACTTTACATGCAAATTTATATAAATCGTAATTTGGGTCTTCTGGTAAATAATTTACTCCTCTTTTCTTCTTCCATATTTGGATTGGGAATATTGCTGTTTCTCCATTTCCAACCCCTTCATATGTTGATTGTAGCATTTCTCTTATTATGCATCTTCCTTCTGGTGATGTATCTGTTCCATAGTTTATTGAGCTAAATACTACTTGGTTTCCACCTCTTGAATGTATTGTGTTCATATTATGGATGAATGCTTCCATTGATTGATGAACTCTATTTACAGTATTGTTTATTGCTGCTTGTATATCTCTTTCTTCACCTTTTAATTCTTTTAAGTCTCTTTTTATGTAGTCTTTTGGTTGATAATCATATAAATTAGATAAATCTTTGCCTAATAATTCTTCTTCTTTTTTTATTTCTTCTACAAAAGTCTTTTTTACATATGGAGCTAAATAAAAGTCAAATGCTGGAATTGCTTGTCCTCCATGCATTTCATTTTGAACTGTTTCCATTGAAATACATCCTATAATACTTGCTGTTTCTATTCTTTTTGCTGGTCTTGATGCTCCATGTCCTGCTCGGAATCCATTTTCTAATATTTTATCTAGTGGATGTTGCAGACAAGTTAAAGATTTTGTTGGGTAATAATCTTTATCGTGAATATGTATATATCCATCTTTTACTGCTTGTCTTACATCTTGTGATAATAGGAAATCGTCAACAAATGGTTTTGTTGTTTCTGATGCAAATTTCATCATCATTCCTGCTGGTGTATCAGCATTCATATTAGCATTTTCTCTTGTTATATCATTTGCTTTTGCACCAATGATATCTAAAAATACTTCTTTTGTTTTTGACTTTCTTGCTACATCTCTATTATATCTATATGTTATATAACTTTTAGCAACTTCTTTTCTTGAAGATCCCATCAATTTGTTTTCTACTAAGTCTTGAATTTCATATACAGATGTTTGCCCTTTATTTTCTAATTGTTTTTCTACATCATTAGCTACTCTATTAGCTAAATCAATGTCAACTCCACCTGGAGTTTGTGCCATTGCTAAAGTTACTGCTTTTACTATTCTTTCTTTGTTAAAATCAACTACTCTTCCATCTCTTTTTATTACCTGCATTTTTGTTTCCCCCAATTCTGCATTCAAAATTTGATTTTCACAAAAAATGATTTTTTCGTTTTCGTCATTTTTTATGTAATCTTTTTCTTTTTAAGTGCATACTTATATTACTATTTTATATTTTGATTGTCAATATTTTTTTCATTACCCAATATGTTTATATTTTATGTTTCTTATTGTTTGTTTTGTTTATTTTATGCAGGTTACACGTTTTTTGTCATTTTGTCGGTTTTTAGACTTTTTTGGCTGTTTTCCCTGTTGCAGTATATGTTTAACGAATTATATTACATTTTTGTTACATTTTTATTTTCGAAATAAAAAATAGAGTTTTTCAAAAAATGATTTTTTCAAAAACTCTATTTTTTAAATTATTTTTCTCTTGCTTTAACAACCAGTCTATCTTGTCCATAATTGGTACAGGTTATTAAAGTTATTTCTTTTTGATTATTTGTTAATTGACTCGTACAGCTTACGTCTGTAGGTTCTACTACATATTTATTATATACTGAATATGTTACTTTATCTCCATTTAAATCTGTTAAATTTACTTCATCTCCAATTTCTGCTCCGCTTAGCTTTCCAAACATTTTTCCACTTTTATAATTATGTCCCACTATACAATAGTTTCCTACTTTATTTGGGTTGGGCCCCCAATATTTACAAAGTGATATTTTTAAAAGTTCTTCTGTTTCTTCTGAAAGTACTGGATAATTAATGCCTAATTTAGGATATTCTAGTATAGCTTCTGTTGTATAGTTTTTTCCATTTGCCGTTATTTCTGAATTCAATGTATTCGATGTAGTAGTTGATGGTAAGTTAATTACTGGTGTTTCTTCTTCCTCAGTATCATCTAATGCTACTACTATAACTCTTTCTTCTACTGTTGTAACATCATTCATTTGATTAAGTATTTCTTGTGATATTCGTTCCTTTTGATTTTTGTCATATTCTGCAAAAACATAGTATCCAGCGAGGATTACTATTAATATTAGACATAATATGAATATTACTTTATATATTTTTTTCTTTTTTTTCATTTCTTTTGTGACATATATCTTTTCTGAAACTAATATTTGATTCATAATAATCCTCCTTTCACTCTAACATTTAATTATGTTACCATTTATAGCTTAAAATTTATTCTTAACTTTAATATATTTCTCGAACATTTCAAGTGAGCGTAAGTGACGTAGGAACGTAGCGTAACGTACGAGCGCCAAAGCGTAAGCGAACCGCGAAGTGAAATGTGAAAGAATATATATTAAAGTTTAGACAAAATATTTATCTATGAATAGTTAATATATTTTATTAGTTATTTGCGCATATTGCTCCAAAGTCAAATTTTCCCCTCTAACATTTTCATCAATATTTAATTCTTTTAATATATTTTTTAATTTTTCTTTATCTATTATACCAGATAATGAATTTAATAATGTTTTTCTTCTTTGGCTAAAATTATTTTTTATAATTTTGAAAAATAATTCTTCATCTTTTACATTAACTTCTTTTTTATTTCTAATTTTCAATTTGACAATGCTTGATTCCACTTCTGGATTTGGTATAAAAGAATACTTTGATACATTACCAACTATTTCTGGCTCAGCATAATAGTTTACAAAGTATGTAATTGCTCCAGCTTTTTTACTTCCAGGCTTGGCGCAAATTCTTTCTGCAACTTCTTTTTGTATTAATATTGTTATGTCTTTTACTTTAGTTTTTAAGAGCTGTGTAATTATTGATGTTGTTATATAGTATGGCAAATTTGCAACGATTTTGGCGTTTTTTGCAGTTTTGTCAATGTCTACGTTTAATATATCATCATTTATTATTTCTACATTATTATACAGTTTAAATCTGTCATTTAATATTTCTATCATTTTTTTATCTAGTTCTATTGCTATAACTTTTTTAGCTTTGTCTGCTAATATTGCAGTAAGAGTTCCTAATCCTGGTCCTATTTCTATTATTGTGTCTTCTTTTTGTACATCTTGTGCTATTCTTTCTAGTGCTTCTTCATCAAATAAGAAGTTTTGTCCCAATTTTTTATTAGGATGAACATTATATTTGTCCATTATATATTTTGTTTCTTCTAATACATTCATATTTTACTCCTAATGTTGTGTTGTAGATGTTTTTTCTTGAAGTGTAACATTTATTACTGTACCTTCATCAACCTGTGTCCCAGCTTGTGGATCTTGTGCAATTACTATTCCGCTTCCTGTACTTGCAATATTAAGATTTTTAGCTTTTAACATTATTTTTGCTTGTTCAAATGTTACACCTTTTAAATCTGGTACACTTTGTGATACTCTATCATCATTTCCTTCTGTATATAATTTTATAATTCCTCCTGATGTTAATGATGTCCCTTTTGGTGGAACTTGTTCTTTTACTATGTCATCAGCTGATGCAGATGTGCTGTATTCTAAACCTACTTCATTTAGTTTTTTCTGTGCTTCTGCTACAGTTTTATTTGTTACATCTGGTACACTAATTGTTTGTTCTGTATTTTCAGAGCTTGAATCATTTGATGGTATATCTAGGTATGGCAATACTTCTGATAATATCTGAGATACTACTGGTGCTGCAATACTTCCTCCATAATAATTTGAACCTTGTGGATTATATAAGGTTAATAAAGCAACTAACTCTGTATTGTCCACTGGTGCTATTGCAACAAATGATGCTACATATCCATTTTCAGGATGGTTTGGGTCTGGCTCTGAAGTTCCTGTTTTTCCTCCTATTGTATACCCCTTTACTTGTGCATATTTTCCTCCACCCTCTTCTACAACTGATTTCATCATGTCTTTCATCTTATTTGCAGTTTCTGTTGAAATTACTTGTCTTACTTCTTGTGTTTCTATATTAGTTACTGTTCCAGTATCTGGATTTTCTACTTTTTTTACAACATGAGGTGTTACCATTTTTCCATCATTTGCAATACTTGAGATTGCTGTAATTAATTGTATTGGTGTAATTGTAAATCTTTGTCCAAAGGACATTGTTGCAAGTTCTACTGGTCCTACATTTTCCTTTGACCAGAATGAGCTTGTTCCTTCACTTGGTAAATCTATTCCTGTATTATCAAAAAGGCCAAATGCTTCTAAATAATTGTAAAATTTATCTACTCCTATTCTTTGCCCTAATTGTATTAATGCTGGATTACAAGAATTTTCCAATGCATTTCTTAAGGTTTGTTTACCATGTCCCCAACGTGAAGTACAATTTATTTTTCTGTCTGCTACTTCTTCATATCCTGAACAAAAGAAGTCATTTTCTGTATCAGTTTCAACCACATTTTCTTCTAATCCTATTGATGCAGTAATTACTTTAAATGTTGAACCTGGTTCATATGTATCTAATACTGCCCTATTTCTCCACATAGAATATAATCTATTGGTTTGTTCTTGTCCAGATAATGTATCCCATCCTTCACTTATTGAAGAATTTGGTGTATATGGATCATTTAAGTTATAATCTGGGTATGTTGCCATTGCTAATATGTCACCATTACTTGGATCCATTATTATAGCATTTCCTCCATCTTTACATTCGTTTTCTTCTACTGCTTGTTTTAGGTATTTTTCAACTATTGTTTGTATATTTGAATCGATTGTTAGATAAATGTTGCTACCATTTTCTGGTGCTATGTATTCTTCGTTTTTATCTGGTATTGCGTCTCTAGTTACATCTATTGCTGTAGTTAATTTACCAGAAGTGCCTCTTAATACATCGTCATAGCTTAGCTCTATACCATCTAATCCTTGGTTATTACTTCCACAAAATCCAATTAGGTTTGAAGCTAAATTATCATATGGATAATATCTTTTTACATCTTCATCTATGTTTACGCCAGAACTAACATCATTTTCTTCTAGCCACGTTTTTAGCTTATCTACTTTGTCTGTTTCTACTTTTGATGCAATTGTTTCTACGCTATTAGCACTAGTTAATTTTTTATATACTTCTTCACTATTTAACTCAAATATTTCAGCCAAAGCATTTGCCATATTTCTTTTTAATTCTTCTGTTGCTTCCTCATCAGATTGTCCATCTTTTCCCTTTGCTTTTATTAGTTCTGGATTTACTGAAACTGTATCTACTTCAACGCTAACAGCTAAAGCTTTACCTGTGGAGTCATATATAGTTCCTCTTTTAGCACTTATTAATGTGCTTGATGTTGATTGACTATATTCTTTTTCTTTTAGCCATGCTCCATCTACAAATTGTATCCATGCTACTCTTCCTAATAGTATTGTAAATACTATTAGAAACACTAAAACTAGTACGAGCATTTTTTTCGGTGTGATTTTTATATTATTTCGTCTTTTATTAATTGGTATTATTTTATTTTTATCAACTTTTTCAAAATTGTTTGACATTTTACCATCCTTTATCTTATAGTTATACAATTATATTTTATCTTATATAGTGAAAAAAATCAAGAAATTTGAAGGGGTTTCATGTGAATTTTCAAATGTTAAAATAAATATACTCTTTTTTAATTCAAGGAGAACGACAGTGAGCCGTACGGAGCGTCCCTGCTCCGGAAAAAAAAAAGAGTATATTTATTTTATATAAAGAAAAAAGAACTTTGAAACCTAAACCTCAAAGTTCTAATTTTTTTAGTTTTCAAATATACTATCAAATTCTTCTCCAGAAATTTTTTCTTTTTCAACCAATATTTCAGCTACTCTATCTAATTTATCTCTATGCTCATTTAGGATTGCTCTTGCTTCTGCATATGCAGAATCTATTATTTTCTTTATTTCTTCATCAATAACACCAGCAGTTTCTTCAGAATAAGTTTTTTCATGTCCCCAATCTCTTCCTATAAATACTTCATCTTGGTCAGAGCCTAATGTTATTGTTCCTATTCTTTCACTCATACCATATTTTGTAACCATTGCTTTTGCTATCCCAGTTGCTCTTTCTATATCATTACTTGCTCCTGTTGAGATATCTCCTAGTACTAGTTCTTCTGATGCTCTTCCTCCAAGTAGTGATACAATATTTTCAAGCATTTCTGTTTTTGAAATAAATGATTTGTCTTCTGTTGGCCTATACATTGTATATCCTCCAGCCATTCCTCTAGGAATAATTGATATTTCATGTACTGGGTCTTGAGTTTTTAGATATCTACTTACAACAGCGTGACCGCCTTCATGATATGCTACTAATTTCTTTTCTTTATCGCTTCTTACTCTTGTTTTCTTTTCTGGTCCCATAGTTACTTTAACCATGGCATCTTCTATTTCTCTTTCTCCTATTTCTTGTTTGTCTCTTCTCGCTGCCAAAAGAGCTGCTTCATTAAGCACATTTTCTAAGTCTGCACCTGTAAATCCTGATGTGTTTTTTGCAATAATATTTAAGTCTACATCTTTTGCTAATCTCTTCTTTTTTGCATGTACTTCTAATATTTGTTCTCTAGCTTTTACATCTGGTGCTGGTACTACTATTTGTCTATCAAATCTTCCTGGTCTTAATAATGCTTTATCTAATACGTCCGGTCTATTTGTAGCTGCTAATACTATTACACCTTCATTTGCTGAAAATCCATCCATTTCAACTAACATTTGATTTAATGTTTGTTCTCTTTCATCATGTCCTCCGCCAAGTCCAGCTCCTCTTTGACGACCTACTGCATCTATTTCATCTATGAATATTATACATGGTGCATTTCTTTTTGCTTCTTCAAATAAATCTCTTACTCTTGAAGCACCGACACCTACAAACATTTCAACAAAGTCTGAACCACTTATAATAAAGAATGGTACTCCTGCTTCTCCTGCAACTGCTTTAGCTAAAAGTGTTTTACCTGTACCAGGCCCTCCAACTAATAGAACTCCTTTTGGTATTCTTGCTCCCATGTCTGTAAATTTTCTTGGATTCTTTAAAAATTCTACTATTTCTTCTAGTTCTTCTTTTTCTTCATCTATTCCTGCTACATCTGCAAATGTTACTTTGTTTTTATCATTTGCATTTAACATCCTAGCTTTGCTTTTACCAAATGTCATTGTTCCTTTTTGTTGTCCACTAGTTCCACCCAAGAATAACATTGCCATTAGTATTAGTAATAATATTGATGAAATTGGAAGTAATAAATCTGAAACTATTAACAAGAATGATTTATCTGCTTCTATAACATTTATACTATTACTTTGCATAGATTCATTTAGGTTTTCCATCAAATTATCTACACTAGGAATATTTACATTCTTTATATTTGAATCATTTTTTAATTTTACTTTTGCACTATCTCCTCCATATGCTATTTCAATGTCTGTTACTTCGCCTTTTTCTATTTTTGTAAGCAACTCAGAATATGTTAGCTCCGAATTTGCACCATTTAATAATGCTGGTATTACAAATAGTAAGATGATTCCTATTATTAACCATACCGCTAAAGTTTTTATACTGTTTTTCAATTTTCGTCCTCCTGTTTTTATTAATTAATCATATTGTAGGGTATCACAATAAGTTCATTAATGCAATAGTTTTTCGAAAGTTTTTTTCTTGTAACCCTTGATATATCTATGTTTTTTCTTACGGAAATTAAGCTAGTGGCATAAAAATTATTTTTTTATTTTGTATAAATATTTTTATATTCTTATTTGGAATTATGTATTTGTTACCAACATTTTTTTGGCACATTTTAATTATGTCATCTATATTGATTTTTTCAATGTTTTTAGTATTTCCAAGTATTTTTTCTATTGTATATAATACTAGTTTTTCCTTTATTGCAGTTTCTTGTTCATTAAATTTTTTTAGGTCTATCTCTATGTTCCCTAAGCCTTCACCACTTATTATATTATATATATTTTCTACTTGTTTATTTATGTATTCATTTTCATTTTTTATTATTTTAGATATTCTACTTAAATTTTGAACTATATTAGGATTTAGTTCTTTTAAATATGGTATAAGCTCATTTCTTATTTTGTTTCTTTTATATATATTTTCTTTATTTGTACAATCTATCCTTGGATTTAGTTCATTCTTTTGGCAATACTCCTCTATTTCTTCTCTACTACAATTTATTAATGGTCTAATATATTTTTTGTATTCTAAGGCTTGAATTCCTTCTAGTCCGCTTAATCCACAACCTCTAATTAAATTCATAAGCATTGTTTCTGCATTGTCATTCATGTTATGAGCTATTGCTATTTTATTTGCATTTTCTTTTTTGGCTATTTCATCAAAAAATTTATATCTTTCATTTCTTCCGGTCTCTTCCACATTCTTTTTATTCTCATTAGCTATTTTTAAAATTTCAACTCTTTTTATATAGCACTTCACATTCATTTTTTCGCATATGTTTTCCACAAATTGTTCATCTTCTGTGGAATCTTCCCTTATTAAATGATTAACATGTGCAACCATTATTTCATATCCATACTTTTCTTTATATTTATTTAAACACACTAAAAGAGTAATAGAGTCAGGGCCACCTGATACCCCAACTACTATTTTATCCCCTTTTTCTATTAAGTTATTTTCTTTTACTGTATTTAAAAACTTCTCTTCTAGCTTATCTAATCGTTTGCTCATGTTTACCTCCAATTTTTTTATTTGGGACGGTCCTTAATCAAAAATATTTTCGAAAAAGGACCGTCCCAAATTATCAAAATTATCCTTGATATTTATTAGCAAATTTTGTATAACTTGGCATCCATAATAATTCTACTGTTCCAGTTGGTCCAGCTCTATGTTTTGCAATTATTACTTCTGCTATATTTTTTGCTTCTGTTTCTGGATTATAATAATCATCTCTATATAGGAACATAACAATATCCGCATCTTGCTCTATTGAACCAGATTCACGAAGGTCTTGAAGCATTGGTCTATGGTCAGGTCTTGCTTCTGGAGCACGAGATAATTGTGAAAGCGCTATTACTGGTACATTTATTTCTTTTGCTAAAATTTTTAAAGATCTACTTATTTCTGCAATTTCTTGTTCTCTACTCTTAGTATTTCCACTACCTTGAATAAGCTGTAGGTAGTCTATAACTACTAGTCCAATATTTTTTTCTAGTTTTAGTTTTCTGCATTTTGCTCTTATTTCTGCAATATTAATTCCTGCACTATCATCTATAAAAATTCCAGCTGATTCAGACAATTCACCTGATGCAACTGCAAGTTTTGACCATTCTTCATCTGAAATATCTCCTTTTGATACTTTTTCACTATCTACCATAGCTTGCGAACAAAGTATTCTGTTCGCACATTGTTCTTTTGACATTTCGAGACTGAATACTACTACTGGTGTATTTGCATTTACAGCTGCATAAGTAGCAATATTTAATGCAAAAGCTGTTTTTCCCATAGCTGGTCTTGCTGCAATTAATACTAAGTCTGAGTTGTGGAAACCTGCTGTTTTGTTATCTAAATCTATAAATCCTGTAGCTACACCAGTTATATGCTGTTTTTGATTATATAATTGTTCCAATTCTGTGAATGAATCTACTAATATATCTCTAATTGAACTATATCCTTTTTGTGACTTTCTTTGCATTAAGTCAAATATTTTCTTTTCAGCATTGTCCATTAATACTTCGACTTCTTCATTTTGGTTGTATCCTATTTCTATTAATTGATTTGCTGTTTTTATTAAACTTCTTAATATAGATTTCTCTTCTACAATTTTAATGTATTTTTCAACATTTGCAGTTGTAGGTACTTTTTCTGGTAATGATACTAAATACTCTAATCCACCTATTGGTTCCAATTTTCCTATAGATGTTAGTTCATCTTTTAATGTTATAATATCTATTGGTTCTGCTTTAGCATACAAGTTCATTATTGCACCATATATAGTTTTATTATCATCACGATAGAAGTCTTCTGGTTTTAGTACTTCTATAGCTGAAATTACAGCATCTTTGTCTGTCATCATACTACCTATTACAGCTTGCTCAGCTTCGTCATCGTGTGGTGGTACTTTTCCTAGTTCCATTTTATTACCTTCCTTTTTATTGACCAATTATATGTACTTTTAGTTTTCCTATTACTCCTTCAAATAATTTTAGGTCTATAGTAAATATTCCTGCCTGCTTTATTGTTTCTTTTAGGTCTATTTTCTTTTTATCTACATTATAATTGTATTTTGATTTTAGTTGTTCTGAAATTTCTTTTGCAGTTACTCCACCAAATATTTTTCCATTTTCTCCTGCTTTTACTTCTATTTTTAGTATAATTTTTTCAAGTTTTTTAGCTAGTTCTTCTGCCTCTTTTTTCTCTGTCATTTTTTTATGTGCTACTGAGTCTTGCTTTGATTTTAGCTTGGCTAAATTCTGTGCATTAGCTTCAACTGCTAAGTTTTTTGGAAATAGGAAATTTCGTACATATCCATCATTTGCATTTACTATTTCATCCTTTTTTCCTACGCCTTTTACATTATCTAATAATATTACTTTCATCTCATTCTCCTTTCTCAGTTGTTTTGTGAATTGTACCAAGTATATATTTGTAAACCATCAATTACAATATATCCTAAAACATTAGTTTTCAATTTCAAAGAAATATTCATTGATTCTATTTTTTAGTTCTTGTTTTGCATCTTCTATACTCATGTTTTCTAATTGTGCACCTGCTAGAGTTATATGTCCTCCACCACCTAGTTTTTCTAGTATTAGTTGAACATTTATTCCACCTATTGATCTACCACTAATATATATTTTTTCACCTGTTTTTCCTAAAACAAATGATGCATTTATTCCTTCTATTGTTAGAAGTTCATCTGCAGCTTTTGCAGCTATTATATTAGCATTTTCATCATTATTTTCATAAGTAGATATTGCTATTGTTTCATTTATTATTTCAGATTTTGATACAATATCCGAAATTACTTGGTAGGTTTTTAAGTCACTTTGGAACCATTTTTTTACTTTTATAATGTCTAGTCCACATTTTCTTAAATATGCTGCCGCCTCAAATGTTCTTACACCTGTTTTGAATGTAAAGCTTTTTGTATCTAACATTATGCCTGCATATAATGCTTCAACTTCTAGTTGAGTAAGCTCTATATCTAATTGTGAATATTCTAATATTTCTGTAACCAACTCTGATGCAGATGATGCATATACTTCATGGAATGTTAAAATTGCATTCTCTATGTAATCTGTACTTCTTCTATGGTGGTCGACTACAACTATTTTATTTACTTTTTCTAATAATTCTGGAACTTCCACATAGTTCTTTTTATGAGTATCTACAACAATAAGCAATGTATTTAGGGTTACACTGTCTAGTGCTTCTTGTTTTGTTATAAAAGATTCAATATACTCTCCTGATTTTTTTGCTTCAATTATAAAATTATCTATTCCTATTCCAGTTGTTTCATTTACAATTTTAGTTTCTTTTCCAAGAGTTTTACTTAATCTGTATAATCCTAGAGCTGAACCTATTGAGTCCATATCTCCGTTGCTGTGTCCCATAAGAAGTACATTGTCTGCTTCTCTAATTAGTTCTGTTAAGGCATGTGATATCATTCTTGCTTTTACTTTTGTCCTCTTTTCTACTTCTTGAGTTCTTCCTCCAAAGAATTGATATCTACCATCCATTTTTACAATTACTTGGTCTCCACCACGTCCTAATGCTATATCTATAACCGTTTTTGCTGATGCTGATTTATCTGCATTTGTTTTTCCATCATCTGAAAATCCTATACTTAATGTTGGCTGCGTTATATCTGGTATATCTATTTTTTTAACTTCATCTAATATATCAAATTTGTCAGCTTCTGCTTCTCTTAAAGCTTTTTTCTCCATTATACAGCAAAACATATCTCTATCTGATTTTACTATTAATGAGTTATATTTTGCTCCCCAGTCATAAATATATTTTTCTATTTTTGCTATTAACTGTGGCTTTTCTTCTGCAGATATTCTCTGTGCTATTTCTTCATAGTTGTCTATCATGATAATACCTATACATAGGTCTAAGTCTTTTTCTTTTCTTTCTAACTCTTTTAAATGTGTTTCGTCTATGAAATATAGAATTGTTGTATATTCTTGTTCTTTTGAATGTGTTTTATGTGATTTTACATAAGAACCTACTATTTTATAGTCTTTTCCCTCTATTTTTAAATTTGTTTCTATACTTCCTCTTACTTTATCTCTGGTATTATCATCGGAATTTTCTATGGTTAGCTTAATTCCTTTTACTATTTCTGTTAAGTATTCATTTGTATTAATGTCCATATTTTCAAATTCTGTAACAAATTTTTCACTTTTCCAGATTACATTTCCATTTGTTTCTATTATTACTAGTGGAAATGGTGAATTTATTAATGTTGTTTTTGCTGTTGTATTTACATTTAGTGTTAGGTCTTTTAATTGTTCTGACAATTCTGCTTTTCTTTTTTTGTTTGACCATAATGTGTACAAAATTATTAAAGCATATATTATTATTCCTGGTAATATAAGCTTACAATTTAATATACATAAGGCTATTATTAAAAGTGCTATTATAATTAAATATATTTTTGTCCTTGATATAAATGTCTCCCAATTTTTATAATTGCTATTCGGCATTTTTCTCCCCATTTTCTGCATTATTGTTATACTTAAATTTATACAATAATACATTATATATTGTACTATTTTTATGGTGATTTGTCAATTTTAATAGTATATAAAAAGTCACATAAATATGTGACTTCTTTTTACAATCTATAAATATAAAATTGTTCTAAATCCCTCTGTTCTGTTACTACCTAAAGATGTAAAGTGATAAGCACGACTACTAGTATTTGTACCAGAATAGTTTCCTCCTCTTCTAACAGAATGATTTGTTGGGTCTGCAGTCTCTGTCGTCCACTCGTCTACATTTCCAGCCATATCATATATATTGCATCTAACATCTACTGGATTGTTTCCACTATCTACATTAGCTAGAGTATTTTCTCCCGTTCTTTGAAGATTATTTGTTGTATTTTTTCCCACTTGTATTGAATAATTTGAATCTCCACTAAATGTTTGTATAAATACTATTGCTGTATCCCACGCATAACTATTTATTAAGTCACTTTCAAAATTAGTACTACTATACATTTCTCTAGCTAATGTTGCTGCTTGTGGTTGTAATACATAATTATATGGATATACTCCTTCTTTACATACTACTTGGTGTCCATCACTGGTATCATCTGTTCTTTCATCAGTTATTGCTGTAACATCTCCTGCCTCGTATCTTCCTATATAATATCCCCCACTAGATAGTGTCTTAGTAATAAAATCTTGCAGATTTTTAGCTATAGTATTATCATAGTTGCTACTCGATAATTCTTTATAAGAATATCCATTAATATCTATAGAAGTATATAAGTTCCAGTTTTCTGCTGACTGCTTTAACTGTTCTTTACCATTGCTATCAAAAGTATATCTTCCCAATGTTATGGTTTTAGTTTCTCCATTATTGGTTTTTACTTCTCCTACTGGAACCCATACAAATTGACTGCCTTTCATTGCATCTTCTATTACTATTCCATCTTCTACATTAGCTTCTGGATTGACTACTTTGAACCCAGCTGGAATGATTATTGCATTTCCATATTCATCATGTATAGTTGTATTTGTTGTTTCATCTCCTGTTACTGTTTCTCTTTTAGTTCCTGTAATTTTTACTCCTTTAACATAAGCTGTCTTTCCCCAACTTATATCTTCAGGAGTAGCTGTAGCATCATACGTATCTAATGTCTCTAATGTCCCCGTTATCCCGCCTAATGTTATTCCTTTTTGAATATATTTTGCTATTAAAGTAGAATTTGAGTTGCCCGATTCAGATTCATAATTCTTATTTCCAATACTCATATTATTTACTATTTTTGTAGTTATTACTGTGACTATTATATTTATTATTAAAATAGCAGAAATTATAACGATTTTTTTCTTTGTATTTTTCTTCATATGTCTCTCCTTTAGTTAATTAATACAATAAAAACTATGCCTTTTAGATTCGTCTAAAAAGCATAGTTTTATCGCCATGTTTACATAAGTTTATTTTGTTAAATCCTACGATATATATATATATATATATACAGCCTCAAGGCTTTCGTGAGCTCTCATCTTTTTTCTCCCATTATTTTTATAATAGTATTTTATCATTTGTATTTCTTTATTTCAATTACCTTTTACAAATTTGTAATTTTATTCTTGGTTTGAATATATCCATCCATATATAATTCTTCCAACTTACTTTTTTCTAATAAACCAACATGTTTACTTTCTATTTCTAGCAAATAGTCTGTTCCATCCCATTCATATTTTGAGAGTTCTTTACAAAGGATTGAAAAAGATTTAGTTAAAATTTGAATTATATTTTCACAACATTTCTTTGGTTCTTTGTCTTTAAATACAATGCTTACAATTTTATCTGCACCTATATTTTTTGCCTCTCTCCAGGGTAAATTTTCTGTAATACCACCGTCTACAAATAACTCTTGATTTACCACTGTTGGTGAAAATATACCCGGATAACTACAACTAGCTTGCACAGCTGTTCCTATATCTATGTCATTTATATATTTAATGTCTTTATCTTGACTTTTATATTTTACATTTGAAAAAATATATAGTTTTTCATTTAAAATATTTACTGCTGGTATTAATAAAGGTACTTTTATTTGATTTATATTATATATTCCTTTTTCATTACATACCTCATTTACTAGTTTTTTTATTTTTGTTCCACTATTTAATCCATCTATGATTATTCCTTTTCCAGTAAATATATTTTTAAAGAATCTTATTATATTAACAAAATCTATATAATGAATTTGTTTTACATACTTTTTGAAAATTTCATACATTTCATCTGGCGTATAACCACATGCATATAGTGTTGCTACAATGCTTCCTGAGGATGTTCCTGATAGATAATCAAAGTGTATATTTTTTTCCTCAAAAGCTTTTAATGCTCCTATATGAGCTACACCTTTTATTCCTCCACCTGCTAAACTTAAACCTAGTTTCATAAAAATCACCTAGAATATATTATTCTAGGTGATTCTAATTGTTACTTTATTTCATTAAAATATCTTTATCATACTGTCAATTTTTTGTATTGTCATGTTAGTATTCATGTATTTCTCATATATCTTTTTTGTAATTTTACTTGGTATACCTAATGCAGTCGCATAAACTAAATAGTCATCCCATATTACAATATCTTGCATGTCTCTATCTTTTATTATACTATATTCTTCTATATATTTTTTTAGTTCAAGTATCTTCTGTCTTTCTATTTTTCCCTTATCAGTTAAAGCTTCTCTATTTGCCAATTTAAATAATATAATACATAATATACTAAAAATAATATTTACTATATTTGTATTAATTATTGCTGCAGATATTGTTAATAAAATCAGTACCCATAAAATTATATTTATTCCCCTACTTTTTCTAGTTATTGCTTTAATACATATGAAAATAACTGGTGAAAAAATCATTGTCATTGCTACTAATTCCATGCTTCCATGAAACATATTTATAATCAAAATAAATACTACTGCTATACATTGTATTAACAATAATAACATCTTTTTTCCTCTATCCAATATGCCTTTATTGTATAGTTCGTCTAATATATCTGATTTTATTGATTTTATATATTCATATATTTGTCTTGTTTTCTTATCATTTTTTGTAAAAATCTCTTTAAATTTCGAAAAATTCATGGTGTTTTTATCTTCGAACAATACATTGATAACCTTATTCTCATATTCATTCAAATCATGTCTTGATACTAACTGTAATTGCTCTTCTCCGATTATTTTAATATTGCCTTTTTTTATTTGTTCTAACACTACAGTCATAAATAATTCTTTTATGCCAATTTTTCCATCATTTATTATTTCGGCAATTACTGGACTTACTAATCCTTGAAAATCTCTCCTTATATTTTTTACTTTTGATTTTTTGCTTGTTATAATGTAGTACAAGCTATAAAGTATAAACAGCATAGTAAATAAAAATGCGTATGATACAAATGTTTCAAATCCACCTTCTCCTATTAATATACTTTTAATATTATTCTCGTCATAACTAAAGTTTTTTTCTTTTCCAAAATCATTTAGACCTCTATTAAATATCAGCTTAAATAATGTTATTCCATTTACATTACTTTGTGCGTATTCATATTGTGTATCTGAAATCTTATTTATCTCGTTTTTATTAAATGTTTTTTCTTTTCTTATTTCAAAGATACTAGCTGGTGCATGTAAATTAAAAGTAATATGTAGATTTTCAAATTTTGATTTTAGCGAACCAGAAGTTATTATGTCAGTAACCACTACATCTGTATATTTTATAGTTTTTGATGATTCTAAATTATATTCTGCTTTAACTTTCACTATCTTATCTTGGTTCGTATTGTTGGTTAACTCTTTGTTTATTTCATCTTCATCATACTCTTTATCATCTATATATAAAAATTTAGGTTTCTGTTCACGAAATAAACTTTCGTATTTCAAAGATTTATGAGGTGGAATTTTTATTGTCATTTCATCACAAACTTCAATACTTTTCATTTTTATATTAATTGTCATCTCTCTATTTTCTACAGTAAAAGATGGCAGAAAAATAATTAATAAAAATATTGCCACTACTAGTAAAATTTTTAGTCCTGTTTTTATTATTGTTTTTTTCATTTTATTTCCCCTTTTATGAAAAATAGACCCTTTTTCATAAAAGCATCGAAGGGTCTATCTTTCTTGAACTTCAAAGAATAAATTTCTAAAGTTCTCATTTATTTTATTCTGCTTCTGCTCCTGATTCAACTTCTTCAGTACTAATATGTGTATTTTGATATCTTTGCATACCTGTTCCTGCAGGAATTAATTTACCAATTATAACATTTTCTTTTAGTCCTATTAAGTCATCAGTTTTACCTTTAATAGCAGCTTCTGTAAGTACTTTTGTTGTTTCTTGGAATGATGCTGCTGATAAGAAGCTATCTGTTGCTAAGGCTGCTTTTGTAATTCCAAGTAGAATTCTCTTTCCTGTTGCTTTCTTCTTTCCTTCTTTTTCTAGTTCTGCATTGATGTTTTCTAAGTCATTAATATCTACTAATGAGCCTGGAAGTAACTGACTATCTCCATTATCTTCTACTCTTACTTTTTTAAGCATTTGCCTTGCTATAACTTCTATGTGCTTATCGTTAATATCAACACCTTGGTTTCTATATACTTTTTGAATTTCTTGTACTAAGTATTCATGTACTCCTTCTGGTCCTTTTATTACTAAAATTTCATTAGGATTTATTGAACCTTCTGTAATTGGATCTCCAACTTCTATATGGTCACCATCTGCAACACATAGTTTTGAACCAAATGGTATTGAGTATGTTTTTGCATTGTCGCTAGATACAACTGTAACCTCTTTCTTTTTCTTTTCTTCTGAAACTTTTACAGTTCCTTCTATTTCTGAAATTATTGCTAATCCCTTTGGTTTACGAGCTTCAAATAGCTCCTCAACTCTAGGAAGACCTTGTGTGATGTCTGCAACACCTGCAACACCTCCTGAGTGAATTGTTCTCATTGTAAGCTGTGTACCAGGTTCACCAATTGATTGAGCTGCTATTGTTCCTACAGCTTCTCCAATTGTGATAAGTTCACGTGTTGCTAAGCTCATTCCATAACATTTAGCACAAATTCCATGTTTCGTTTTGCAGTTTAGTGGTGAACGTACAGTTACTTTTTCTATTCCACTTTCAACTATCTTCTTAGCTACTTTTTCTGTTATTAGTTTGTCTGCTGTAGCTAATACTTCACCTGTTGTTGGGTCTTTTATATCATTTAGTAAGAATCTTCCTACTAATCTTTCTTGTAAACCTTCTATTACTTGGTTTCCATCTTTTATTGCATATACTTCTAGTCCTTCATGAGTACCGCAATCTTCTTCTCTGATGATTAAGTCTTGAGATACATCAACCAATCTTCTTGTTAAATATCCTGAATCGGCTGTTCTTAAAGCTGTATCTGAGAGTCCTTTACGAGCACCATGGGCAGATATGAAATATTCTAGTGAATCTAGACCTTCACGGAATGAAGATTTAATTGGTATTTCAACTGTTTTACCAGTTGTACTTGCCATAAGTCCACGCATACCTGCAACTTGTCTTAACTGGCTTATATTACCACGAGCTCCAGATTTTGACATCATAAATATTGGATTTAGATTATCAAAATTCTTTTGCATTGCATCTGCAACTTTATCTGTTGCTTTTTCCCAAATCTTGATGACATTTGCATATCTTTCATTGTCAGTTATGAAACCACGAGCAAATTGCGCTGTAACTTTGTCTACTTCTTTTTGAGCTTCTTCTAAATCTGCTGCTTTTTCTTCTGGTACCTTAACGTCATCTATTGATACTGTCATACCAGCAGTTGTACAGTATTTATATCCTGTTGATTTAATATAGTCAAGAAGTTCAGCTGTTCTGTCTAGTCCATGGACATCTATACATTTTGCAATTATTTGTTTTAATTGTTTTTTAGCAGTTGTAAAATTAATTTCTAATTCGAATTTGTTTTCTTTCTTAGTTCTATCTACAAATCCTAAGTCTTGAGGTATTCCTTTATTGTATATAATTCTTCCAACTGTTGTTACTATTATTCCATGATCTATTTCATGGCCATTTTCATCTAGTTCTGACATTCTTACATGTACTTTTGCATGTACCCCTAAATCATGGTTAGCATATGCCATTTCTGCTTCATCTGTTGAAGAAAAATACATTCCTGCTCCTAATGTTCCTTTTCTTACTTGTTCATCTATAGAATCATTAGGGTCTGCTTCTACATCCATTGTTAGGTAATATGCACCTAAAATCATATCTTGTGATGGTTCTGTAATTGGCTCACCATCTGTTGGTTTTAGCAAGTTATTTGTTGATAACATTAAATATCTTGATTCAGCTTGTGCTTCTGGAGATAATGGTAAGTGAATAGCCATTTGGTCTCCGTCGAAGTCAGCATTAAATGCTGTACAAACTAATGGGTGTAATTTTATTGCTCTACCTTCAACTAATACTGGTTCAAATGCTTGAATACCTAGTCTATGAAGTGTTGGAGCACGGTTTAGCATTACTGGATGGTCTTTTATAACATCTTCTAGTACTTCCCAAACTGCTGGATCAAGTCTTTCAACCATTCTTTTTGCATTTTTTATATTATGTGCTAAGTTTCTAGCAACTAATTCTTTCATAACAAATGGTTTAAATAATTCAACAGCCATTTCTTTTGGAACACCACATTGATATATTTTTAGTTCAGGTCCTACAACGATAACTGAACGTCCAGAATAGTCAACACGTTTTCCAAGTAAGTTTTGACGGAATCTACCTTGTTTTCCTTTTAGTAAGTCTGATAAAGATTTTAATGCTCTTCCACCAGCACCTGTTACTGGTCTTCCACGTCTTGAGTTATCTATTAAGGCATCTACAGATTCTTGTAACATTCTTTTTTCGTTTCTTACAATTATTTCTGGTGCGCCTAATTCTAGTAATCTTTTTAATCTGTTATTTCTGTTTATAACTCTTCTATATAAATCGTTTAAGTCTGATGTTGCAAATCTTCCACCATCTAATTGTACCATTGGTCTTAAATCTGGTGGTATTACTGGTATTACATTCATAACCATCCATTCAGGTCTATTTCCTGATTGTCTAAATGAATCTACTGTGTCTAATCTTTTTATTATTTTTGCTTTCTTTTGCTCACTTGCTTTTACTAATTCTTTTTTTAGCTTTTCTGCAAGTTTTTCAACATCTATTTCTTCTAATAATTTTCTAAGTGCTTCTGCACCCATTTCTGCTTTAAATGAGCCTTCTCCATATTTTTGCTCTGCATCATGGTATTCTTTTTCTGTTAATACTTGACATTTATCTAGTCCAGATGTTCCCTTATCTGTAACTATGTACGATGCAAAATATACTACTTTTTCTACGGCTCTTGGAGAAATATCTAGCATTAATGCTATTCTATTAGGTATTCCTTTAAAATACCATATATGGGCTACTGGTGCTGCAAGTTCTATATGTCCCATTCTTTCACGTCTTACTTTTGATTTTGTAACTTCAACACCACATCTATCACATACAACGCCTTTGTATCTGATTCTTTTATATTTTCCACAATGGCATTCCCAATCTTTTACTGGTCCAAAGATTCTTTCACAGAATAAGCCGTCTTTTTCTGGTTTTAGTGTTCTATAATTTATAGTCTCTGGTTTTTTCACTTCACCTTTTGACCATTCTCTTATTTTTTCATCTGATGCTAATCCTACTTTGATTTTGCTTAAAGATTCTAATTCATCCACTTATTACTGCCCCCTACAATTTATTTTTTGCTTAGTTTCTTCTGAAAAGCATATACACCGCTGCTCAATCATTTATGCTATGCTTTTCAGAATAATAAGCTATTTAGTTAAATTAGTCTTCGTAATTTCCGTCGTCATATGAATCATCTATATCGTCTTCTAGGTAGTCTCCTCCTATTAATCCGTCATCTGATTCATCATTTAAATCTTCGAAAATGTTCTCTCCATCTTCTTCTAATTCTTCATCTGTTTCTGTGTATCCGTCTGCTAATTCGCTTTCATCTACAACAGTTTGTTCTTGTGGTTTTGAATCATTTACTACATTAAAGTCTACTCCATCATCTATGTCTTCTTTTAGTTCTATTTCAGTTCCTTTATCTGAATATAGTCTTAAATCTAGTCCTAATGATTGTAATTCTTTAACTAATACTTTGAATCCTTCTGGCACTCCTGGTTTTGGTATATCTTCACCTTTTACGATAGCTTCATATGTTTTTACACGTCCTACAATATCGTCTGATTTTGTAGTAATCATTTCTTGAAGTGTATATGCAGCACCATAAGCCTCTAATGCCCAAACTTCCATTTCACCAAATCTTTGACCACCAAATTGTGCTTTACCTCCTAGAGGTTGTTGTGTAACTAAAGAGTATGGTCCAGTTGAACGAGCATGTATTTTATCATCTACTAAGTGATGTAGTTTTAACATATACATTACACCTACTGTTACTGGGTGATCAAATGCATCACCTGTTCTACCATCATATACTATTGTTTTTCCATCTCTAGATAATCCAGCTTCTTCAAGTAGTTCTTCAATTTCTTTGTCTTTTGCGCCATCAAATACTGGTGTTTCAACTTTCCATCCAAGAGCTCTAGCTGCCATACCTAAGTGAACTTCTAGTACTTGGCCTAGGTTCATACGAGAAGGTACACCCATTGGGTTTAATACTATGTCTACTGGTGTTCCATCTGGTAAGAATGGCATATCTTCTTCTGGTAATATTCTTGAGATAACACCTTTGTTACCATGACGTCCTGACATTTTATCACCAACTGAGATTTTTCTCTTTGTTGCTATGTAGCATCTTATTACTTGGTTTACTCCAGGTCCTAATTCGTCTGAATTTTCTCTTGTGAAGATTTTTACATCTACTATTGTTCCTGCTTCACCATGTGGAACTCTTAATGATGTATCTCTAACTTCTCTTGATTTTTCACCAAAGATTGCTCTTAAAAGTCTTTCTTCTGCTGTAAGCTCAGTTTCTCCTTTTGGTGTAACTTTACCAACTAAGATATCTCCTGGTCTTACTTCTGCACCTATTCTGATTATTCCATCTTCGTCTAAGTCTTTTAAACTATCTTCTCCAACGTTTGGTATATCTCTTGTTATTTCTTCTGGTCCAAGTTTTGTATCACGGCATTCGCAATCATATTCTTCAATATGTATTGATGTGTATACGTCTTCTTTAACTAATCTTTCACTAATTAATACAGCATCCTCGAAGTTGTAACCTTCCCATGTTGAGAAAGCTATAAGTACGTTTCTTCCAAGTGCCATTTCCCCATTTTCTGTTGATGGTCCATCTGCGATTGTTTCGCCTGCTTTTACTTTTTCTCCAACACTTACTATTGGTCTTTGATTAATACATGTTCCACCATTTGTTCTTTTAAATTTTAATAATTTATATTTTTTAATTTCATTTTTATTATTTCTTATTTGAATTTCATCACCAGTAACTTTTTCTACTATTCCGTCTTCTTTAGCAACTACTGTTATTCCAGAGTCTTTAGCTGCTCTATATTCCATTCCAGTTCCTACTATTGGAGCTTCTGGTTTTAGAAGTGGTACTGCTTGACGTTGCATGTTTGAACCCATTAGAGAACGTTTTACGTCATCATGCTCTAAGAATGGTATCATAGCTGCTGCAACAGAAACTAATTCTTTTGGTGAAATTTCAACATAATCTACTTTGTCTGCTGGAACTTCTTTGATTTCTGTTACTTGTCTTACTTTTATTCTTGAATTTATAAATCTACCTTCTTCATCAACAGGTTCAGATGCTTGAGCTATAATGTATTTATCTTCTTCATCAGCTGATAAATAATCTACATGGTCTGTTAATTTTCCTGTTTCTTTATCTATTTTTCTATATGGAGCTTCTATAAATCCATATTCATTTATTCTTGCAAATGATGAAAGGGCTGATATAAGTCCAATGTTTGGTCCTTCTGGTGATTCTACTGGACATAGTCTACCATAGTGTGTATAGTGAATATCTCTAACTTCGAATCCTGCTCTTTCTCTTGTTAATCCTCCAGGTCCTAATGCTGAAATTCTTCTTTTATGTGTAAGCTCAGATAATGGATTTGTTTGGTCCATAAATTGAGATAATTGTGAGCTTCCAAAGAATTCTCTAACTGCTGAAGATATTGGTTTTGTATTTATTAATGCTTGAGGTGTTATTGAGTCTAAATCTTGAATTGTCATTCTTTCACGAACAACTCTTTCAAGTCTTGCTAATCCTATTCTAAATTGGTTTTGCAATAATTCACCAACACATCTTATACGTCTATTTCCTAAATGGTCTATATCATCTATTTTTCCTAATCCATGATATAAGTTTAATAAATAACTTATTGATGCTATTATATCTCCATTTGTAATATTTTTTGGTACTAATTCATCTATTCTTTCTTTTATTACATCGTGTAATTTAGCTTCTTCAGTACTATCTAAAATTGATTTTAGCACTTCATAATTTACCAATTCTTTTATATGTAAGTCACTTAAATCTACATTTACAAAATTGTTAATATCTACAGTTCCATTTCCGATAACTGTTACTTTAGAATCTTTTACTTTTATATTAACTATGTTTATTCCTGAATTTTGTATTTGTTTTGCAACTTCTTCTGTTATTTCTTGGTCTTTTTCTACAAAAATTTCTCCTGAATCAGGGTCTGAAATTGTTTCATATGCTATTTGCCCTGTTATTCTTTCTGCTAAATTTAATTTGTTATTAAATTTATGTCTTCCTACTTTTGCTAAATCATATCTTTTTGGATCAAAGAATAATCTATCAAATAATGTTCTAGCTGCATCTACTGTTGGTAATTCACCTGGTCTTAATTTTTTGTATATTTCTATAAGGGCTTCATCGGATTTTTTAATTGGGTCTTTTTCTATTGTTGCTTTTAATAATGGTTCTTCTCCAAATAGGGCTAGTATTTGGTCATCTTTTTCTATTCCAATTGCTCTTAATAGTGTTGTTACAGGAATTTTTCTTGTTCTATCTACTCTTACATAGCAAATGTCATTGTTATCTGTTTCATATTCAAGCCATGCTCCACGAAGTGGCATTACTGTAGATGTAAATAGTTTCTTTCCTGTTTTTGTATCCATTGTATATGCATAGTAGCAACTTGGTGAACGTACTAACTGGCTAACAACAACTCTTTCTGCTCCATTGATTACAAATGTTGCTGTATCAGTCATAAGTGGAAAATCGCCAAGATAGATTTCTTGTTCTTTTATTTCCCCTGTTTCACGATTGAAAAGTCTTACTTTTACATGTAATTTAGTTGAATATGTAGCATCTCTTTCTTTTGCTTCTTCTACTGTGTATTTTGGTTTTTCATCCATACGATAGTCTAGAAATTCTAGTACTAGGTTTTCTGAGTAGTCTACTATTGGAGATATGTCTTTTAAAACTTCTCCTAGTCCTTCGTTAATGAACCATTCATAAGAATCTCTTTGTACCTTAATTAAATTAGGCATTTCTATAAAATCGCCTATTTTTGAAAAAGATTTTCTTGTGGTTTTTTCATGATTTACGTCTTTAACTTTTACCAAAGGTAATCCCCCCTAAATAAATTTAAGCAGACTTTATCGTATATTTATCTAAAAAAGCCCTTCTTAATGTATATTTGACTTTATAGAAGCTTATCTCCTGCCTTAAGATTCGCTTTCTATATGTAGAATATACTTAATTCCTCTTTTTTCGATAATTTACATAAATAAATTATAGAAGGCAAAAGAAAGGTAAACCGACAGTTGTAGCCGATTTTACCTTTCTTATCTAAATTCAATTATTTGACATTTAAAGAATTTACCATTTACTAGCCCTCTTGGTTTTATTTCCGTACATTTATATACTTTTATTATTATACTATTTTGTTTAAGGGCTTGTCAATAGGTTTATAAATTATTTTTTAAAAACTTGTATATGTGTCAATGATGTGAAACAAACTTATATAAAAAATTGTAGTATATTGA
>CAKNIZ010000012.1 GCA_930980855.1 uncultured Clostridium sp.
TTCAATATTTAATTTTCAATTTACATGTGACATATCTATTTTAAACCTATATTTAGAAGATTTTTACAGGTAATTTTATATATTGTTACAATTTACAGATATTATTGATTTTAAAAATGTTTATTATAAAAATTATAAACACCGGCTAAATCGCCGGTGCTCATTTCGTACGCTTCGATTACGAATTTACTTCCTCAAAAGGTCAACCTTGACGTATTCTTCACAGTCTTTGACCATGACAACATACCTCTCGTCTTCCAAAAGGAAGTCTGGGTCTTCTTGAATCTTTTCAGACTCTTCTTCGAAATCCTCACATAAAATCATTCGGCCCTCATCGGCTTCATAATCGCAGTGAGGAATGAGCTGCTCCAACAGAGAGGCAATCTCTATTCCTAGAGTTCCTTCTCCACATTGGATTGCATCTACGATGAATGCTCGTTGCTTGTTTACAGTCCCATGACCATACGCCATAAAGGACTTCCTCGGTCCAAGAAGTTCTTCTGCCTTCCACCAGTTCGGTTGAACATCCTTAAAGTGTCTGACATCATAGAACTCGTTGAGTGGGCAGTAGTAACCCATTCTCTCGTACTTTGCCATTTTATCATCCTCCTTAAAGTTTGAAATGGCATGGTTTATTCGAATGTAAGTATATTATATCATATTTTTCATTTTATTGCAATTATGTAAACGTTTTTCTAAAATTTCTTTCCTTGTGCGTTTTTTTATTAATTATCTTTCTTCATATGAGATAATTTGCTTTTGATTTACTGATGTATTTGAATTTGAGTGTTCAATTTCATTTGCTCTTTCATATAAATCACTTGCTTCAACCCAGCCATACACATTATTTATAATATGCTCTCCAGGTTTTTGAATCGCAACCATTTCTTTAACTCCGGATTCTTTTAACATTTTTTCTATGTCTTCCAGCTTCATATTGTTTTCTTTTGCAAATTCTTCCCAAGTTTTAGAGCCAGATGAAAGCATTATGCTTCTTGTTCCATCGCTATTTTCTTTAACTATAGCTCTATTATAAATTTCAACCAACATATCTTCTCTTACTATTCCTGTTTTTCCTCTTCCTTGAGAGTCTTCAGTAAATTCAATATTACTTCTTTGCATAACTTTATATTGTTTATCACTGTTACCAGTTGTCAAAGTATTTTCGTCATGTGATACATATCTTGAATTAAAATCCGGTGTATAAAATTCACTAGTTTCTTTGTTCTTATTTTCCTGTGATATAGTAATTGGAGATATAGGTTGTCCCATATCTTGTGAATTTAAATGTCCTATAGCAACTACTCCTCCTAAAGCAACAGCTCCAGCTGCTACAATAGCAGCTATTTTTGTTCTTAAATTCTTTTTACCTTTATATTCCTTTTTTTGGTGTGAGAATCCTTTTATTTTCTTTTCCCCATCTTCTGTCTCTTGATTCTCACGAGCTCTTCAATCATCTATATCTTTATCTTCTTGTTCTATTTCTTGTTCGCTAGTTCTTTCTTCAAATTCAGTTTGTTGTTCTTTTGGTCTATTTTCAAAGCTTATTCCACGCGCCTCTAAACTTGTTCTAAATGCTTTTGCTTGTTCTTGTGCTTTTTCTTTTAATAAATCTCCTGATACAGTTTCAAGTTCCATATTATATTTATTCACAAACTCTGTTTCCATATTCTTTAATTTTGCTTGCATTTTGTCATATCTTTTTTTGGCTTTTATTATTTTATTTTCTTCTCTTCTTTCTTTTATAGCATTTATTAAAATTCCAAAAGTATCTTTAAACCACTTTCCAATATTTTTTCCTCTTTGGACGGTTAATGCTTTTGTTTCTGCAAATTTCAATCTTCTTTCATTAGCATTTTCGTTATTATTTAACTTTTCTAGTTCATCAATTTTGTCTAAACGTTCTTTCTCTTTTCTCTCAATTTCTCTTTTTATTTCCTCTATGTTTTTTATTTGCTTGGCAGCTGCCACTTTATCAGGATTGCCACTATCTTCTAATTCCTTAGCTAATTCATCAGCTCCCCCTGCTCTTTTCAATTCAGATTGTCCAAACAAAAATTCATCCGAATCTGCATCAAATACTCTATCACTCTCTGCAAGTTTTTTTCTCAACCCGTCAAGGTCTCTCTTTAAAATTATTAAACGTACTTGAGCCTCATCTCTTTCTGATGATTTTTCACTTTTTTTATCTTCTCTATCTTTCTTTGCTTTGTCTTTGATTTCTTGAATTGAAATCTGTCTATCCAAATATGCCTCTACCATACGTGCCCTAATTACATATAACATTCTTTTAAATGGATTTTGTTCATTTTCTATCTTTTCAGCCAACAAATTTACCTTTTCTTCAAGTGAGTTTTTATTATTTTCATTCATCTCTACTCATCCCCTTTACTTTCTGCTTTTTTTATAGCTTCTTCTAATCTTGCCTTACATCTTTTTAATGTTTCTAAATCTACATTTTCAAAATCTTCATTAGAAAATTCAATTCCATAATCCGGAAATGATATTTTTTCATCCATAAGAAAACCTCCCACAATATTTTTTCGTACGTTTCTCTTTGTCTCAATATACTTATTATAGCATATAAATTATTTTTTTACAAGTTATGTAAACGTTTTTATAAACTTTTTTTCATTATACAAAATTTTATATTTTAAAACAATACAAAAACAAATTTGTAACACAAATTTAATATTTATAAAAAAAATTGTATATTCAAGATTTTGTAGCCACGCGTAGTTTAGAACGAAGTGACAACAAGTGGCAAAACTCTTGCAATATACAATTTCTAAAAACTAATATATAGAATTTCTTAAATTTAAAAGTGCTCTTTCGCTTATCTTCTCATATCTAATTTTTTTATCTTTTATTTTATTTCCTTCTAATTCAGGCATTATTCCGAAATTAGCATTCATTGGCTGAAACTTTTCATTTGATGTAGATATATAATTTGCCAAAGCACCAATCATTGTTTCTTTTGAGAATACTATTTTTTCTTTATTTTCCAGTAAATTAACTGCATTTATTCCAGCTACTAATCCAGAAGATATTGATTCTACGTATCCTTCCACACCTGTAATTTGTCCAGCAAAATATACATTCTTGTTATTTAGTAGCTTATATGTATTATCCAATAATTTAGTTGAATTAATAAAAGTATTTCTGTGCATTACTCCATATTTAATGAATTCAGCATTTTTCAATCCTGGTATCATTGAAAATACTCTTTTTTGTTCTCCATATTTTAAATTAGTCTGGAATCCGACTAAATTATACATTGTGCCTTCAGTATTATCTTGTCTTAATTGAACAATGGCATATGGTCTTCTCTTAGTTCTTGGGTCATCAAATCCAACTGGCTTAAGGGGTCCAAATCTTAATGTATCTGCTCCCCTCTTTGCCATAATCTCAATAGGCATACAACCTTCAAATATTTCTCTTTTTTCAAACTCGTGTAATTCAACTACTTGAGCATTAATTAGTTCAGATACAAATGTCTCATACTCTTCTTTATTCATTGGTAAATTAATATAGTCACTTTTATTTTCTTTAATTCTCTTAAGCCATTCTTCTTCTGATTCATCTTTTTTCTTTTCTTCGTCATATCTATCTCCATAAAACGCAATGCTAAAGTCTATACTTTCTTTTTCTACTATTGGAGCAGCTGCATCAAAGAAATGTAATTCATTTTCTCCTGTAAGTCTTTTTATTCCTATTGATAAAGAATCTGATGTTAGCGGTCCAGTTGCAATTATTGTGATTGCCTCATCTATTAGTTTTTCAAATATCACTTTATCGTTCCAATCATTTATGCTTTCATCAAACTTGCTTACTACTTCTTTATTAATTACTTCTATATTTTCTATTTCATTTATTTTCTCTGTTACCTTTTTAGAAAACTTTCCTCTATCAACTGCTAGCGCTTGTCCAGCTGGTACTTTCACCTCGTCTGCTGTTTTTATAAGAAGGGAATCTAAAATTCTAAGTTCTTCTTTTAAAAGTCCACAGGCATTTGTAATCAAATTTGATTTAAAAGAATTGCTACACACTATTTCGGCTAAATCTTTATTTGAATGAGCTGGAGTATACTTTTTAGGTTTCATTTCATATAACTTTACTTTTATTCCTCTTTTAGCTATTTGATAAGCAGCCTCACATCCTGCTAGCCCTCCACCAATTACATTAATATACTGTTCCATTTTTTCACCTTTCTTATTCAAATAAATCCATAATTTCATTTTTTGAAAGTTTACTTATAAATGTTTCTTTTGTAGATAACATATCATTTGCCAATTTAGCTTTCTTCTCTTGCAAATTATATATTTTTTCTTCTATCGAATTCTTAGTAATCAATTTATAAACTTGTACATTTCTCTTTTGACCAATTCTATAAGTTCTATCTGTTGCTTGATTTTCAGCAGATAAATTCCACCATGGGTCATAGTGAATTACCATATCTGCACCTATTAAATTAAGTCCCGTTCCACCTGCTTTTAATGAAATTAAGAATACTTTTATATTTTCATCATTATTGAACTTATTTACTAAATCCATTCTATCTTCTACTTTAGTTTGTCCTGTTAATTTAAAGTATTCTATATTTTCTTTTTTTAGTTCTCTTTCTAAATATGCAAACATTGAAGAATACCCAGAAAATAATAATATTTTGTGTCCTCCATTTACGGCATCTTTTATTATTTCCATACATTGATTTAGTTTACTACTTTCTCCTTCATAGTTTTCTAAAAACAATCCTGGATGGCAACAAATTTGTCTTAATCTCATTAATAGCGCTAATATTTTTATTTGACTATTAGCAATTCCATTTGCTTCAATTTCTTCTTTAGCTTGCTTTTTAGCACTTTGCATATATGATAAATATATTTTTAACTGGTCTCCAGTCATCTCATTATTTAGAACAGTTATTGTTTTTTCAGGCAATTCTGTAAGAACATTTTCTTTTACTCTTCTTAGTATAAATGGTTCTATCATATTCTTTAATTTTTCCATTGCACTTTTATCTTCATCTTTACTAATAGGTGTTTCAAATAAAATTTTAAATTTATTATATGAAAATAAATATCCTGGCATTATAAAATCAAAGATTGACCATAGTTCTGATAATGAGTTTTCTATAGGCGTTCCCGTTAATGCAAATCGAGTTAGAGCATTAACTTCTTTTATTACTTTTGCATTTTGTGTATTATTATTTTTAATATATTGTGCTTCATCTGCGATAATATATCTAAATGTATAATTGTATTTTTTATATAAATCTATATCTCTTTTTAGTAAATCATATGATGTTATTGTTATGTCATATTCAGGTATACTAGAGATTAATTTTTCTCTTTGTTTTGAATCACCATTTATTACTAAAGTTGTAAGACTTGGTGTAAATTTTGCCGCTTCTTCCTTCCAATTTAAAGAAAGTGAGCTTGGACATACAACTAAAGTTGGTTTTCTTTCTGCTTTTGGTGTATTTTCTACATATGACATTATTACTGATAAAAGTTGGATTGTTTTTCCAAGACCCATATCATCTGCTAAAATTCCACCTAAGTTATATTCATCTAGTGTTTTTAACCAATCATATCCTACTTGTTGGTATTCTCTTAAATCTGCTTTTATTCCATTTGGTATTTTATATTTATCTGATATTTGTCTACTATATACATCATCTATTAATTGCTTATACTTTTCGCTTTGTTTTACAACAATTTTATCATTTTTTCTCAATATTCTATCTAAGTAAAGTCCTCTATAAATTGGTAGTTTTACTTCTCCTGATAGCAATTCTTCATAATTTATATTTGTACCATCTGCAATTTTACTTATTATATCAATTGAATCATTGTTTTCTAATTCTACAAACTCTCCATTTTTTAGTCTGTGATACTTTTTCTTTAATTTATATTTTTTCATTATCTCTGCTAATTCAGTTCTATCTATATCTATGTTAGATAAATCAATACTTAGCAAGTTGTTTTCTACTTTTATACCAATTGAATTTATTTTAGGTTTTACTATTTGCTTTGTTTTAAATCTTTCAGTTGCCAATACCTCAAAATTTGAAATAAATTTCTCAATATCATTTTGTAAGAAATTATATATATCATCGTCTCTTACTAAAATCAATTTATTATTTTTTTGGTCATACATAAATCCAGAATGGCTAAATAAGTCAAGTGCTTTTGACTCTTCTATTGCATTTCTAGGAATCTTTTGGTCTATTTGTTCAAATGGACTAAATTCAAAATCATCATACCTAAATTTTATATCTGCTGTAATATAATTTTGTCTATTATAATCCAAAAATACTTTTACTTTTAGTTTTTTAGGCATATACTTATGTAGTTCATCTTGGTCTATTTGGTCTAAGTTTATTTCGTATTTAATTAAAGGCATTACTAAAGAGTAAAAATCTGCGAATTCGTCTTTTCTAAAAACTATCTTTTTAGTTAAATTTACTTTAAATGTATTTAATAATTTTATTATTGAATTTTCATATTCTCTTGAGCATCTATACAATTTGTCATCTTGTAATAAATAGCTATATTCTTTTCCTTGAATAATTATATAATTAAATACGTCGATATTTGTTTCAAGTTCATATTCTGTATCATTCTTTTCTTTCAAAGAATACTTTATATTAGGTTTATTATCCACAAATTGCACTCTTTCTGTGGAATACTCACTATATATTTCTACTTCTTTTCCTTTTAATATATCAAAAAGTTCATCTAGTCCTGAATTAGATACTACTATATAGGCATTGTCTAATACATTCGTTAAATATCTTTCTTCTGATTCATTTGCAAATTTTATTATTTCTGCATATTTCAAAACATAGTCCAATAACCTCTGGCTATCTTCATCAAAATTCTCTCTTACATGCATAAATTCTAGTTTTGAGCCATATTTGTAATTTTCTTTATTTACCATTCTTGTATAAAAATCTGGTAAATTTTTTATTTTATACATCTGTTTATTCCCTATTCTTACTTCTAATCTGAATGTTTTTAGATTTTCTTTATATATAAGTCTAGGTTCTATTTTTATTTTTTCTTCAACATATTTTATGTTGTTATCTTCTTGTTCATCTATATAAAATGAACTTATCATTTGTCTATATATTCTATATTTTTCTTTATTTTTTTGTGTAGTTTTATTGATTTTAATTTCTTCAGTTCCGAACAGTTTTATGTATGATGGGTTTTCTTCTAATTCTAATGCTGTTGCTAAAATATGCTTACATGTTCCATAAGTCGATTCATAATCTGGACAAGTACAGCTTAAATTCTCTATTTCTCCATTTTTTATTTCTATATAAGTATTGTAATTATCTAGCCTTCCGTTTACTCTAGCATGTATACTAAAATTATTTTTATTTTCATAAGTTACTTTTGTTATTTTAACCTTTTTTTCTTCTAGTATTTCTTTGGCTCTCTCTTGCCTTTGGTTTCCGGCTGAATCTTTTAGTTCGCTTAATACTTCATCATTTATTACCATAGATACCCCCAAAATACATAACAAATTAACCTAGTAATATATTATACATCAAAATTGCATTTTATACAAGTGGCATAAATCATTTGACGTAAAATGTTAAAGTAGTAATTTTTGATTAGGGACGGTCCTTAAATGAAAAAAATTTTTTCATTTAAGGACCGTCCCTAATCAAAAATATTCTATTTATTAGTCATTTCTTCCTTAGCTAATAGTTCGTTCCATCTTTTATCTACTTCTTTTTGGAATTCTTCTATCATCCATTCATTACCTGGTTTAAACATATGTTTAAATCTCTTTTGAGGTTTTAAGAATTCTTCTATTGGTAATTTTTTTGCTGGTTTATATGTTATATGGTAAACGCCATCAACAACTTCATATAGAGGCCAATAGCAAGTTTCAACAGCTAATTTATTTAGTTTCATTAGGTCTTCTGTTGGATATCCCCAACCTCTAGGACATGGTGCTAAAACATTTAAGAATTTAGCTCCTTCTATATAAATAGCTTTTTCTGCCTTTTCATATAAGTCTTTAAAGTTCATATATGCTGCTGTTTGTGCAACATAAGGTAAATGATGTGATACCATTATTTCTGTTAAATCTTTTCTTGATTGCATTTTTCCAGGAATTACTGTTCCTGCTGGTGATGTTGTTGTATCAGCGAATTTTGGTGTTGCTGATGAACGTTGAATACCAGTATTCATATATGCTCCATTATCATAGCATACATAAGTCATGTCATGACCTCTTTCCATTGCTCCTGATAAAGCTTGAATTCCTATATCATATGTTCCACCATCTCCACCAAAACATATGAATTTTGTATTTTCATTTTCTGGAATTTTTCCTTGTTTTTTCAATGATTTATATGCTGCTTCTGCTCCTGAACCTGTTGCTGCTGCACATTCAAAAGCTGTATGAATATATGAATCTTCCCAAGATGTGTATGGATAAATACAAGTTGAAACCTCCATACATCCAGTTGCATTTGAAACAACTACATGGTCGTCTTCATGAACTGCTCTTAATATCATTCTAGCTACTGGTGGAGCACCACAACCAGCACACATTCTATGTCCTGCTGCAAACCTTGATGGTTTATTAGCTACTATTTCTTTTACATTATACATAGTCTCATTTCCTTTCTATTTAGTTTTTAATCCTAAAAATCTATATGGTTCGTTCATATCTTTTAAGTTTTGTAAGTCTTCGTAAACACTCTCTATTTGCATTTCTGTTACGTCTCTACCACCAATACCGTATGAATAGTTTATTGTTGGTACATTTATATTTAATGTATACATTGCAGATGTTATATCTTCAAATAATGGTCCACCTGTCATATTTAATAAAGGTGTTTTATCTAATACCGCAATTGCTTTTGCTTTTGATAAAGCTTTTGCAATTTCTTCTCCTGGGAATGGTCTAAATACTCTTATTTTAATAAGACCTGCTTTTATACCATTTTCTCTTAATCTATCTATTACATTTTTTACAGTACCAGCAGTTGAATTCATACAAACGATGACATATTCGGCATCTTCCATTCTGTATTCTTCAAATAGTTCATATTTTCTTCCTGTAAGTTTTTCGAATTCCTTTGATACATCTAAAATAACTTGTTTAGCATTTTTCATTGCTTCCCATTGTTGTCTTTTATGTTCGAAAAGGAATGGCTGTAAGTCCATAGGTCCCATTGCTACTGGATTTTTTCTATCTAGTAAATAATGTTCTGGTTTATATGTTCCTACAAATTTTTTAACTTCTTCATCTTCTAAAAGTTCTATATTTTCTATAGAATGTGATGTTATAAATCCATCTTGGCAAACCATAAGTGGTAAATTAACATCTTTATGTTCTGCTATTCTATGTGCCATTATCATATTATCATATGCTTCTTGGTTTGTTTCAGAAAATAGCATTAACCATCCACTATCTCTAACTGACATTGCGTCTGAATGGTCACTGTGAATATTAAGTGGTCCTGAAATTGCTCTATTTACTAATGCCATAACAATAGGTAATCTCATACTTGATGCGATTTGCACCATTTCCCACATGTATTCTAGTCCATTTGCTGATGTTGCAGTCATCGCTCTTGCGCCTGCTGCTTCTGCTCCAATACAAGCACTCATAGCACTATGTTCACTTTCTACTGCTACAAATTCTGTATCCACTTGTCCATTATCTACATAAGTAGAAAAATATTGTGGTATTTCAGTAGAAGGTGTTATTGGAAATGCTGCTACAACATCTGGATTTATTTGCTTCATAGCAAAAGCTGTTGCTTCATTTCCACTTAGTCTTTCTCTAATACTCATACTATTTTCCCTCCTCTTCCATAACTATTGCTCCAAATGGGCATGCTTTTGCACATACTCCACATCCTTTGCAGAAATCATAGTTGTAATCTTCTCTTTTTTGTTCTTTATTTACTGGAATTGCATCATCTGGGCAAACTGGGAAACATAGTCCACATTGTTTACATTTTTCTTCAATGTAAACTGGTTTCATGCTTCTCCAATCTCCTGTTTTAAAAGTCTTAGAATTTCCAGCATCATAAATTGTTCCACCTGGTGTCATATCTTCCCATGGTGTATTATTATTAATTTCCATACTTTTCTTCCTTTCTAATGGTATTCTAACCATTTTTGTATATTTTTATTGCACTTTCTTAACTTCTTTTAAAGCAACTTCTATTGCTTTCATATTACCATCTATTACTTCTGGTTTTTTAGCAAATTTATGTTTAAATGAACCTTTCATATCTTCTAAAAAGTCTTCATCTGACATAATCTCTGTCACTTTTACTATTGCTGCAAGCATTGGTGTATTTGGAAAATATTTTCCTAATGCTTCTTCAGAGATTTTTCTTGCGTCTATTGTATATACGCTTCCTTCATAACCTTTTAATAGAGGTTTTATTTCTTCTATTCCTTTTGTTGTATTAATTATTATTGCTCCTTCTTTTTTTAGACCTGCTGTTACATCCACAGCTGAAAGCAAAGTATCATCTACTACTACAACATAATCTGGGTTATATATGTTACTATGTACTCTTATAGGAGATGTACTGATTCTGTTATATGCAGTAATTGGTGCTCCCATTCTTTCTGGTCCATACTCTGGAAAACCTTGAATGTATTTTCCTGTATTGAATGCAGCATCTGCTAATAGTAATGATGCTGTTTTTGCACCTTGACCTCCTCTTCCGTGCCATCTTATTTCAATTAAATCCTTCATTGATTGCCTCCTTGAATATTTCTATTTATATCTTTGTCTTTAGTTCATACTAAGTATATATTTAAAATATGCTAATGTCAATCAAACTGACCAACATTTTGGAAAGTTCAAAAAAAAGAGGCCCCGAAGGACCTCCCAAATGAAAAAGCTTGAAACCTTGAGTAAATTCTATATATAAAACATAGGATTTACATGCATTCATTTTAGCACCCCATTTTTGATTTTGTCAATAGAAAATTTTAATTTTTTTATTTTTATAACTATATTCGCATTTTCAATGATTCTAGCGTTTTTCATATGTTTTTTACCTCTTTTTATGTATTATTCATCAATACTTGGCGCACCAACTGGGCATATTGAAGCACATTGACCGCATTCAATGCATTGACTTTTATCTATTACATATTGGCTTTCTCCTTGAGATATACATCCTACAGGACAAGAAGCTGCACAAGCACCACATTGTACACATGCATCAGAAATTTTATATGCCATAACACTCACCACCTTTCTATATATTTCTATTTACATATCCTCATCATTAGAATTCTTTTTATCTAATTCATCCATTTTTTCCATTTCTTCTAATTCTCGTAATTCTTCTTCATCTAGTTCTTCTTGAACTTCACGTTTTCCTTCTTTTATTACTTTTACATCTGAACTATTAAATTTTTTATAATAATAATTATCTTCTTCGTCTTTTAGTTTTACTTTTAAAACTTCGTTTAATACTTCAATTCCTTCTACTGTACCTTCTCCATCTTCTGTACTTACAATAGCTCCTATATTAGGTAATTTTTTCATTTTATCTT
This sequence comes from uncultured Clostridium sp., assembly GCA_930980855.1. Taxonomy (GTDB): domain Bacteria; phylum Bacillota; class Clostridia; order TANB77; family CAG-508; genus CAG-793. The sequence goes on from CAKNIZ010000012.1 coordinate 11,565, forward strand.
CATATACATTTTGTTCATATCTTAGACAGCACATTAATCTTCCACAATTACCTGTTATTTTAGCTGCATTTAAAGATAAATTTTGTTCTTTCGCCATTTTTATTGATACAGTATCGAAATTATTTAGGAATGAACAGCAACATAGCTCTCGACCACAAATTCCATTTCCTCCCATTCTTTTAATTTCGTCTCTAACACCTATTTGTCTCAATTCTATTCTTGTTTTAAATATTCCAGCTAAATCTTTTACTAAATCTCTGAAATCCACTCTTCCATCTGCTGTAAAATAGAATAATAGTTTAGAATTATCGAAAACATATCTTGCTTCTACTAAGTTCATTTTTAGTTTATGCTCTTTTATTTTTTTTAAGCATATATCAAAAGCTTTTTTCTCATTTTTTACATTTTCTTCTTGATGCTTTTTGTCTTCTTTATTAGCTACTCTAATTATTTTTTTCAAATCTTTTTCTATTTTATTTTCTGGAAGTTCTCTTACATTTACTACTACTGTACCATACTCTTGTCCTAATGTTGTTTCTACTATTACATTGTCTCCGTTTTTTAAATCTAAATTTCCCGGATTGAAGAAATAAATCTTTCCAGGTTTTCTAAATTTAACTCCTACTACTTTTACCATGAAATTCCTCCCAAATATGTATTACCATATAATCTATTGACATATCAAAGTTATTATTTGCCATTATTTTCTTTTTAGTCTTTTCTATTGTACTAATTGCTTTTGCAAATTTAATATTGGCATTTGCTTTTTCAAAAAATATAATATTTAAGTAATCTAAAATTTCTAAAATATTATCTTTTAAAGCAGTAAACATCTTAGATATATCAAAGCATTCTATTAAGCTACTTGTTTCTAGCGCATTTGCAAAGTTCTTTAATTGTAAGTATGTATCTTTATTTTCTTGAATTTTACTTGCCTTTTCTAAACTACCACCACATAGCTTAATTATTTCTTTATCTTGTATATTTAAATAGTCTGCTATTTGTTTATCTGTTAAATCTTCAAACTTGATTATAACACACCTTGATTTTATAGTTTGAAGTATTCTATTTTCATTTGAGCTTATTAGTATTATCATTGCATATTCTGGTGGCTCTTCTAAAGTTTTTAATAAACAATTTTGCGCCTCTTCAGACATACATTCAGCATCATCTATTATATATACTTTTTTATTTGATATGATTGGTTTTTCTATTATTCTAGCTTGAAGATTACGTATCTGTTCAATTTTTAATGTTCTTCCATCTGGAACTATTATTTGAAAGTCAGGATTACTATTAGCTTCAAACTTAATGCATGATTCACAGGTCTCATCTCCTAAGCACATTACTTTCTTTGCTAATTCTTTAGCAAATAGTTTTTTCCCTATTCCTGATTTTCCTATAAATAAATAACTATGTGATACTGATGATGAATTTACTGCTTTTATCAAAGATTCTTTTATATGTTCGTTTCCTATTATTTTCTCAAACAAAACTTTCTCCTAATCTACTGTACCAAATTTATTTAATGGCCAGAATCTTAATACTACTACACTTTCTATTTTTTCTAGTGGTATACATCCAAAAGCTCTACAGTCTTTTGATGCTTCTCTATTATCTCCCATTGCAAAAACGCAATTTTCTGGAACAACGAAATCTCTTAATGCACTTGATGGATTTGTTATAACATCATCTGATAAATATGGTTCATCTAATTCTTTACCATCTATAAACACTTTTCCTTCTTTTAATTCTACATGTTCACCTGGAAGTGCAATAACTCTTTTAATATAACTGTCTTTGTTTATTTCTAATACATAATATGTAAATTTCTCCCAAATTCCTATTGGTTCATTTTCATATTTTGCAACAGGATTATTTACTTCACTTGCAGTTAATTCTTCGGCATTATTGCTTGGTGCTTCAAATGTTATAATGTCTCCTCTTTCAGGCATTTCTTTCATTGTTCTAGGTATTCTATTTAATATTAATCTATCATTTTGAACTAATGTTGGATACATTGATGTTTGCTTAACAACTGTTGGTGTGCCAACAAAATATTTTATTAATATTGCTATTATAATTGCAATAACAAAACAATATATCCATTCTAAAATATTTTTTACTCTATCACTCATTTTTTCCTCTATTTCTTAACAGGTATTTTAATTGTTACTTCTGTTCCTTCGTTTACTTTACTCTTAATATTAATACTTCCCCCGTTTTTTTCCATAATTTCTTTAGCAATTGATAACCCTAAACCAGTTCCCCCTAGTTGCCTTGAACGAGCTTTGTCAACTCTATAAAATCTTTCAAAAATTCTATCTAAATCTTCCTGTGGAATTCCTATTCCGGTATCTTTTATTTTTATATATGCATCATTATGAACATATCCTACGTATATATCTATTTTTCCGCCCTCTGGTGTATATTTAATACTATTACTTAAAATATTTAAAATTACTCTTTCTACTCCATCTCTATCAGCAAAAACAGCTGGAACATCAGCTGTAACAAAGCATTGCACATTCTGATTTTTTCTTTTAATTTCTATATCAAATTTTTCTTTACAAGATTTTGCAAGCTCTCCTAAGTCAAATTCTTTAGGCTTATTTCTTATCTTATTACTATCATATTTAGATAAAGTTAGTAAATCTTGTACTAGCTTTTCCATTCTATCTGCATTATCATTTATAACATTTAAGAAATGACTTTCTGTTTCTTTATCACATCCACCATCTAGTAGAGTTTCTGAATAACCTTTTATAGATGTTATTGGTGTTTTTAATTCGTGTGATACATCTGCTACAAACTCTTTTCTCATATTATCCAATTTTACATGTTCAGTAATATCTTGTATAACAACCATTACTCCTGCAGGCATATCTATTTCATCTCTAAATGGTATAAAAAATAGATTCATTGATCCTTTTGCATTTTCAATCTTTTTTTCTGATGATGTCCAACTATCTAGGTAAATTATTTTTTCCATATTTATGTCTTCATATTTTCCAAATATATCTTTAAATGTATTATCATTTTCTTTAAGATCAAGCATTTCTTTTGCGGCTGGATTTATGTATGTAACTTTTCCTTCCATATTAAAAGTTATAACACCATCTGTCATGTGTTTTAAAATTGTTTCTTTTTGCTTTTTCTCACTATTTGAATCTTTTAAATTTTGTCTTAGTTCTTTTATTATTTCATTTACTGACTCTGTAAGTTCATCTTCTGGTGCTGTAATGTCTAGGTTATTAATATCTGCACTAAAAACTGCTTTTTTAGCTCCCTTTAGCATTTTTGACATTGGCTCAATATATTTTTTTACTTCAATTATTGCTATTACAATAGTAAATATTGAGAAAAATATTAATGCAACAATTGTTATTAATCTAATTGTACTGACATATTCTACTGGATTTGGTTTTAATAATATATTTGAGAAATAAATTCCCATAAAACTTATTATTGCTATCCCAACTATAAAAATTGATAGTATAATTTTCATTTGAAAATTCTTCACGATATGCCTCCAATTATTTTGATTCTATGTAATAACCTACACCTCTTTTTGTTATTAATATTTTAGGATTTGCAGTGTTCTTTTCTATTTTTTCTCTTATTCTTCTAATAGTAACATCCACCGTTCTTATATCTCCATAATATTCATATCCCCAAACTTTTTCTAGTAAGTCTTCTCTTGTAACTACTTGTCCTGGTTTTTGGGCAAGATATCTTAATACTTCAAATTCTCTTCTAGTTAAGTCTGTTACTGTTTGACCTCTAACTTCTACTTCAAATTTATCCAAGTCTAAACTCAAATCTCCAACAACAATTTTATTTCCTCTTGCTCCTGAATTCATTGAGTCTTGTTCAGTTTGTTCTATTTTTCTTAAATTAGCTTTTACTCTCGCAATTAACTCTCTTACACTAAAAGGCTTTGTCATATAATCATCTGCACCTATTTCTAGGCCTAAAATTTTATCAATTTCTTCTCCTTTTGCTGAAAGCATAATTATTGGTGTCTTTGTTAGTGTTTGTCTGATTTTTTTACATACAGTAAGTCCATCTGCTTTTGGTAACATTATATCTAATAATATTAAATCTGGTTTCTGCGACAATGCTAAATCTACCGCTTCCTCACCGTCTGAAGCTGTTATTGTTTTATATCCTTCTTTTTCTAAATTAAATACTAGTAAATCTGAAATTGATTTTTCATCATCTACAATTAGGATTTTTTTCTTTAGCTCTTCGTATTTATTAGTACTTTCCATATTGTTTTGCACAAAAGTCCCACCTTTCCTTTTAGTATAGTATATTTATATCACACGAAAAGGAATTTATCAATATTTACACAAAAAAAAGAGAAAATCACTTTTCTCTTTTCTTATTTTCGTTTTGGGATTTTTTTTAAAGTATCACGATTAATAGTTATTATTATTTTTTAAAATTGTATATACAAGTTCTTGCAGTTTCGCGCAGTTTGGAGGACTTTATGTCTGACAGCAAGAAACAAAAGAACTTTGAACATACAATTCTAAAGCATTTATAACCACTGTAAATCATAATTAATGCAAGTAGAAGCTAAAATTTCACAATAACATTATAGCTTCCATTTTTATTTAATTTTATTTCCTCTACATTTTTCCCATCTAAAATCATTTCCATATTATTTTCTGAGTATTCTTGATTTTGCTTTGTATTTTTTTCGTATTTTATATTATATACTGCATTTTGCCATCTAAATTTTGCTTCAAAGTTATTCCAATCACTTGGTACACATGGCTTTATTTTCATTGTATTGTGGTTTATTTTTATACCTAGTATATATTCTACTTGAAGAGTATACATCCAACCCGAAGAGCCTGTATACCAAGTCCACCCTCCTCTTCCAGCAAAGTTGTCTGTGCTATATATATCTGCTTCTATAACATAAGGTTCTACTTTATATTTTATAGCTTGCTCCTCTGTTTTTGCGTGTTCAATAGGATTTATCATTTTATACATTTCTATAGTTCTATCTGGATTTTCTAACATAGCTTCCGCTATTGCTGTCCATATTGCTGAATGTGTATATTGTCCTCCATTTTCTCTCATCCCTGGTGCATAAGATGCAATATATCCTGGTTTAAATTCTTCATTTTTGAAAGGTGGTGTTAATAATTTAATTAAATTGTTTTCTTTATCCACTAAATATTTATAGACACTTTCCATTGCTATATACTTTTTATCATTATCGCCAGCACCTGAAATTACTGACCAGCTTTGTGAAATACCATCTATTTTACATTCTTTATTATTTGCACTACCCAATACTTTGCCATCATCAGTTGTCGCTCTTTTATACCATCTCACATCCCATCCGGCAGTATTTAAATTTTTCTTAAGCCTATTTGCAACTTCCATAAGCCTTTCATATTCATCACTTTTTTCATCAGAACCTATTGTTTTTACATCTACATTTTTATTTTGAGCATTTAAAGCAATTGATGTTTCTTTATTTGCAAACCTAGTTACATGTTTAGAAAATTCAGCAAATTTTATTAATATACTATATAAGAAAAAGCCAAGCCATACACTCTCGCCTATTCCATTTTCTCCCACGCTATTCATTCCATCGTTCCAGTCTCCACCTTGTATCTTTGGAAAATCTTTAAAATCCAAGCTTCTATTAATTGCTCTCATACAATGATGGTATATACTTTCTTGTTTTTGTGATGGCATAAATTTGTCCATATAATCATGCTCATTTTCTTTTAATGTTCTACCTTCTAAATATGCTGTTTCTTCTTGCAAAATTGAATAATCCCCAGTAAAATCAATGTATGCTCCTACTGCATATGGTAGCCATAAGAGATCATCTGAATATCTTGCTCTTATTCCTAACTTACTATCATCATGCCACCAATGTTCCACATCTCCTTCTATAAATTGATGTTTTGAATGAAGAATTATTTGTTCTTTTAATATATTAGGATTTAAGTATTTCATATTCATTGCATCTTGAAGTTGATCCCTATATCCAAAGGCTCCTCCTGATTGATAAAATCCTGACTTTCCTAATATTCTTGATACTAAAGTTTGATATATAAGCCATCCATTTTGTAATATATTAAAAGATTCTAAAGGCGTTTTTACTTCTACTACTTTTACTTTTTCATGCCAGTAGTTTTTAACATTTCTTAATTCCTCTTCTTCTTTTCCTAAATATCTATTGCCAATTTCAATACAATCCATTTCAGTTTCTTCACAACCTAAAATCAAAGTTATATTTTTATTTTCAAGAGAATCAATATCTATATTTAATACTATTTTTTCATCCTCTATTTTTATTTTTTCATTACTTGTAATATAGGTATAATAGCTTGGATTTAAGTTATTTTTTATAAGCACTATATTCAAATTTTCTTTAAAAACATAATTAATTAAAGTATCTGAACTATTTCCTAAAACTAATTTTAAATCATAGGTAATTTTTATTGTTTTTTTATTTAGTCCTATGTTTTTTAATTTTATAAGATTTATTTTCAAACTATCTTTTAGTGGAATAAATACTGCTAATTTTTGTTCTAATTCATTACTTGTATGCTCAAAACTTGAATATCCAAACCCATAATGAATATAGTAGTTATGGCTATCTGGCTTAGGTGATGCTCCAATAGACCACTCTTTGTCACTTTCTTTAAGTAATATAACTTCTGATGGTCTATCTAGTAATGAATCATTTGAAAACTCTGTCACTCTATTTTCTCTACTGTTTTTATACCAAGTATATCCGCCTAAAGATTCCGTAACAACTGTACCCATTTTTTCATTTGCCATAATGTTGCACCAAACTGCTGGAGTTTTCTTGTTTTTATTACACATAATTATATATTCATTTCCATCTTTAGAAAATCCACCAAATCCATTGTAGTACAATAAATCCATGTCTTCTAAAGCTGATTTTTCTTCAGTAACTGTCTCATTATCATAATCCACTTTTATTTCCTTAATTTTATTTTCTTTTTCCTTTTGCTTAATTTGAACAAATAATGCTCCTTGTTTTGAATCTATTATCAAATTAGACCTTGCTTCTAATATTCTTTTTTCATCTCTCGAAAGATTTACTAAAACTTTCGCATTCTGAACCTGAATATCCTCATTTGAAAGTATTACTATATCCACAGAGATATTTTTTATATCAAAATATTCTTTAGCCTTCATTACTTCATTCACTAAATACATATCATTATTATCTTTTATTTTAACTAGTAAAATTGGATTATCACCAGATATTCCATATTTCCATATTCTTGGATTTGAAAAATCTTGTTCAAAATTATTTATTTTATTTTTCTTTTCTGGATATAACAATTCTTCTAACATTCTTTGATAAATATCTATATCTATTCCTTTTATTCCTAAATATCTAGTTTCTGCGTCAGTATGTCCTTTTGCTAATTCAAATACTCTATTTAAGCTTTCATAATTTGTATATCCTTTTAGATTTTCCTCTGCTTCTTCCTTACTTTCTCCACCAGCATTAACTAAATATAAAGTTTTCATTTCTTCTGGTCTTACTGTTACTATTCTTCTCATTGCTATAATTGGATGAATGGTTATTCCCATTTTTTTAGAAAGTTGTTCAGAGTTTACGACTGAATCTGGAATCCCTAAATTTCCTCTTGAAATAAATTTTTCCTTATCTATTTCAAACTCTAAGTCCCCATCTTCATATACTAAGCTGCTTGCTATAAAACTTTGCGTTTTTCCTTCATCTCTTTGTCTTCTAGTGCAGATTATGCCATTATCTGTTTTTTCAAAGTCAATAAACATTTTATTAAATGCTGGATGAGAATAAAATGCTTTAAAACTAGCAAGTAAAATATCCATATAACTTGTTACTTCTAAATTAAGATCAGTAGTTCCAGTGTTTTTAAGCTCTATACTTCTAACTTCGATTGGTAGATTAGGCACAATTGAAACTTTAACTACAATTGTTATATTTCCATCTTGCATTGTTAATTTGTTTTCTGAAGGAGTAAATATAACCTTTGCATTTGGATTTACTGTATCAAATATTTTTTTAGAATTTATATCTTTAATATAAATATGCAAATTATCAGTTATAACATCATTTCCATATTTGCTAAAGCTACTACCGTCATCTTTCATTACAATTGTATATTTTTCATTTGCAAGTACATTTATTCCAGCTGTTCTTTGTGTATATTCATTGTAGTCTTTGTATTTTATTTTTTCTATCTTTTCCTTCTTCTCTTTTGCAATAATTACATTGTCTGGCATTCTTTCCTCCAATAATATTTCCACACCTTCGATTTCTGGATTTTGCATAAATCTTTCTTGAAAAATATTATTATTTAATAAATTATCAATAGAAGTTAATATTAGTCCTTGATGATGTGCCATAAATGTTTTATTAATTGCCTTTTTAGGTTTATAATCAATTGATTCATAAAATCCATATTTTCCAGTTATTCCATTTTCTGCTATAGCTTTTAAGTTTTGAATTGCATCTTCCGGTGTAAAAATTAAAGACATTGCTGTTGCATAAGGACTTACTACAACTTCATCTTCCAATCCTCTTTTTAGTCCAAGCCATGGCACTCCAAATGTTTTATATTGATAATTTCCTTTTAAATCTTTGTTATTATATGCAGATTCAGAAATTCCCCAAGGTATTCCTAATTTCTTAGCATATTTTTTTTGACTATATATTGAAAATCTACATGATTCATCAAGTAATGTAGTTGGATATGATGGAATATTTATGGTTGGCATTAAATATTCAAAAGCAGTCCCTCCCCATGAAAGAAGTCCTTTATATGGCCCCATTTTTGTTAATGTTCTGCTTAAATTATTCCAATGTTTGCTTGGCACATCTTTTTTTGCAATAGCTATTATACTTGTCTGCCTTGCTTCTGTTGCTAATAAATCATAATATGAATCTGTTAAAATATTATCTTCTACATTGTATCCTATTGAAAATAATCCCATTTTTTGATTATATAATTTACTAAAATCCGTATTTTTTATAAGCTTATCTATTCTTTTTGCCAAATCATATTTTTGAACATTTTTATTTAATAAAAACTGTTTTGCTGTATATAAATATCCTACAAAATTACCACTATCTACCGAAGATACATACAATGGTTTAGCTGGTTCTTTAGAATAAATATTATACCAATTATATAAATGTCCATTCCACTTAGGTAAATTTTCTACAGTCTCTATAATGCTTTCAAGTCTTTTTAATGTACTTTCTAAATCTTCAAATTTTAAATCATATGCTGCTATTATTGCAAGCAAATATAACCCTATATTTGTAGACGACGTTATTTCTGCAATTTTCTTTTTTCTATCTGCTTGGAAATTATCTGAAGGTAATGAGTTAACATTAGTATCCTTAAAAAATTGCCACGTTTTCTCCGCTTCTTGTAATAAAAACTTTTTATCTTCCTCTTTGACATTTCCTATTTTTTCAGTATTCTCACCAATCTTGTGCATAATCCATGGAGATATAATCCACATTGCTCCTAAAATCCAGAAAATTGGATTTGATGAAAATAAAAATAAGATTCCTATGATTGGACTAATTATCATAGATTGATAATAGTCTTTTAGTTTGACATTTTTATTTCTTTCCGCTTCTTCTGCGGTAATCCACTCTAGCATGAAATTGTGTGAAATTTTCATTCTATAAATACTTTTGATAAAAGCATTTATTTCTAAATATGCTGAATCTATCAATATACTTAGCTCAACAAAAAATTTATAGATGCATGATTGAAATCTTGAAAACTTCTTTACTATAAATTCTTGTTTATTATCTGTTGCATTCAATAGAATTTCTAACAATTTTAAGGTTGTTGGAAATGATATAAAAAATAATGCAAGCCCAATAAATCCAGATAAATTTATATCTGTAAAAAAGCTCATTAAAAATATTGCAATTAATATACTTGCTTCAAAAAATTCTTTTAAATCTCGTACTATGTTATCTAATATTTTATATTTAGATAACATGTTAAGAGTAGAATTAAGCCAAGGAAGAACTTGAACATCTCCTCTAATCCATCTGTGTTTTCTTACTTTATATGCTAAATAATTTGATGGATATCCATCCATAAGTACAATATCTGATGCTAGTCCACATCTTAAAAAACTTCCTTCTAGCAAGTCATGGCTAAGCACTGTATTTTCAGGAATCGCATCTTTTAATACTTCATTAAAAACTTCTAAATCATATATTCCTTTACCAGTATAAATTCCCTCATCAAAGTTGTCCTGATATACATCAGAAATTGCATTTGTATATAGGTCTGTTCCTCCTTCTCCTGCAAATAATCTGGTAAAGATATTTCTTCTTTCATCTAATATGTGCACTCCTATTCTTGGTTGTATAAGTGCATGTCCTCTACTTACAGTGTTAGAAATTTTATTAATTTCAGGATGATTTAAAGCATGAGCCATGGCGCCAACTAATTTTTCCGCAGTATTTAGCACTAATTTAGTATCACTATCCAGTGTTATAACATACTTAATCTTAGGTAAGTCTTTACATGTATTTACTAAAAAGTTATTTTTTCCTGTTAGCAAAAATTCATTAAGCTGATTAAGTAATCCTCTTTTTCTTTCCCAACCCATATAGCATCTTTCACCACTACACCATTCTCTTTTTCTATATATGAAATTAAAAATTTCTCCGTATTTTTTATTTAGCTCTTCTACGCATTCTTTACCCTTTTTTATAATTAATGCATCTTTCTCTTTTTTCTCTATTTTTTCACTTGTACAATCTCCTAAAAGTGTAAAATATAAATTAGGTCCTTTATTTGCTAAATAATATACCTCTAACTTTTTCATCATCTTTTCTACATCTTCAGTATTTTTTAGCAAAACAGGTATAACGCACATTGTAGTATATTCTTTTGGTATTCCTGTATCATTAAAATCTAATTTTGGAATTATTTTAGGTTTTACGAATTTGCTTAATAAATATTGCATGAATTGAGTTATGACATTTTGTAAAGGTATAAAACTTAAAATTGCTATTATCCATGATTTTGTCGCTATTAGTAGTGTAAAAAGTAGCGTAAAAAAATATATTATAGAAACATATATTTTTGATTTGGTATTATTGTTTATTTGCCATATCTTCTCATTTTGTAATTCTTTTAAAAGTTCTGTTTTTCCATCTGAAATAATATAATAACCAATGTGTGCTTCTTTTCCAGTTTTGTTTTTAGTTAGTTCTAAACATTTATTAGCTATATATACTTCAGAAGAATGAGTTTTCTTTGCTAATTTCTGTACTTTTAAACGATAAAAAGATTTTGTTTGATAATCCATCTTTTTATATACTTCATCTTCTTCTAAAATTCTTTCAACAATACTTACATTTTCAAAAATATCTAAAATGTTCATCCTAGATATTTTTTTTATACTAGAAATACAATTTTTCATTGAGACTCTTTTTAGAGCAATATCAAAATGTTCTTTATTAATTACATCTGATACAGTCATTCCATGTTTTTTGGTCTGCTCTTCTAATATATCTAAATATGCTTTTCCTTTTTCTCCATACATTCTAAGCCTATATGACATATACTCAATAAATGGATATAAATCTACGTCTAGCTTTATTTTCTTTTTATTTTTATTCTCAATTATTCTTTCAACCATGTCTTCTACTTTGTATTTTTGCATTTGTGAAGAAAAAACTTTTTCAGAAATACTTCTGATTTTTTCGATTATAGAAATCTCTAGAAAAAGCCCTAAATTCCATATCTCATCCATGAATAAATTTTTTTGAGTCTGATATGCCATTAAATATTCTTTTATTTCATCTTCTTCTATTCTTCCATCAGTATTCATTACGATTTCATTAGATAAAACATAAATTCTTGCAAATCCAGCAAAATTTCCTGTTGCAATTCTAGGGAACTTTTTATATTTTTCCCTGCTTAAATCTTTTTGTATTATCCTCACAGTACTTTCAATTAGATAATAATTATCTAGTAACCACTCTCCTGCTGGATGTATTGGTATTCCTAATTTTACATGCTCATTTAATAGAGTATATATTAGAGATATATACTCAAAATTATCCAGAACTCTTGGTATTGGATAAGTATTAATATCTGATGTCTCCTTTATTACATTATCTGCTGCAAGTTTAGTTAAGTAATCTTTTAGCTGTTTTTTGTCTAATACTGTTTCTTTTGCATTTAATATATGATACATACAAAAAATTCCACTCCCCGTAACATGTTTTACACATATTGTCTCCGGTTTGTGGATAAATATACTATATTTTCATACTCTTCAATATATTTTTCTGTTCTCTTGTAAGTCTATATGATTCAATTGATTTTTGTATAGATTTATTATATATAAATTTGTCGATATTATTCTTGTCAAAACTTTCAAATTCGTTTTTTGTTTTTTCAAAAAATTTAATAAAGCAAAATGAATATGCCCACGCTACTGCCATTTTTGCATAATATCCTTCGTGTTTAACGGTTTTAAGTAATTCTAAAACTCTATCTATGTATTGTTCATCAATGTAAAAATCTAGAATTGTCACTACTGCAAATCTAACTTCAAATTCTTTTTTTGAATTAATGTAATTCTGCAAAAAAAGCCACATTTTTTCTTTGTTGTTCTTTATTTGCTTTAAACCAGCACAAAAGGTATCACAAACTGCCCAATTATTTATTAGAGGAATAAAATTACTTATTTTTTCAAAGTCTAACTTTTTCTCTAATCCAATTAGCATTCCTTTAAGCATTACTTCTTCATAATAGTCATTTGAAATAGCGCTTATATCTACCTGTCCTTTGATTTTCTTTGCATAGTCTCTTAGTACTGGTATTCTTATTCCTATAATATTATTTACTCCTGGACATAGTCCGCTATGGAAGTTCTTATATTTTTCATCTTGCATTTTTAATAAATCTTGTTTTATATCTATCATATTATCTCCAATTAGTATCATTCAATATTACATTTTGCCTTGGTCTATGGCTTTTTTTAAGTAGTTGCGATTCACAGTTTTTATTGAATTCATAGAATTGTATATTCAAGATTTTGCAGTTTCGCGCAGTTTGGAGGACTTTACGTCCGACAGCAAGAAACAAAAAATCTTTGAATATACAATTTTAAAGCATTTTATAACTACTATGAATTGTTACTATTTTTTAAATCTAAATAAGTATTCGTTAATTTCTTTATTGTATTCTTTTAGACTAGGAAGCATTTCTTCATCTGTCATCTCACTGTTCTCAAATGCTGATATATTCATATGTATTTCTAACATTCTACTTGCTAAAGCTAAATACTCTATGACATGAAATTCATTTGGCGTAATCTTTGTAAAATTATATATATTATTATTTATTTTCTTTAAAATTTCTGCTGTACTTAGATTTTCTTCTCCTGTTTCAATTTCATATTTTTTTATTATACTATCTAAAAGAGTTTTGCATCCTTCTAAAATATCATTAAAAGCGACAGTAAAATTTCCTGTATACCAAGGGTCTGCAATATCTCTTGTATTATTCGTAAAATCTAATAATTTATATACTTTTTTGTCGGGGTCATCTTCTATAATTCTCATTATATTATTAATATTACTTTCATCCATGCCGATAATATAATCATAATGCTGATAATCTGATTTATTCAATCTTCTTGCTCTTCTTTTTATGTATGGTATATTTTTTTCGTCCAACTTAGCTTTTGCCTCTATATGCATGTCTTCTCCTCTGGTCTCGAATGATGTAGCTACAGACCTAGCTGATATATATGAACTTAAATCTTTCTTCTTCACTAAATCTTTAAAAATAAATTCGGCCATTGGTGAACGACAAATATTTCCTAAGCAAACAAATAAAACTCTAACCATTTTTAAACTCCTTTACTAATATTAAATAATATAACCTCTTTATTTTTTATTAGACTTTTAAATCTTTCTCCATCTTCTTTTTTTCCTACGACGCTACCATAATGTGTTGGAATTACTGTTTTTGCATCTATTAAATTAGCTAATTTTGCCGCTTCTTTATAATCCATAGTATAAGTGCCTCCTACTGGCAAAAATGCAAAATCTGTCTTAATATTTTGTAATTCTGGAATATTATCTGTGTCTCCTGCAATAAAGTATTTTTCGCCATCGAATTCAATTATGAATCCTACCCATCTGTTGTTTTTTGGATGAAATTGTTTTGTTTCATTATATGCATATGTTGTTTCAAATTCAATGTCGTCTATTCTATATTTATTACCTGGTAATACAATTTTTATATCTCCTTCGTCAAATATTTTTAGAGCTCCTTCTTTAGCACTATTTACTGTTATAATTTTTGTATCTTCATTTTTTATTTTTTTAATATCTTCTGGCGAAAAATGGTCATAGTGCGAATGAGTGCAAAATATATAATCAGCATCGTGTGATTCTCTTTCTATTTCATATGGGTCTATGTATATAATTTTGCTTCCTATTAATTTAATACTATTATTGCAGTTGACTTGTATATTCATATTAATTTTCTCCTTTGGATAATTCTATGTTTGTTACAATTCACAGCCTCTTATTAAATTCATATAATTGTATATTCAAGATTTTGCAGTTTCGCGCAGTTTGGAGGACTTTACGTCCGACAGCAAGAAACAAAAAATCTTTGAATATACAATTTTAAAGCATTTCATACTCGCTGTGAATTGTAACCCCAGTTTACCTTTCGCTTAATTTTTTCGTAGTATTTAGTTGAATTTATTGAAAATATATCATATGTTTTAATAAAAATCAATTTTTTTATGTTACCCGACAAATTTCGACAGTATTCTACATTTAAAATGTTGTATAATTATGTTAATTTAAGTATATTTACTTAGATTACACATATTTATCACTCAATTTCTTTCGAAAGTGCCAAAATTCTCTTTTATCTATTGGCACTTTCACTTTTTTGTTCTTAAGTCTCCTTTAATATTTTTTATCTTTAATTGTGCTTTTTTAGTTTTTGACTCTTAGAGAGTGCTTTATTCTTTTTTTGAGGTGTATTTATTACTTTTAAAATATTTTGACTAGTTTTTGAGAAAACATTATAATACAGGTATATTTTTAATATTATGGCTTTATTCCTAATACAGTAGGTGGAGATGGAGAAGAATTGGACTGCTATGTTCTTGGATGTTTTGAACCTCTGGAGACCTTTACTGGGAAATGTATCGCTATTATTCATAGACTTAATGATGATGACGATAAATTAGTTATTGTTCCTGAAGATAAGAACTTTTCAGATTGCGAAATAAAAGTTTTAATAGAGTTTCAAGAAAGATTTTTTGATAGCAAAATAATTCGAAGTTTGGATTATTTAGAATTTAATAAAAATATTCCTGAATTGTCTGTATCCAATTTAGAAAGTAGCTTAAAGTTTTATACAACAGCTGGCTTTAAAATTGAATATGAGAGGCCTGAAAATAAATTTGCTTTTATTAGCTTGGGCGAAATACAATTTATGTTACAGGAAATTTCTGATGATGATAAGTGGAGCATTGCTCCTCTCTCTTATCCTTTTGGAAATGGCATTAATTTTCAACTGGAAGTTGCTGATATTGATGATTTATATTATCGTTTCAAAAGTACCGGTTATTTGGTAGCATTTGATATTGAAGAAAATTGTTACAGGCAATATTCTAAATTGTTGGGTAATAAGGAGTTTTTGATTCAGGATCCTGATGGATATTCGCTTAGGTTTTCTGAGGATTTTGGTGAGAAAAAAGCTTAAGGAAGATGAATTTTTGAGTTAATGTATGGTTAATTTTGCTTTAGATATTGTCGTTGGCTTTTTTAGTTGTTTGTGTTGTGTCAGACCTTCGGGTTATGAGGAGTGAAAGTCTTTTTAAAAAATCTCAGTATTTTCAGTGTTTTCCAGCCTCGATTTCTAGTTGTACCCTTTATTTACCCTTTATCCATTTTTCAAGCCATTTTTAAATCGTCTAAATAAGCCTCTAATCTATTCATTTGAGTTAGTTTTACTTGTCCTAAAATATGAACATATATATCTGCTGTTGTACTATAACTTGCGTGTCCTAAAATCTCTTGCAGAACTCTTAAATCTATTCCTGCCTCTATTGCCCTTGTTGCAAATGTGTGTCTTAATTCGTGAATACCTACTTTCCTAAAATTATGACTTTCACAAATTTGCTGACAATGTTTTCGCAAATATTCTGAGTTTATAGGATTATTGCATTTCGTTTTAAATATAAAATCATCTTCTTTGAATCCTTCTCCTAGTTCTGCAACTTCTTCACACTCTTTTATCTTTTGTTCTTTATATTCTTTTAGTATTCTCACAACTTTATCCAACATTGGTACTACTCTATAACTATTGTCCGTTTTTACATCTGTTATTTTTCTTTCTCTATTTATTTTATTAAAATCGTCATCATAAGTTGTTACCTTTTGCACACCTCGTCTTACATAAAGAGCTTTATTTTCAAAATCAATATCTTTCCAAGTGAGTCCACTTAGTTCTCCTGCTCTTAAACCTGTATTTACTAAAACAATGTATGCCACTCCCATTGTGTGTTCTTTCATAAATCCTTCAAAAACTTGTTGTTCTTCTTTTGTCATAATCTTTAATTCTTTTTTTCGCATACTTGGTAACTTTAATTTTCTTGTTGGATTCATTACCATAAGTCTACACATAATAGCATCATCAAAACACATTTTTAATATGCTGTTATAGTGTCTTAATGATTTGGGAGATTTACCTTCTTTTTGTAATTCACTAATAAACTTTTGTAAATGATATAACTCAATTTTTTGTAACTGCATATTACCTAAATGCTCTATTATTGTTTTTGATTTTTCAACATATCCTTGAAAAGTCCTTGGAGAAACATACGGTTTTTTATAAACTTTCATCCATTCTTTAATCCATTCTTCAAGAGTAATATTATTGTTATCAATAAAATAATTATCATCTTTTTGCCTTCTTAATTCTTGCATTTTTTCAATAACAATTCTTTGAGTTTTACCATATACAGAAATCTGCTTACTTTTTCCATTTACATTTACAGTAACCCTCCCTTCATAGCTATTTCCTCTTTTTCTTATTGTGCCTTCTCCTTTAATTCTTCTTGAAACTTTACTATTACTATTTTTACTCATTATCTTCCTCCCATAAAAAAGGGATCTATAATAATGATAATTTAATATTGTTAATCATCATCTATTATAAATCCTTTATATTTTTAAGACCAAACCTTAAACAATAATTCTCCCTGAATTTTTATTAAACCATTCAATCATCATTGGCTTGTTTATCACGATTCTTCTTTCAAATTTTATGCAAGGAAAATCTTTTAGTTTTGTTAATTCTGTCATAAGTTGTTTACTAATACCCATTATTTCTGAAGCTTCTTTTATATTTATTCCTATTTTTTCTTCCATATAGCTGTTCCTCCTTTTGCTAGTATTCGTTCTGCTTTTTCTACTGCCTCTCTTGGAGAATACAACTTCATTACACATTCTATTTCTTCATATAATGACTTTACATCTAAATCATTTGGTGCTACTCCTAAAGTACTTAATGCTATAACTGCATAAGATTTTGCCTGTTTTTTAGTTACTGTTTTGACATTATTCAATTTCATTTTTATCAGATCCTTTCACTTATAAACTTTTGATTAGTTACAAGTGAATTGGTATCTTCACATAGGTATTTCAACCTCTCCGTTTCCACCGAGCGACTTCTCAACCAATGTTAAGCCAAGTCGAAGTATCATTATCACACTAATATAGTTCTTCGCCTTATAAACTTACCATCGTTTACTTTTTCCCTCATTATAGTCGCTATTTAACTTAAATTAACTTTCGCCTTCTTGGAGCTACCTATATTAGTTAAAGTCTTGTAACTAATATATTTACTTGTCAATGTGCATAGCAATTTTTCTTTGCTACACACATAGGCGAAAATGAACTTAAAAATGTCCCGATTATTTTAAAATCTTTTTAATTTCTTTTATTGTTTTAAACTTTTCGATGTATTCAAATACTTTATCTTCAATATAATCTTTACATTCTTGACTAAAATTACCTTTAATATATGATTCACTATTTATTAGAGGTTCAAATATAATTAAAATCTCAAACTTAGCTTTTACATCTCCATTTACTGCTTTTTCTATAACTTCAAACAATTCCCTATTACTCATTTCTATCTTCATAACTTTAATCTCCTAACATTTTTTTAATTTTAGATCTAATAATTGATTTTTTATTTCTAATTGTTTTTTCTGATAAATTCATTATTTTGGCTATCTCTGTACTACTGTATTCTTCTATACTTAAAGCGAGGATTTTCTTTTCATCTTTTGAAAGTCTTTGTATTGCAAGTTTTAATTTTGGGCTTGAAATATTATCTTCCAATTTTCCTCTCACTTCATTAGAAATAAGAAAAAAGTCGCTATCATACAACGATAACGACACATTTCTATCCACAGAATCAGTAAAAGCAATTTCTTTTACAACTCTATTATTTACTTTTCTAAAATAATCAATAGCAGAATGTTTTACTACTTTTCCTAAATAATTTTTAAATGATTTTACTACATAATCTATATCATTTTCAGAATATTCAACAGCACTCATAAAATTACCTCCGTTCTAGGCACAATCAAGCCATAGAACAGAGGTAAAATTTTTACCCAATTATGAATATTAAATTATAAAATTAAATGTATAAAATATTTGCTCATTTTCTATTCTCCTAAAATTAGTCCATAATTAAAAAGTGATTTTCTTTCCTTAGTTTTTTTAATCAACACAACATTTGTAAAAGCTTTTACCTCTAATTTATGGACTAATTGCCCTGACTACATTTTAGGACTTTTCTAACATATTTCATTAAAAGTGTTGATAAATGCTGTAAAAGTGCTGAAAAGTGCTGAAATATTTGTCGAATATTGGAATTAATTGTCAAAATAATTGATAGTTCACATAAAAAGTGATATAATAAGTCCCAGTTAGTTATACTAGTTGGAAATTTTACGGTACAGTAATCTTAATGGAGGTATTAAATGATTAAAGTAATGATTGCTGAGGATAATATTCATATCAGCAAAAACTGTTTTAAATTTCTGACAAATGATGAGAATATTAAAGTTGTGTCTTGTACTTTAGATGGAGAAGAAACACTAAAAGACTATTTTAAATTACAACCAGATGTATTGTTATTAGATTTAAATATGCCAAAGATTAATGGAATAGATGTAATAAATACTATTGGGAGATTTGCAGGAGAAAGATCAAAATGTAATATTGTAGTTGTTTCAGGAAGCTCTGACTATTTATACAGACTATATAATACAGCACAAGTATATAGAGTAATACATAAACCTGTTGATTTTGATTATATATTAAAAACAATAAAAGAAATTCCTGTGAAAAATAAAGAAATAAATCAAAAAGAATTAAAAGGACTATTAGCTGAATTAAGATTAAGCATTTTCTCTACAAGAGTGCAACAACTTATTACTGCAATAAATTTAGCTTATGAAAAACCTTATTTATTAAATAATATAAAAGATTTATATATTGAAGTAGCAAAAATTTATAATCTTAGCCCTAAAACAATAAAATGGAGTATAAGAACTTCAATAGATACCCTTAATCGCTCTGTGTCTATTGATACCCTTTGCTCCGTTTTTTCTTTAAAATTTAGACCTGAAACTGTTACTCCAAAATATTTTATTACCTTGATTGTGGAATATTTTAAGCAAGAATAAAGAGCAGTATATCTGCTCTCTATTTAATATAATTTTAAACTTTAATTTGTCCATTTAATAGACCAGGGATTACAAACTTCATTAATTCTTTTTCTGTTAATGAATCTAAGAATATTTTTTTTGATTGCATCGATATTCTTTCAATTTCATTTAGAAAATTATTATTAGTTTCTTCATCAGGAATAATTACAAATTTTTCTTTTAAAAACTTGAAATATCTTGAATATCCTTGACTTACTAGTTGAAAATTTTTGATTTGCATATATAAAAGTATATTAGATAATCTTTCATTATTTGAACAAATTATTTGAGTACCATCAGCTCCTCTTGCAAACCTAAAGTTAATGTACTTTAAGATTTTCGTGTGATCTCCAAAAATTATGCAATCTTCTATATTTAATGTATCATCAATCTCATTAGTATACCCACCTATATTTTTTTCACTTTGATCAATAATTGGATATTTACCTTTCATTAAATATTCCGTAGTTTTATATTTTTTTGTGGTTGGAATTTTCTTCAGTATTTCATCTAGTTTTTTTACTTCCCATCCCTCAGGAATATCTGTTTTTATCTTTTCATTATAAATCATCTTACCATTAGAACTTTTATATGGTTTACCATCTTTATTAGGAAACTCAAATTGCATAAACCAGTATTTATAGACAACATCAATAATTTCTTTAATCCTTGTATTTGTATCAAATATATTATCCAATTTTATATCTTGTAAACTTGTTTTTATTTTATATTCTTCAATAGTTAATTCTTTATACTCCTGTATTTTTTTAAAATATTGTCCTGCTGAAAGACTATAATTTTTATTTTTTATTTCATCAATAGAAACATTTATTGAAAACTTTTCTTTTTCTATTTTTTCATTACATATATTTATCAAGCTTTCAATTTCTGATTCTTTTAATACAGTTCTCTGATTTTTACCATCTTTTATTTTATCTCCTAAAGCAGAGGCATCAATAAGCAGTATATTGTCGTGTTGTTTGCTTTTATCTAGAAATAAAACGCTTACATTTGTACCAGTATTAGCAAAAATATTTGAAGGCATTGATATAACAGAATACAACATTTTATTATCAATTAAATGTTTTCTTAAATTCTTTTCAATTCTTCCTTGATCTGTCGTTAAAAATATTGTTGGTACAACAATTGCAGCTTTGCCATCATCTCTTAACGAAAACAGAATATGTTGAATAAACATTAAATATATTGCCATTTTATCTTTATCTTTATTTGGAATATTTGGCACTCCACAAAAAAATCTATCTTTAAATTTAGCATCTGCTAATTCATCTCTATAATCACTAAAATCTGTTTTAAAAGGTGGATTACTAACAATATAATTAAATTGAGCAAGTCTTGATTTGTTTTCGTTATAATGAGCAGGTTCTAATAAAGTATTTCCATGTACTACATTTCCTAATGAATGTACTAGATTATTTAAAATTAGATTTAATCTTAAAAATTCATTTGATTTTTGAGATATATCCTGTGTATATATAGTGCAATTTTCTTCCCCTATTTGATTAGCTAAGGCTAAAATTAAAGTTCCTGATCCTGCTGAAGGATCATATATTGTAACATTTTCAACTTTTTCTCCATCTTTTACAAGTATTCTTGCTATAATTCTTGCAATAGAATTAGGTGTATAATATTCAGCATATTTTCCAAAATCTTTATTATAATCTTTTATTAAATATTCAAATACTATTGCAAAAGCATCATATTTTTGTGTAAATAAATTTTCAAAACTAAAATTAACCAATTTGTCAATTACTGCTCTAGCAAAACTGTTTTTCTTACTTGTTTCTGTAATATGCTGTGAAAGTCCATCAAATAACCTTATTTTTTCTTTTCCACCAGTTCTAACTGAGAAGATATCAATATTATAATTGGCAATATCTATTAGTGTATCATCAAATAATTTATAAAAATCATCATCTTGTTTATGTGTGAATAGATAAGATATAAAATGTTCTTTTTTTAATTTAGCGACTTCAGGATTTATACTTAATAACAAATATTGATAATCTTCTTCTGACATATCCTTTATTTGTTTTTCAAGCTCTCTTGTAGAAAGTTTTTCTAAGTTACTATCTATTTTTCTAATTTCGTATAAAAATTTATCATTTAGAAATTTATATAAAAATACTTCTGTTATTATTTTATATTCACTTGGACTATTTCCGATGCCATTAGTATTACATACTGCTTTTAATTCATCAATTAAGTTCTTAGTTTTCTGTATGATTTCACTTTCTTCCTTTTCCATTAACTTGCCATCTTCCTTTCTTCTTCATATTCTTCTAATACATTATTGCTTATCAATTGTATCTGTGGTATTGTCAGTCCTAAACTATTTTTTAATGATTCCCTTACTATTATAGGTGTAATGCTTCGATAGAAAAAAGCCTCATTATCTAATAACTTATAATTTTTTACTAAAATATCATCAACTTGGTGTTTTATATCTAAAAGTAATTGATTTAATACTAAGTCCGTAATATTTTCAAAATTTGCTTCTTTCATTCTTTTATGAATTCTCATAAATTTAATATCATTTTCATACTTCATTATTAGCATTTCGTCTTTTACATTTTTTTGTTTTGCTCTTTCTTTAATGCTATCAAGCATTCTAATATTTTCTTTCATTTCATCTGAAGTCAATTCTTCAATATTTTTCTTAGCAAAAATTCTTTTTAATTCTTCATATAATGATATGAATTCAGGATCTTTTTTATCAAAGTTTCTTTGTAACTCAATTCTAGTTTTTTCTAAAGTTTCTCTATATTTATCTGCAATAATAAGTTCGCTTTCAGAAATCTTCTTAAAATTAAAATCAATCTTCTCAATAGCCATATTTAATAACCCTGAAACATTTTCTGAATTCAATACATTTTCAGTTAAGTTTAAAATATTTATTCTATTTGTTACTTCATTTAATAACTTAGAAACTTTTTTTGCATCTAATTTATCCGATATTTCTTCGTATCCAAACATCTTAACTAAGTTAGATAGTATTTTATAGTCATTTAAAGCCTTTCGTATAGAATATAGTTCTTCCTTTGGCAATTCATTTATTTGCTTAGTAAAATTCTCAAGATTATCTGTATCATAAATAAATAATTTATTCTTTATTTCAATTATATCTTGTTCGATTTCCTCTTGGTCTTTGAATATATTACTATAACTTTCAAATTCATCTCCAAGCTCATTTTGTAGTTCTTCAAAATATGCTTTGTTTGTTTTATCAAATTCATCTCTAATGTCTGCAAAATCTACTACATAACCATATCTGTAATCTTTATATGGTCTATTTACTCTAGTTAAAGTTTGTAATAAGTTATGAGCCTTTATAACTCTACCTAAATATATCTTTTTTAGTCTAGGAGCATCAAATCCAGTAAGCCACATATTATAAACAACAACTAAATCAATTTTTCCTTCTTTAAAATCTTCTTGTTCATTTTTTCTAGTCTCCTTATCATCTACATCGTGTAGAATTAGAATTTTGCTTAATTCTTCATATTTCTGTAATTCTTCAAAAACAGTTTTTGCTTGTTGTGAAGAATCGCAGACAATCATTCCCCCTATTGAATCATCGCTAAACATAATTCTTGATTTTTTAAAATCTTCTACAATATACTCAGTTAAGGCACTCACAAATTTAGGATGTGCATATACCTCATCTTTAGACAACATACCTTTTACTGCCTCTATTTCTTTTAAAGTAGAGTCTAACTTTGCTCTATATGTTGTTTCAATTCCTTCTCTAATTAATTTTAAGGTATATCCATCAGCAATAGAACGATTATAATAGTATTTATGTATATATTCTCCAAAAACATCTCGTGAATTATATTCCTTACCAATTAAAGGTGTGCCTGTTAATGCAATCATTACTGCATTTCTATCAGATGCTATTAAATTAGCTAGAAAAGAACCTTTAGGGTTATAACTTCTATGAGCCTCATCCATAAAATAAATTCTTTGGACTTCAACATTATAGTCGGATGTCCTTGCTATTGATTCTTCAGAAAATTTTTGAATATTTACTACATTTATTGTCAATTTTCCTGAATTGTTAACTTCTCCGATAGTTTTAATATTATTTATAAATTCTTCTTTAGAGTTTACTTTGGCAACTTTTAAACCTCTGGCTCCAAACTCATTTGAGGCTTGTTCTAACAAATCTAATCTATCTACAATAAAATAGAATTTTGCAATTTTTCCTTGTTTCTTATAAAAGTCAGTCAAATATTTTACATTAAAATAAGTTAAGGCTGTCTTACCACTTCCTTGTGTGTGCCAAATAATACCTTTCTTTATTCCTTGTTTTAGTTTGTTTTCTATTGCTAATGTTGCAAATAATTGAGGATATCTCATTATGTGTTTTTCTATTTTAGTAATTCCATTCTTATCTGTTTTCTCAACATAGGCAATTCCATATTTTAATATTTTTAAATATCTTTCCTTCAAGAATATAGATGTTATAATTCTATTAGTAGGAGTATTTATATCTAAATTTGTATTAAATTCACTTGTTCCCTTAATTGAAACATAATTTGTATCAATTAAAATCTTATTCTCATCATCTTCATCTATTTCTTTTATTTTTTGAGAAATCAAAGTATCTTCTTCCCTAAAACAGTTAAAAAATATTTTTTCATAACTACTTGTTGCATAAAATGCTCCTTGGATAGGAACAATAGATTCTTCATCATACTCATTATTATTAGAAAACACAAGAATTTGTGTCAAATTTACAAACTTTTTAAATTTTTTATTTTGAAATCTAGTAAGAATTCTTTTTCTTTCTGCAAGTATTCCTTCACGATTATTTGGCTTTTTTACTTCAATAAAAGATAATGGCATTCCATTCAATAATAAAATTATATCAGGTCTAAATTCTTCTTCTCCATTTTTATATGTTAGCTCAGTAACCATATTGAAATAATTATTGTTTTCATCTTCAAAATCAATAAGTTTTATTCCATTAAAACCATTTAATAAAATATTATAAAATGCCTTGCCTAAATCATCATTAGACAATAATATTTCTAATTCTTCAATTATTTTATCTGTTTCTTCAATAGATAAATCTATATTATTTATCTTGTTTATACTATTGTTAAATACATTTCTAAATATATTTGTGTTTTCGTGAATAAACTGCTTTTCCTCTTTTAGAGATAAATATTTATATCCTAATCTAGTTAGATGAACAAGAGCAGGTATTTTTACTCTCGTATTTTCACTATATTCCATAAAACCCCCCCATATTTTTATAAAAATCTTTTAAAGCTAATCCCAATAGTTCTAATTCAACTTAAATTTTATTTATTTCGTTTGTTTGAAGCCCCATATCTTTAAGCTAAGATTTTTTTATAATTACTTAAAATCCTTTAACGTGATTATTTTATTTTTTTCTTTTAATTTTTCTAGTGCATTTTGATTTACTTCTAATCCATCTATATACTGATTAAAGTATTTATTTTCTCCTTTAATTCAATTATAAAAACTCTAGTATATGTTATATCATAAATCGACATTTTTCTCAATTTCTATATGTAATTATATCCATCATCGCATATTTCTTTATACATATTTGTCTTTATGAGTGCTTTTTTAAATGCTGAATTACTATATTTCAAATTTCCACTTTCGTCAGTAATTTTAGTCAAAGTAGGAAACTCCTTTGGATTCTTTTCAATCATAGATATAAAACTAGCATTATCTCCTATACCTCCCATTTTATGAGGCATTGCACATACCAAAATATCTGAATAATTAAAATTATTTCTTAAAAAGCTAAAGTTCATATTGGTTAATTTATCATAATCAGTATAAAATTCTACTCTATTTTTATCTATTCCAACAGCCTTTAAACATCCTAACACTTCTTTTTCCTTTACTTCAATACTACCAATTACAATCATTTTTGAGGTATTAGGATATGCGTACCATTTTTCCTGTTCTTCTACATAATTATATTTATTTAATATCTCTTCTAAAGTTCCACATCTATTTGCAGTTATTATTTCTTCTCTTACTTTTTGTGTGACTTCTTCTATTAATAATTCTAATTCTTTATAATCAAGTTCTTTTACCACTATACAATCCCTCCATTATATTAAATCAGCCATACTTTTAAGTTCTTTTTTTAATTCCTCTAATCGTTTAGCTGTTGACTGTATAATTTCAAGTTTTACCTCAATTTTATCTACTATTTTTCTTTGTTCTTCCATTGAAGGACAAGGAACAATCATTTTTTGTAACTCTCCAACATTTATTGAAGGGATTGTTACTCCACTTTTAATATTGTTTAAAGCAATATTACCTTTTTCGCTATCAAAAAATGTCTTTAAATATAATGGATTCAATCTATTTTGATCCACCCTAATAACATTTATACTTCCGTTTGCAATTATTCTTTCATCGTATCCTATATGCATTAGGCATTTCTTTATTTTATCTCCTCTTGCTGAAATAACTATATCTCCATCTCTCAATAAATATCTATCTAAATTTCTTTCTCCTGAATTAATCATTTTTAATTCAGAACTAATTACTCCTTCATCATTTATATTACTTATTTCAAGTATTTTATAGTTCATTTCTTCTTCATTTTCTACGAGCATTTTATTTATTTCTGCTGAAGTTATTTGATAACCTCTAAATATATCCCAAGAAATTTTACCTAGTTCTATACCATTCTCAATTTTAACATTTCCTATATACACATTATAATTCAAAGAATAATTATTATCCCTTATTTTCTTTAAATCCACTTTAATACTTTCGTTTGAAATTATTTTTTTAGCTTTTTCTAGGTCAATAATATTAATTTTTCCATTCATTAAAGAACATTCTTTTAAATCAACAAACTTAATATTTTTATTTGATTTTGATTTGTTTAAAACAATTAATGAAATTTCTGTATTTGTATATGGTACAATCTTTAAAGGTAAATCAATTATAGCTTCTATGTATCCACTTTCTACTAATTCTTTTCTTATTTCTCTATCTAATGTATTGAACAAACTGCCTTTCATTGTTGTTATTACAGCTCTACCATTACTTTTTAGCGAAGAAAGTATTTTTATAATAGTTATCCAGGTAATTGAAATTCTACCGGATAATTTAATATTTAGATCAATACAAGCTTTTTCTAATTTTTTTTGAACTTCTTTATCAAATCTACTAATAAAAGGAATATCAGCTACTGCATATTGATATTTTTTTTCAATATTGTCAAGCAAAATATCTTTTTTAAAATATTGAACACTATCATTCTTCAAAGCATACATTTTTAATTTAGCAATCTCTAATGCCCCATCATTTAATTCAAATCCATCTACTTTTATATTTTTGTGATTTTTAAGTAGGACTTCCTCAATTTTTCCTTCTCCAGAATAAAGGTCTAATATATCTGCACCATCTTTTATATTTAATAAATAGTCCATTATTTCTGCTTCAGTTTTAGGTGTTTCCATATTAAAAACTGATTTGACTTCGGCTTCTTTTATAATCACATTTACTAAATCCTTTTCTTCATTTCTTAATAATTCATTAATGATTTTCACAATTCTAGTTTCTCCTAAATACTCAACTGAAGTTAAAACTTCAGTATTGACCAAATTGTTTAACTCTTTTAAAGATTTTATTTTATCCTTTGAATTTCTTTTTAAAATTAAAGCTACTCCTAAAATCATTTTCTGTGTATATTCATTTACTATTCCATTCTCAAATAAAACTTCTAGCATATCGTCTCTCCTTTCTTGGTTGTTTTTAACCAACTATATTAGTATTATAACATTTCTTTTGGTTATTGTCAACCAATTTTAAAAAATTTCTTAAAAAATACCAGTATTAACACTGGTATTAAAATTTATAATCTTCTGATATTTTATTTACTTTTTCTAATAGATTATCATATTCTTCTCGACTTACATCTTTTGGCAATGATTTTGAATGCTTTAATTCTTCTTCATCCATATCATCTGCAATATAATATGAAAGTAAATCCATATTCAAAATTTCAACTTCCTGCTCTGTATATATTTTGTTTTTTATTTTTATGTTAAGCTTTTTTAATAAATTAATATCATCCCTATTAAGAAACTTTTTAATATCTACAATTTCTTCTGTACTATATTTATCATACCAACTGTCAAAGTCAAATGTATCTATATAAACATTTCTATTAAATCTATCATATTCATTTTTTATTTTAAATATAGTTCTCAATCCTGCCTTTAATATTTCTTCATTATCGATGGAGATTCTATTATTTATTACGGCTAAATTTATCATTAAACAGGTATGGCGATAAGTTTCATAATCTAAAATATCATCAATTATATAATCTGTAATTTTAAAATTAAAATGCTCTTCTAATTTTTCTTTTAGCAATCTATATTCTTTTTTTCGTACCTCAATTCTTTTAATTTTTCCTTTTGCTTCTTCTACTTCATCTGCTGTGTACTTAGTAAGTATATCTCCCATCTCTATGCTATCTCCTTTTTTGTATTTTTTATAAATATTGGTAAATACTGTTTTATAAATACTGGTATTTATAATTGTACCAAATTTTTATTGTAAAATCAATGGGTAGAAGGAGAAGGCGTATGAATAACTCTAGATCAAAAGAGGGCAAACTAAATGTAGTTGGCACTAAAATAAAATATTATCGAGAATTAAATAACTTATCTTATCAAAAATTGTCTGATAAATTGATGTTATTAGGAATAGATATTCATAAACAAGCTATTTATAACATTGAAAAAGGTATCAGAACAGTTGTAGATTATGAATTATGTGGATTCGCAAAATGTTTTAATATATCTGTTAATGACTTAACTGATGACTATTTTAAAACTCTAAAGTAATAATGCTAGAGATTATATAAAAGTAAACTCTAGCATTTTATTTTATCTTTTCTCAAATTTCACAAAATTACTCTTTTCACTTAGCAAATAACATTACCTTTTAAATATATCAAATTTCCCAATTTTGATATAAAAATAATATTATTTAAAATATAGCTTGTCAAAAGCTATTTTTTCTTGTTCTTCCATAAAGTTATCAATAACTTTCTTTCTGAATAAGATTCTCCCTCCCACTCTGAAATGAGGTAACTCATTTTTTCTCACTAGCTGTCCCACTAACCAATAAGAAATTCCTAAATATTCAGCTACTTCTTCCATTGTCAAGGTAGTTCTTTCTACTTTTTGAAAACTCTCTAAATCAGCCATACTCTCACCTCCTATATAAAATTATATAGAAGCTTACCTACAAATCCAAACCTTTTACAATCAAATCTTAAAAATTCCTAATATTTTTAATGATTTATTTTCTTGTTACAGTAAACCAATTTCTAGGCACTATTGTATAACTTTTATTATATTCAATTATCTTATATTCTTTAATTTTTGTAATATAGTCTTTATTAAATATATTTAGTTCATTAAAATCTTTTTCTTGTATTTTACATATCTTTTTTTCAATTTTATCCATTAATTTATTTAAATCATAAATTATATAAGTTAATTCCATTGAATTTAAAGTAACTAAATCTGTCTTACAATAAAAACCCATAGCACTAAAGGAACTATGTCCTGTAGAAAATGCACCATTTACATTATGAGGTTCGTGTTCATATTTATTTCTAATTTTCCTTATTTTTATAAAAGTAGCTGTATTCTCTTGCAGAATTTTATTTAAATCTTTCATTATAAAATCAATATTCTTTCTTAATAAACATATTCCATCACTTTCAATTAAAGTCAATTTTTCATTTTCTTTATTTTGTTTAAATGGAACAAGTCTTAATAAATCTACACAAAGATAAAAAAATTGTTCTTCAATTTCTTCGTGATCTGTCGTTTTTAAAAGTATTTTAAATTGTTTATTAATTTTATCTAATATTCTATAATATATGTATATATCATTTATCCAATCATATTTGTCGTTCATTTAATACCTTCTTTTATTTTTTATACTTATATCACATTTTCATTTTTTTCTCAATAACACAAAAAAAAATAGAGGTACAGAATATTCAAATATTCCATACCTCAAAATTTAGTAAACAAAATAATAATTCTATATAAATATATGAATTCAAAATTATTATTTTCTAAATTATATAATTTTCTATTCAAAAGTCAATACTAACAACCTGTTCTAGGTAATGTTTGTGTTGTTTCTATTTCTTTAAAATAAGTAACAGTAGTCCATTCATCAGTATCTTCAACATATTTATCTTCATAGTTTCCAAATACTTTAGTATAATTTGTAAATTTAAATCCATTTTCTAAATTGTCTAGCATATCACAATATAGAATAGGAGCTTCAACTTCTGAAAATCCTACTTTTACAGTTCCAAATCTAAATTGATATTCAGTAATATATTCATCTTCTTCTAGATCTGCATCTTTAAAACTTATTTCATTATTTACTTGTGTACTTAGACCATCTACTAGCATTTTATAATCATTTTTATTTGTTTTGTACCAAATAGAATATTCTAAATCTTCATTCCAAGTACCTGTATAAATTTTATCAGCTCTTAATGCTTGTGTTGGTAATGTGTCTTGCCAAGTGAAATTATCTAATGAAACATTTGAATTATTTTTTATATTTTTAAAATTATAGTAAATGCTGTCTTTTGATTGTGTTTCAACGAATCCTTTTTTCTCAACTTCAACCTCAATATCTACACTATCATCTTCAACATTTACATCAACAATTTCTTTATATTCTTTTATTTCAGCCTCAAATATATCTGAGTTTATTAAGTAATATGGTGATCCTGAATCAACTTCTTTTAAATAGTATTTTCCTTTTACAAGTAATTTAGAAATAGCTTTACCCTCGCTATCAGTTGTTAAAGTATCCACTAATTCATCATTTGAATTATAAACTTCAAATACTGCTCCTTCAAGTGGAGTACCCTTTTTATCTCCTGTTAATTTGTTATCATCGCTACTTACTTTTGTTACTTCAATCTGTCCTTTAATTTTTTCATTTTCAAATACAACATCTTTTATTTGATTTTCTTCAAGCTTGATAGTGTGAACTTCATCATCTAAAACATAAGTATCTAGTGTTTCAACTTCTTGTATTTTTAGCTCTGAAAAATCTCTTATAGGATAACTAGATGTTTCAGCCTCTCCATTCTCATCTGTTATTAATTCTTCTAATACATTTCCATCTTTGTCCATAACTTTAAATTTGACATTTTCTAGTTTTACTTCATTATCTTCTTCGTCAACTTTTATTATTTTTATAGAGCCTTTTTTTAGCTCATTTTCAATTTGTAGTTCTTTTGTTAAATTCCACTCGACTTCAACTTCAGTATCTTCAGCAAGATTATACCATTTGTTTGTTTCCTTTTCAATTAATGAGTAGTCGCCAATTCTTAAATCTTTTATTTCTAATTCTCCATTTACATCTGTATGGTATGTTCCAATTACTTTATTAAATTCGTGTGAGAATAAGTCAAATTCTACATTTCCAAGCACTACTCTGTTGTTATCTTTATCTACTTTGTAAACTTTTATATTGCCTTTTTTATGCTCATTCTCAACATTAACATCAGATGTTTTATTATATTCAACAGGTACATCAAATTCCATATCATTTAAAATATACTTTGGATTTGTTTCCACTTCAACTAATTTGTAGTTTCCTTGATATAATTTATCAAATGTAGCAACTCCTTGTTCATTAGTTGTAGCTGTTCCTACTATTGTTCCATCTTCTCTTTTTAATGAGAACTTAACTCCTGCAATATGTTGTGAAGTTTCATCATCTGTTTTATTTACTACTACTTTTCCAGTATTTGTTTTTATATTTAATGTAGCCCTACCAACACCATCTCCAAATGGATCATAAGCAAGAGCATAGTTTTGAGTTCCATCCACTCTTGTTTGTCCATAAAATACAGGGTAAGTTTTTACTTTTCCTTGAACATTTATTATCGCGTTTGAAATATCTTGTCCCATTTGTGCTTTAGGAATTTTTACATACATACTTTCATTTCCATTAAATGAATTCGTTTGAGTGCCATTTGAATTAGTAATTATAGTTCCTTCAGGTAAGTTTGCAGTAGCAGTAACTGTATAACTTGCCATATCTACTGTACTTGAAACATTTATTTTTTGAGTATAGTAATTTCCATCTTCATATAAATTTCCTGAAGTAGATAGTGTTATATTTGGATCTGAAGGTACTTGAGTTCCATTTCTTCCTTCATTAACCATATTTACTATTGCTCTTTTTATAGCATCTCCTCTAGCATCTGCTCCTTGATCTATCCCTCTAAATCTAGTATTAGGATCATAATCATATAAAATACTATACACAGCCATTTTAGTAGCTTGAAAAGCCTCCATATCGTTAGCTACTCCAAGCTCACTCGCTGACTTGTAAGGGAATCCATTTATAATAGTTCTCCATACTCTAACATCTCCTAAAACTTCTGTAAGAGTTGCATTTACATCAACAGTATAATCAGGTAGTTCTCCTACACCCGGATATTCACTATTAATGCAGTAAGCAGGGTATTCCTTGCCACCTTCTGTGTAGGTAGTATAAGTTGTTACAACATAAGACCAATGATCTCCGTTCCAATATTGTAGATGATATTCAACATCTCCTTTATTTTGTATATTTGCAGAACTTATCTCTGTTGCAAACACACTAGGACTTAATGCTGAAAAAATTGTTAATACTAACATAAGTATTGCTAATATTCTTTTATTTTTTACTTTTATCATTTTACCAAATCCTTTCCATAATAAAAGACACTTAAAATTAAGTGCCTTTCAGTTATTTATTAAATTTCTAAACTTTCATCTATTTGTTCAGCTTTTAATTTTTCAATTTCATTAATAAGTTCTTTAGTTTCTTGATATTCTTTATCATTTTCAAAATTTTCATCACATTCTAAATCTTCTTTAATAGTTTTTAAGTGTGAAATAATATTATCAGGACTATTTTGTAATGTTCTAAGTGTTTCTTCTAGTAGATTTTTTCTTGCATCACTATCTATTTCAATATTTCCATAGTCATCAACAAGATCATACCAATTATAATTAGCCTCATATTCTATTATTTTATTAGCCAATTTTTCTATATCTATAATAAACCTCCTTTCCTATATGATATAACATTGTGTGCATATAAATTGCCCATTGTTATAATAATCTCTTGCATATATTTTAATTGTACCAAATTTATATTTAATTTTATCAATTACTCTTTGTTTAGTATATGTAAATTGAGAAGTATCTTCAACAATAGAACTATCTATAACAATATTATATCCATATAATTTCATATCTTCACTTTGATTACTATTTATAACATTTTTTATCGTGTTAATCATAGTATCATTAATTTTATATTCTTCTCCAATAGTTACAGGTTTTTCTTCTTTGACAACTTCTTGTTCCGTTTTTTCAGGTTGTACTTGTATGGATTCATCTTTTGTTTGTGGTGTATTGTTATTATCTTTTTTTATTTCTGTATTTTCCTGATTTACTTCAACAATAGGTTGTTTATTATTAGTAGTAACTTGTGGAGTAGAATTCTTATTGTTTTTTACTTCAGTTTCACTTTCAGCAACTGGAGTCTTTTCAGTAACTTCTTTTTGTGATTGAGTTATGCTATTATTTATCAGTTCTGATGTTGTTTGTTCATCTGAAGTTTGTAATTGATTTGTACTTTCCACATTTTCCACTATATTTTGTGGATTTATATTTTCTATGACATTTTTTGAATTTGTTTTTTTATAAGTTATGTAGGTTGATAATATTGCTATTCCAAATATTAAAATAAAAGCTATAATTAAATATTTTTTCATAATTAGATCATCTCCTTATACTATAATTATAAATTGTTTCAAGGAGCAATCCAAAACCCTTTTTTAATATTTATTGCCCATAACTCATTCCTTCAGAAGATTCTATTGCTTGAACGCAAAGTCTTTTATCTTTTTGTCCTGCAACACAAGTAATTAAAGTAATTCTATTGTCCTCAGTTTCTTGTAAATAAGACCAATCTTCCTCATTAATTATTTCTTTTGTTGTTACAACATATCTTTTAGTTCCATAATTAGTTTGATAAAAAATCTCACTTCCAATTTTTATTTTCTTTAAATTTTTAAAGAAATCTCCTTGACTACCTGAATTATGAGAGGCTAAACCTACATTTCCTTCATAAATAGAAGTAGAAGGGAAGTGTCCTATTGTTTCTGATAAGGTAGATAATTCAACACTTTCTCTAATAGGTGCATTATCAAGCAAAATGTCAGGTATAGTAAGAGTACCTATTTCATCATCATAATGAATAATATCTTGTTCTATATTTTCAAGAGGTGTATCATCTAAATCTGAATTATCTCCAATTTGTATGCTTTCAGCATCTTTGTTTGCTTTATATACAGGATATTTTACTGCAAAAAAAATAACCCCTATAAGAGTTATAATTGCAATTAATATTATTGCTATTAAAAATCTATTTTCCTTTTTCATAATGCCTCCTATAATCTAACTTCTATACTATATTTTTCGCTGTCTGTATTTACTAAAGTTTTTATCTTATTTTTACCTTTGCTAATAGTTATCATTTTGCCTTGTAATTTATTTGTAAGTCTTTTTGAAAATTCTAATTTATATTTATTTGTTACTTCTGACATAGAATATTTTGTTAAGTTTATTGTATTATTATTTAATATAGTTTTGCCAACTTTTATATATTTACCATCTCTGTAATTATAAACCGTTACATTTTTAGAAAGAAAGAATAAAATAACTAAAATAATTACTGTTGATCCACTTGCTAATGGAATTATATTATTTTCTTTCTTTTCAACAACTTCAGGAGTAGCAGTAGGTATTTCTTCTTCGACTTTATTATATTTTACTGTATATGTATATGGTGTTAATATCTCCTTTGTTGCTGTTCCTGTGTATTCTGCTGTAACACTATAAGTATTAGGATAATTTACTCTTTGTTTTCCTGCATAGTAACATTTTGCTGTATATAGATCTGCGACTTCATATTCGCCTATCATCTTAGTTGTTTCAACTTTCCACTCAACATTTAATAATTCTAAGGTTAATCCATCTTTTTCTGTTTGTTTAGGTATAAAATCTAGGTCATTTCTTTCTAAGCCAGTATAATTTATAGTTTCTTCTATTAAATCTTCCCTAAAGCCATTGTAGTTTGTTTTAATTTGTATGTTCTCTGTATTTAATTGATATTCTCCTATATAACCATCCTTTTCATAATGTATAGTTCTTCCTAATTGATTTATAATACTATTTAAGTTATTAGTACCACTTGTAATTTTCTTTGTTGTTGAAATATCAATGGTATCTGTTGTAGTTCCACCTTCAGAAGTATAACTATCAAATGTGTACTTTTCTCCAAAAACTTCAATATCTTTATCTAAAGTTTCAATAAAAGTGTCTTTTTCATCTTCTTGTACTAAATATGTTTTATAACAATTTAGTTTGTCATCAGTAATATCTGTATTTTCTTGTGTAACAGCTAAACAGTTTGTAGTTGTAAGCAAAGTACAAAAACTGCATACTGCCAATACTTTTTTAAACCAATTCATTGTAAACCTCCTAAAATATATTTATTATTCCAAATTTATTAGCAAGATAGGTAGCTCCAATAGAGCAAAGTATTATAATGCCTAAATAGAATAATATATTAAATATTCTTGATAAAATATCAAATAAAAAAAGTAGTGCTTTTAGAACTGGATTCTGTTCATTAACAACTACTTGTTCATCGTATTTTTCCTTTATTTTTTTCTTTTTTAAATAATCTTTATACAAATTTTTCTTCATTATCTACCTCTTTTCAGAAAACTAAATAAACCTTTCTTTTCAACAACTTCAAGCTTATTAGATTTTTCAGTAATATATTCTTTAAATATTTCGTGGTACATATCTGTATTTATATTGCTATTAAAGGTATCTGTTGTATATTCAGAAAAATATATATGTTTTATATATTGTTTTAAAATTCTTTTGAATTTAGCTTTTTCCTCATTACTAGAAAAGTTAAAAATATAATTTACTTCAGGTATTTTTTCTAATAAACTTAATACTCTAAAAGTTTCATCGGTTTCCCAAGCCTTAGTACCTCCAACAATAATTTTTACTTCCTTAGATAAGAAATTGTCTAAAGTATTTTCGTTTAGTATTCCATAGTCATAAATATAGAAATCATATCCATATTGCATAGCATCAATTTTGTTGTCATTGCTATACAAATCTATTCCTTTATATGTATAAAATCCGTCTTTTTTTAGCACTCCTTCTAATGTTTCAATATTTTTAATTTCATCTTTATCAGTAGCACAAATATAACAAGCATTCATATTAAGGCTTTTTAAAAACATTGTAATCAGTATTGCTTGTGTAGTAACTCCTATGTGTTTTTCAGTTCCTGCAACTGCTATATTAACAAATTGTTTTAGTTTTTTATATTCCTTTTTGATAATGACTTTATTCTTTTTTTCTTCATCAAGTTTTTGCCTAAATCTAACAGCATCTTTATATTGACAGCCTTCATTACTTAAACAATTTCTAAATTGCTCCTTTTGTTCAAAATATGTACTAGCATTTACAAAATTATAGATTCCTTCATTAAACAATTTAGCAAGTAAACTGTTACCTTCTTGAAAACCTAAAGCAACTATTATTATTTTTATATTATACATACTTTTTATTGCTACAACTGCTTGTACTATTTCATTTTCTGTTTCTTTTGTAGAGGCAATATCTATTATAATTTGCTTATAATTATTTAAGTTTCTAAGTTCTTGAACTGCAAACTTTTTTAAACTATCAACACCTGTTAATACTTGTGGATTTTCAAAGCCATTTTCTTTACATACCTCATAAATTAATTTTTCATTATCCCTAGTAATTGCTAAGATCAACTTTATCAACTCCTTTCCATAAAAAAAGAACTACTATTATAAGCAGTTCTTAACTTTATTATCTGTTATATTTTTAACTAAGTATAAAACTTGTTGTAAAAATGTTTCTGATAAATTATCTTCTTTAAATTCACTCATTAAATTATCATACTCATTTAATATAGGGGTATTTTCTATAAGCATTATATATTCATCGTTTGGTAATGTCTTTAGTAATATGTTTAGGTAACTTTCAATAATTTGTATAGTATCGTCTTTGTTATTCATTTTTCCTCCTTTTTTCCTTTGTGTAGCTACATTAACATTATATACTTCAAGACCTTATATTTCAACAAAAATCGTTCGTCAAAAATCGACAATCCCTACATTTTATATAAATTGTAATTTATCTAACAATTATACCAATTCTTTTTTATTATAACGAATTATAGTTAATCCTAAAAACATTACAGATAAACCAATACTTATTAATATCAACAAAGGATTTATAGAAATATCCATTATTACATTTCTTATATCAGCAAGAGTAAAAGCAGAGAAATATTTAAGAAATTCTGTTGTTTCTGCAAGAGAAGATAATACTTGTAATACATAACTGATTAAAACTATCCCTAGACTGATACCTAGCATCTTTTTTGTTTTATGTGTGAAAGTTGATAAAAACATACATCCAAAGTATATTACTACCGAAGAAAATATTGGTGTAATGCTAAGTAAAATATATAAATTCTTATCAAATTCTCCACTTAAAGAAAGTCCTATATAATTAAATATTCCAAGAATTCCAACCATTAAAACTATATACAATAATCCACATAAAACTTTATTTAATACTATGGTACTTCGTTTAATAGGTAAACTATTTAAGTATTCAATTGTTTTATCACTTTCTTCTTTTAATAAGATGTTAGATCCAAGAATTCCAGAATAACATCCTATTAGCAATAATGCAAACACAAAGCCCTCTGACTTCAACCAGCCAAATACACTATCAATGGATGAAATATCCATATTAAGGGCTTTTAATACTTCTGCTGGAAACATTTCCATCATTTCATCCATCATTTTTATATTATCACTATTTATAATGGATGGATAAATTGAAAATGATATTGTAAAAATTCCAATTAATAACAATAACCATATTAGAAAACTTTTAAAATTAACTTTCATTTCTCTTTTAAACATAATCTACCTCCTACTTATAGTAATGTAAGAATACATCTTCCAAGGTTGCTTCTTCTATTAATATTTTATCTATTTTATATTTAGCAAGTGATTTTATAAGTTTATCAGAAGATAATCCATTTTTAAACCTGATTGTATTTTCTTTTTTTGGGTGAATATCTAACTTTAAATCATCCACAATTTTTGTTATTTCATTTGATTCTAGTGTAACAAATGTTAAATTTTTCTTTTGCATTTCTTCCATTGTTTCCACAGTTATTAGATGACCATCTTTTATAATTCCAACACGATCACAAACTTTAGAAATTTCACTTAATATATGTGTTGAGTAAAAAATTGTCGTTCCCTTATCTTTTTCTTCTTTCAATAAATCATAAAATATTTGTTGCATAATTGGATCTAATCCACTTGTCGGTTCATCTAATATAAGTAATTTTGGTTCGTGCATAAATGCTAGAACGATGCCTAATTTTTTTGAATTACCCAAAGATAATTCTTCTATTTTTTTAGACTCATCTAGTTTTAGTTTTTTAACTAATTCTTTTCTCCTTTTATGACAATTCTTTTTATAAAATGATTCATGATAATCTAACATTTCTTTCACAGACAAATCTTCGTATAAATGAATTTCACTTGGTAAATAGCCGATTAATTCTTTTAAGGCAATATTATCTTTGTTTAATTCTTTTCCATTTAGTAAAACACAACCTTCTGTTTTATTAATGAGATTCATAATTGACCTAATTGTTGTTGATTTTCCTGCTCCATTTGGTCCAATAAAGCCAAATACTTCTCCCTCATAAAGAGTAAGCGATAAATCTTTTACTCCTAGAACTTTTCCATAATATTTCGTCAAATTTTTAATTTCTAATATTTTCTTATTCATTAAATCTCACTCCTGTAATTTGTCTCTCACTTACTTTACCAAATTTATAATTTTTGTTGCCACTTTTT